>NZ_JAMPKY010000001.1:0-345640 GCF_039962255.1 Leptolyngbya subtilissima AS-A7 | reverse complement strand
TGGGTTTGTTGCCAGTAACAGGAACTAGCTTATAGAGCGTTGCTTGCTCTGTATCCAGTGCTGGGTTGGCAGACGCAGTGGTTTCCTCCACTACGCTCTTAACGGTGTTCACCGTACTGCCAACCGTCTCCTGAACCTCATCAGCGGTGTTTTGCACAGTATGAACGGTACTTTTTACAGTTCCGCTAATACCCTCAGCCGTTTCTCGCACCGCTTCGTTGATCTCCTTGGCGGTCGTATTGACCCCAACCGCAACGCTTTGGACCGCATCGCCCACGCCTTTAACAGTTTCGTCAATTCCAGCAGTCGTTTTTCTGACGGTATTGCCAACTCCCCGCACAGAGGTGTTGATGCGATCGACAATGCCTCTGTTGGTCAAGGCGCCGGCAATACCTCCTAGGGTGGCCCCTATCAAAGCCCCAATGGCCACCTTAGTAAACGCCTGACTGTTAGGACCGACGTTTCGCTCAGAGGAATAAGACTCATCCTCGACCGTTGGGGAAATCTGATTCCTATTCCTAGTGGTGACGGTTTCGTCGTTAGGTGTAGACATTATTTTCTCCTTGGCTTCTCATTGGGGCGGGTAGCCTCAAACCCTAGAGAGGCAGAGGGCTGGGGAGAAATCGTAATTTCTTCTTGAACAAATTTGTTGGCTGAGGTGGAATCGTCTACACCGCTTTGAATTTCAGCCTCTGATTTCCAGTCGTCAAGATTGACAGTCTCTGCATCAATGACATCTAATACATCACTCATTTCTGAAGCAGGTTCATCAACCGCTAAAATATCAGCCATCTCTGAGGTGGAACCCATGACGGCTTGATTACCCACTAAAACGGGTTGTTCAACTGTTGAATCGTCAGACGCCGAGCGTTGAGTGCCCTCAGCAATGTCCTTAACAGTTTGGTTAATCTGCTCGGTCGTAGGTTGAACGGCTTCAGCCGCAGTGGTCTTTGCTTGTTGAGCCCCTTCAGTGATGCCCTCAGCAGTGTCCTTCACAGTGTGGTTGAGCTGCTCAGTCGTAGAGTGAACAGCTTCAGCCGCGGTGGTCTTTACTTGTTGAGCCGCTTCAGTGATGCCCGCTGTTGCGCCTTTAACCGTTTGGTTCACCTTCTCCGTCGTGGTATGGACTACGTCGGCAGTGGTCGATTTCACCTGTTGGGTGCCTGTCGTGATGCTCTGGGCAGCGTCTTGGGCCGAGCCCACTACGGCATAGGTCGCACCCTCACCCACGCTCCTGGCGGCATCACCGACTCCTTGGGCGGCCTGACTCAGGCCCTGACCAATGGTTTTAAAGGCGCGGCTTACCCCTTGGGCACTGTGGTCAAAGCCCTTAGAGGTTTTGCGATTGGCCAAAGCAGCAGCCAGTGTGCCTAGGGTTCCGCCTACTAGGCCACCAACCAATAACCGGGTCAGCGTTGGGTTAGACTGACTCTCCTGGGTTGGTTGGGGTGGGCTCTGCTCTGGTTTCACTTCGGTTTTGACTTCGGTGTCGATCGCGGGCTTAGCCTCTACCTCATAGACGTTGGTTGGGGGCACTTCACCGTGAACCTTGACGGTGGGTGAAAAACTTGTCGCAGGGCTGACGGACTCAGCATCAGTCTGATTTTGGATTATGACTTGTCGATCGCTATTCATAAAGACTCCTGATTTTATTGATGATTTTTGAGTGATGCTTTTGATTGATGATGGTGTCAGTAATTGTTATGAATTCGAAACAAAACTAACTTTTTCCCACCTCAAGAGCGAAACGATACAAAGGTCTAAGTAAGGGGTTTCTAACTGCTCTTTGCTACCGTTTGAATTCACTGTCACCCTACCAAGATGGATAGCGACCTTGATGAAACTATGGAGGTAGATAAAAAAATCTTCAGGGGTAAATCGCGCGGGTGGAGAGGCGGCGATCGCTTTGACGCAGGTTTAGAGAGCGACCCGTAGCTGACAGACCGTCAACTACTGCCATCAGCTACACAGTTTCAGGTGATGCTCAACATTGTTATAACTATTGGCCTGGCTTACATTACAGGCATTCCGCTGCTGTGGCTGGAGCTACGGGCGATCGGCGCTGCTTTTGATTCATTACATTAGACACAGCGGCTAGCGCTCAATGGTGAACCCATCGAAATGAGCTGATCCTGTATAAGGTTCAATCTCTACCCCGGTAACTCGGGCACCCACTGGTCCTTGATGTGCCCAGTGCAATAGGGCCTTTAGCTGGTCGCTAGTACCCATTGCCACAATTTCAACGGTGCCATCTGGCTGGTTGCGTACAAAGCCCTTAACCTTCAGCTCTTGGGCTGTCTGGCAGGTGTGATAGCGAAACCCAACGCCCTGCACAGTCCCATGAATCACCGCTCGAATTTGTTCCATAGTCCCTGGTCTGTAGGTTGATCACGCCAAGATTTTCGCATAGGGCGTTTGCTCTAACCCTGTACCCCTCACGCCCTGCCGATCGCAACCGCTGTCTCGAAATGCGCCCTCAGCCCACTCGACTGAGGCCCACCGATACCGAGATTGATGCGATCGCGCCCTTCTGCACAAATATCTGACCCAGTTAGCTTCGCAATCTGCAATCATCGGTCAAAATAGAAGTTTGGGATATTTATAAGCTCCCAGGGCCGTGCATCGCGTTGCGGATGCACCCTACGGTTGCTTCCCTGACTCGCCTACCCATCCACCCCCTTACCCATCCACCCCTTCCCCCGTTCCATGGCAAAGTCCCCCACCTCTTCCACTACGATGACCGGCGCAGAGATTCGCCAGACGTTTCTGGAGTTTTATGCGGCGCGGGGGCACGCCATTAAACCGAGCGCATCCCTGGTGCCCGAAGACCCCACGGTGCTGCTCACCATTGCCGGCATGCTGCCCTTCAAGCCGATCTTCCTCGGTCAGCGCCCGGCGGATGTCGATCGCGCCACCACCTCACAAAAGTGCATTCGCACCAACGACATTGAGAACGTGGGCCGCACGGCGCGCCATCACACCTTCTTTGAGATGCTGGGCAACTTTAGCTTTGGCGACTACTTCAAGGAGCAGGCGATCGCCTGGGCTTGGGAACTATCTACAGAAGTTTTCAAACTGCCTGCCGAGCGCCTGATAGTGAGCGTCTTTCGCGAAGACGACGACGCCTTTGCCATCTGGCGTAACCAGATCGGCATCCCCGCCCACCGCATCCAGCGCATGGATGAGGCCGACAACTTCTGGACCTCTGGCCCCACCGGTCCCTGCGGTCCCTGCTCGGAAATTTACTACGACTTCCACCCCGAGCTGGGCGACGACCACATCGACCTGGAGGACGACTCGCGCTTCATCGAGTTCTACAACCTGGTGTTTATGCAGTACAACCGGGATGCCGAGGGCAACCTGACGCCGCTGCAAAACCAAAACATTGACACCGGCCTGGGCCTAGAGCGCATGGCCCAGATTTTGCAACAGGTGCCCAACAACTACGAAACCGACCTGATCTTGCCAATCATCGACGCGGCGGCGGGGCTGGCCGGTTTGGACTACGGAAAATCTGACGAGAAAACCAAGGTCTCCCTCAAGGTAATCGGCGACCACGTGCGGGCTGTCGTCCACATGATCGCCGACGGCATTACCGCCTCTAATGTGGGTCGAGGCTACATTCTGCGACGGCTGATTCGTCGGGTGGTGCGCCACGGACGGCTGATTGGCATTGAGGGCGCGTTCATTAGCAAGGTGGCCGAGGCGGCGATCGTCCTAGCAGAAACGCCCTTCCCCAACACCCGGCAGCGCGACGTCCAGATCAAAGCCGAACTCGACCGCGAAGAATCCCGCTTTCTCGAAACCCTGGAGCGGGGCGAAAAGCTGCTGACCGACATTCTCAAGCGCGAGAGCCAGTCGCAGACCCAGCAAATTTCGGGCACCGATGCCTTTGTGCTCTACGACACCTACGGCTTCCCCCTAGAGCTGACTCAAGAAATTGCCGAAGAGCAGGGCCTGACGGTAGACGCCGCCGGGTTCGAAACGGCAATGGAAGAGCAGCGCCAGCGCTCGAAGGATGCCCACGAAACCATTGACCTGACGGTGCAGGGCAGCCTCGACAGCCTAGCTGAACACATTCACTCAACGGAGTTTTTGGGCTACAAAGACACCACCAGCGCCAGCAAAGTAGAAGCACTACTGGTCGGCGGGAAGTCGGTGGATCGCATTGAGGCGGGGCAGGAAGGGCAGGTGGTGCTGAACCAGACGCCGTTCTACGCGGAGTCGGGCGGTCAGGTGGGCGATCGCGGCTACCTGTCGGGCGATGACCTGCTGATTCGCGTCCACGACGTCAAAAAAGACGGCGACTTCTTCGTTCACTTTGGCCGAGTCGAGCGGGGTGCGCTGGCCGTGGGCGATCAGGTCACGGCCCAAATCGATCGCGCCTGCCGTCGTCGTGCCCAGGCCAACCACACCGCTACCCACCTGCTACAAGCGGCGCTGAAAAAGCTGGTCGACCCCGATATTTCCCAGGCCGGTTCCCTGGTCGCCTTCGATCGCCTGCGGTTTGACTTCAACTGCCCCCGCGCCCTGACGGCTGACGAGATGCAGCAGGTCGAAGAACAGGTGAATAGCTGGATCGCCGAAGGCCACCAGGGTGAGATCACCGTGATGGCGCTGGAAGAGGCCAAGGCCAAGGGCGCGATCGCCATGTTTGGCGAAAAGTACAGCGCTGAGGTGCGGGTGATCGACTTCCCAGGCGTGTCGATGGAGCTGTGCGGCGGCACCCACGTCAGCAACACCGCTGAAATTGGCCTGTTCAAAATTATCTCTGAGACCGGGGTGGCCTCTGGCACCCGCCGCATTGAGGCCGTCGCTGGCCCCGCTGTGCTGGAGTATCTGAACGTGCGCGATGCCGTGGTGCGGGATCTGAGCGATCGCTTTAAAGCCAAGCCCGAGGAGCTGAGCGATCGCGTCACCACCCTGCAAACCGACCTCAAGACCGCCCAAAAAGAGCTAGAGGCACTGAAGTCTGAACTGGCGGTGCTGAAGTCTGACCAGCTGCTCGATAGTGCCGAAGCCGTGGGCTCTCTCAAAGTCATCGTGGCTGAGCTTGAAGGGGTCAGCGCCGAAGCCCTCAAAACCGCCGCCGAGCGCCTGCTGCAAAAGCTGGGAGCTGGGGCTGTGGTGCTGGGCTCCGTGCCCGAACCCGAGAAAGTTAGCCTGGTTGCCGCTTTCAGCTCAGAAGTGATTGAGCAAAAGCTCCAAGCGGGCAAGTTCATCGGCGGCATCGCCAAGCTCACTGGCGGCGGCGGTGGCGGGCGGCCCAATCTGGCCCAAGCGGGCGGGCGCGATGCCAGCAAGCTGCCGGAGGCGTTGGCAAGTGCTAAGGCACAGCTGCTAGAGACGTTGGTCTAACGTTAAGCTCATAGCGACAGTCTATTAGGGCAACACCCATGGGCGATCGCAAAGCCTCAGCCGACCTCGGAACCACCGAGGACTCTAACTCCTCCAAAAAGACGAAAAAAGCCAAAAAGAAGGCCAAGCAGCAGCGCAAAAAAGATCGTGCCAAAGGCTTGGAGCCACCTGTCTTTCACTTCATCTCTGAGTCGGAAGGCAGCTCGAAGCTAACCAGCAAATTCTATGAGAAAGAGCTGGCTCACCTTCAAGTGGAGCTGGTGAAAATGCAGTACTGGGTCAAGCACACCGGCACCCGCATCGTCATTTTGTTTGAGGGGCGCGATGCGGCGGGCAAGGGTGGCACCATTAAGCGTCTCACCGAGCCGCTCAACCCACGCGGCTGCCGGGTGGTGGCCCTGGGAACACCGAGCGATCGCGAAAAAACCGAGTGGTACTTTCAGCGCTACGTGGCTCACCTGCCCGCCGCCGGCGAAATTGTCTGCTTTGACCGCAGCTGGTACAACCGGGCCGGGGTTGAGCATGTGATGGGCTTCTGCACCGCCGCCCAGTACGACGAGTTTCTGCACACCTGCCCTGAGTTCGAGCGCATGCTAGTGCGATCGGGCATCATTCTGCTGAAGTATTGGTTTTCGGTCAGCGATGACGAGCAAGAGCGGCGATTTCAGTCGCGCATTACTGACCCGGCCCGCCGCTGGAAGCTTAGCCCAATGGATCTGGAGTCGCGCGATCGCTGGGTCGAGTATTCCCAGGCCAAAGACGCCATGTTTGCCCACACTAACATTCCCGAAGCGCCCTGGTTTACGGTCGAAGCGGACGACAAAAAGCGGGCTCGGCTTAACTGCATTAGCCACATTCTCAGCAAGATCGACTACGTCGATATGACCCCCGAGCCCCCCAAGCTAACCCCACGCCGCAGCGCGCCGGATGACTACGAGCGCCCCCCGATCAACGAGCAGTTTTTTGTGCCCCAGCGCTACTGATCGGTCGGCAACCTGCCATCAGTAGCTACAGTTCGGCAATCAGGGCTTTGATGTCAGGCACCTCAAAGAACGCGCTGGTAGAGGTTAGCAAGCGATCGCCCCAGAGGTTGGTCTTCAAAAATTCGATGTCGGCGTAGCGGCTGTCTTGCTCCAGGGCTTCGGTGCCCAGGCGTAGCGCCTCTTGGCAGGCGGCGCTGCTAGCTCTAAGGACTGCTACCCCGCAGTTTTCCTGGGCGTGCAGGGCCGCTGCGATCGCCAGCTTGGGCTCGGGCTCATTGCCCGCTAGCTCCAGGCTGGAGCGCCAGTACTCCACGGCCCGTTGCGCCTCGCCCTGCTCGTAGAGCACCAGACCAATGTTGTTCACTGAGGGCCAAAAGTCGGGTTCTGCCGCCACCGACTGCTCAAACTGGGCGATCGCCTGGGGATACTGACCCAGCTTAAAGTAAGTGTTGCCCAGGTCAAACAGAGCGCTGGGGTTGTTGGGCTCAATCTGCAAACCCTGCTCTAGATAGCTGGAGGCCAACTGAGGGTTGTCTTGCTGCAGGTAGGCCGAGCCTAGGGCAAACAGCACCCGGGCGTTCTCGGGCAGTAGAGTGCGGGCCTCTTCTAGCAGCGGTAGCGCCTTATCGACCTCGCTGTTTTGCAGATAGAGACCGCCCAGCAGGGCCAAGACCTGACCATCGTTGGGAGCCAGTTGCGCCGCCAGCTGTGCCAGGGCGAGCGCTCGCCCAAACTGCTGAAACTCTGCCAGCTGCTGGGCCTCGTTAGCGAGAAACTGCCCCTGCTCAGTCATCAGGTCGTAGTCGAGGGGCAGCACATAGGGGGTCAAAGCCTGGGAGTGGGCCGGCAGGGTAGCGCCAAGCAATCCACAAAGGGTGAGCAGGGGCAGGAGAGAGCGTTTTAGCACGGCGTTCGCAGGTTAGACAGCAGAATTATATAAGAGTGTACTTTGGTTACGGGTCAGCGTTAGGGTCACTCGACCACTTCTGAGCGGTTTGGGCATTGCGTCGCCACATGGCCGGTTTAATGCGCCGCAGGGCCGAAGCCCGAAATCGGCTGTCCCAATCCGCTTCTGATAGATTAGCTAAGTCATCTAAATTTGGGGCCAGGTTCTCGGGCCGAGGCTGAAATTCGTCGACAGTGGTGGGCTGGGCAAAGCGCTGGTTCCAGGGGCAGACATCTTGGCAAATGTCGCAGCCCGCCACCCAGTTTTGCAGGTGAGGTGCGATCGCCTCCGGCAGCGCTTCGTCCCGATTCTCAATGGTGTGGTAAGCAATGCAGCGGTTGGCGTCAACCACATAGGGCTGGGTAATCGCTCCGGTGGGGCAGGCCTCTAAGCATCGGGTGCAGGTGCCGCAGTGGGCAGTGTGGGGCTGGTCTGGAGCCAGGGGTAGGGTCGTCACCAGCTCCCCCAAAAACACCCAAGAACCGTACTGGCGGGTGATCAGGTTACCGTTTTTGGCCACCCAACCCAGGCCCGCCTGCTGCGTCCAAGCCTTGTCTTGCACCGGGCCAGTGTCGGCGTAGTAGCGCACCTGAACCGTCCCCTCCCCAGCGGTCGTCAGCCAGTCGGCCAGAGCTTTGAGGCGCTTGTGCAGCACCCGGTGATAATCGCGACCCCAGGCGTAGCGCGAGATTTTGCCGTGGCTCGGATTTTGGGAATGGCGATGGGGAGTGTAGTAGTTGAGGGCTAAGCAAATCAGCGATCGCGCCCCCGGCAGTACCTGACGAATGTCCTGCCGTCGGGGGTTTGCCATCCAGTCCATATCGGCTTGGTGGCCCTGGTTGAGCCAGGTTTGCAGGTGACCCACGGCGGCGGTTTCAGCGGGGCTCGGCTCAGGGCCCACCGCCACAATGCCCACCAGGTGAAACCCCAGGGCTAGAGCCTGGTCAATCACCGCCTGGCGATCGGGCAAACCAGCCGCTTCAGCCATTTACAGGTCTATCCTCAAAATCCTAGATCTCTTCTAATATTAGCTACTGCCTAGTCCTACTCAGGGCGGCCTGAAGCTCGGTTCAGAGTAGCCGACCCAAGCCACCTCAGTTGCGAATCACGAATGCCCCTTGACAAGGTTAGGAACAGAGCATAGTTTGTACCATGCTGTAGTTAGCGTTGGCATCGGGTGCTGCCCCCCATATCTGTTATTGTCGGTTCAATTACCGTCAGCCCAACTCACCCAGGCAAGGGCACTTATGTTTAAGCTTTTTACCAAGTTCGACTACCTGCTGCGCGAAACCTTTTTAGGGCTGCGACGCGGCGGCTGGATGAACTGGGCGGCCATCAGCACCATCACCGTGCTGCTATTCTTATTTGGCATTAGCCTGCAATCGACCTGGCAGCTAGAGCGACTGCTCAACCAGTTTGGTAGCCAGCTGGAGGTATCGGCTTATTTGGAAAGCGGCTTTCAGGCCAGCGATTTACAGCCGGTAGTCGAGGGCTTTCCCAACGTAGTGGCGGTGACCCCGGTGACTAAGGAAGCGGCTTGGGCGTCTCTGGTGGCCGATCTGGGCCTGTCTGACATTGCCGGAGCCACCGATCAGCTCAAGGGCAACCCCTTAGTCGACGAGCTCAAGGTCAAAGCGAAGGATTCTGAGTCGGTGCCAGCGATCGCCAGTCAGCTCCAAAGCCTCGACGGCATCGATGAGGTACGCTACGTCGACGAAGCTGTCACCCGCCTGGCCCAGCTCAACGACGGCCTCAAGTGGACCAGCCTATTTGTCATCACCATTCTCACCCTCACCGCCACCGCCGTCATCACCACCACCATTCGCCTGATTGTGCTGGCCCGCAAGCGCGAGATCGAGGTCATGCAGCTAGTCGGGGCCACCCGCATTTGGATCTACCTCCCTTTCATTTTGCAGGGGGCGACCTTTGGCCTGGCTGGGGCCACCGTCGCCTGGGGATTGTTGTTTGCCATTCAGCGTTTTTTAACCGAGCTAGCCACCCAGCAGGCCGACTTTATTCAGTTTGTGGTGCAGGGGCTGAGACTAACGCCCCAACAGCTGATTTTGCTGCCTGCGGCACTACTGGGACTAGGTACCCTAGTGGGGTTAATTGGCAGCTTGCTGGCAGTTCGCAAGTTTTCGCTGCGCTAGCTATTTCCCTATAACCCTCTACAATGCCGTCCTCAAATAAAGTGTTAGAGTCTGCCCAAATTGGCCATAATAGCTACGGAGCAATGGGCGGTCTGCATACCGTCAGCGAGGCATCGGTATGAGTACAGTGCTAATTGTGGATGACAGTTCAACCCTGCGAGAAATGATCGCCGGGCTGCTGATTAAGGCGGGTCTGACCGTAGTGGAAGCCAAAGATGGCGTAGAAGCTCAGGAGATGATTCAGGCAACGCCTCCCGATCTGGTAGTGCTCGACATTGTTATGCCCAACATGAATGGCTATGAGCTCTGTCGATGGATCAAAAACACCGCCGCCACCCAAAATATTCCGGTCATTATCTGCTCTAGCAAGGCCGAAGAGTTTGACCGCTACTGGGGCATGAAGCAGGGGGCCGATGCCTACATCACCAAGCCCTTTCGCCCTGCCGATATGATCAGCACCGTCAAGCAGCTGCTGCGCTAGCTCTCGGTTAAACATCCTCTACAGATTCTCTAGATTCTTTTTCCACCGATACTTCTTCTTCCAGGTTTTCTTTTAGCGCCTCCAGCACCGCCAGGGGATCGGTGGAGATTTGCATGAGAGCGGCCTCGTGGTCGTAGCGCTGCACGATATCGGGCAGGTCTTCCCGCAGCTCTTCTATCAGCGCAATGATTTTGGCAATTTTCTTCTCTGATAGCAGGTTGAGCTGAAGCATCAGCTGGGTGCGTTGTTCGGCAAAGCTTTCCTGGCGGTTTTGGCGAATCAGCACCCCGGTCGAGATCAGCAGCGACGCTGCATCTAGTCCCTGGTCCGCCCAGCCGAAGGTGGGTAGTTCGAAGGGCAGCAGACCGGCGTGGTTAAGCGCATCGCCACCCAGCCACAGGCCTAGACTCAGCAGCAGCAGGTACAAGAACCCAGGTCGACTAAACCACGAGGCCACCACCTCCAAAATTTGCTCGGTGGTCGAGGCCTTCTCGGCCTCCTGGCGGTGAATGGCAATGATTGCTTCAATGTTTTCGGCAATGGGGGCAGGCAGCGGAGCCGTCAAAATGCGCTGCTTAGGACGACGGCTAAACCAGGTCCTTGACGACGTAGTGGCAGGTGACTCGGTGGAATTAGCCATGGGAGATTGGGTAAGCGGTTAGGAGTAATAAGCTTTCGATATCGATAGGGCGCTTTTGGATCTCCAAAAGCGATCGCCTCAAATAGCCCCAGGAGGCAGCCACAGCCAGTTATGGCATAATGCTGCGCCCTGGGGCTGATCTCGACTAGGGTGGCTGTATTTTATCAAGGGGGCAGGGGGATGGGTGGGGGTAGGCGACGAGGTTTTTAGAGAATGGGGCAAATCTGGATATGCTGTTCGAGCAAGCTTGCAGTACTATTCCGTAGGTTGAGGCGTTGGCGTGGTTCTGGAAACCGAGCAATGCAGCGCTTGCTCTAGCTGATCTATCCTCGAAAAACCTTGGTAGTCAGCTTGCTAGAGGCTTTGGCCGCATCTCCTGAGGAGGAACTTTAATTGGCTAGCCCAATTGTGTTAGCGGTGTTTAACGGTAAAGGAGGGGTGGGCAAAACCACCACCGCCGTTAATTTAGCAGCGGTGTTTGCGGAGACGCGATCGGTGCTGCTAGTCGATGCTGACCCCCAAGGGTCGGCCCTGTGGTGGACGGGGCGCAGCCCGGTTGAGCTGGGCTTTGAGGTAAAAGCAGAATTTAACCCAGCTCGGCTGAAACGACTCAGGCAGGAGCATACCCATGACCTGATCGTAGTGGATACTCCGCCGGCGCTGGGGTCAGCGACCCTGGCGGCGGTGATTCCAGCGGCGGATTATTTGCTGTTGCCCACACCACCGGCCCCCATGGATTTGGCCGTGCTGATTACTACAGTGAATGAAGCGGTATCGCCCAGCGGGGTATCCCATCGAGTATTGTTGACGAAGGTGGATTCCCGCAGCGTCGGCGAAGCCATTGAAGCCCAGAACACCCTACTGGAGCTAAAAATTCCCGCCTGTAATGCGTTTATTCGTGCCTACAAAGCTCACGAGCGGGCCGCATTAGAGGGGCTGCCGGTGCTCAAGTGGCGCGGCAAAAACAGCCAGGAGGCCCGTTCTGACTACTGCCGAGTTGCCGAAGAACTACAGCGAGACTGGACCCAGCCATGACGAAAAAAAGCCTCTCCGATCTACTTAAAGAAGAAGTGAATAAGGCTGACGCCCCAGACCCTGCGATCGCCCCTCAACCTGAGGCTGATGAAGCGCCTGTAGCCCCTAAGGCTACGGCCAGCCGCCGCGCTTCCCGGTCTGGGTCTTCTCGCCGCACCGCTACCAGCCGCCAGGCGGCTAAGCTCGAGGATAAAGCGGCGCCTGCCCCTAAGGCTAAGGCGGAGGTTGTTGCGGCTAAGCCCCAGGCTGAAGCAGAGGCCACAACGGCGGAGCCTGAGGACAAAGCAGAGGCTCCGATCGCCCCCGATGTTGACCTAGCCCAGCGGGTGAGTGCTTTAGAAAAAGACCTGGCCACCGCTGAGAAAGACAAGGCTCAGCTCGAGAAAATCATTGCCGGGCTGCAAAAAGATCTCGAAACCCAACAGGGCCGTCTATTTGAGCTCAAGGACAGCCTCGATCAGGCAGAGGCAGGAACCAAGACTAAGGCCGAGGCATTGACCAAAACTCAGGCCGAGCTGGATGAGGCTAAGAAAACCATTCTGAAGCTAGCTGAGACCCCGGCCCCCCCTGCGGCTCCGTCTCCGGCAACGCGCCGTACCTCTGGGGTAGACATCACGCCCCGCCGCCCCATGGAAGCTAAGGATAGACCTACCTACCATCGAGGGGTGCCGGAGTACACCATCCAAAAAGGGCAGCCCAACCCGATGTTGACCGATTCCGATATTGGCTGGGTTGATTAGGGGCAGAAAACTCGGGGTTTGAGGTATGACGTTTAGAGTTGCGCCTCAAACCCAGGTCACGGGCATCGCAATCCGTTGAAAAAACTATCGCTGATATTTTGCGCGATAGTTGCATCTCAAACCCGGATTACGAGCGATCGCAATCCAGTAATCTCTCCAGCCAAAAGTGACTGATTATTGAGGGTTCAAGGTTTAGGAATTCAGGGTTTAAGGTTCACGACCCACCCTGAACGGGAGACCTTAAACCCTAAACCCTGACCGTCAGAGCTTGTCACAATCAGCCTGGTCAAGTACTAGCCCATGGTCGGCTAGCCTACTTGCCACTAGATAGTGTAGTCAAACAGGGCATCGAGGTAGATGCGGTTGACATCGCGACGACCTTTAGCGGCCGCTCTTTGACTATCGCCCTGGTTACTCTGCATCAAAAACAGCGATAGGGCGGCGCAGAATACGCGGTGCTGGCTCCAGGCGGGGTTGGCATCTAGGTAGACCTGAAGCGCGTTATAAAGGTCTTCCGGCACTTCTGCCATGAGGCTAACTTTGGGAGTGCTCACGTTGAGGGTCATAGGGCGCTGCCTTGGTAGGGGGAGATGAACTGTAGCGATCGCGGCGGGACGAAATCCAGCGGACCGGCGTTGAAGCCAGCCATTGGGATGGGCAGCATAAAGCCGCCCACAGCAACCAGGCGTGAAAGATTCAACGCCTGCCGATGCAACACTCTGTCTACTAAAAGAACATGGGGATTTATCTGGGCTAACTTTGCCCAGGGCGAAACCGGAGTGCTATAAGCCAGCCTGTAAGAACCCAGAGACGGGCCTTTCGGACTGGGGGAGCGCGGTACTCGGCTCTGCCAGTCGCATCATTTTGCCGAACTCCTCGGATACTGTCAATCTTGCCTTACAGGCCTGTTTGAGCTAGCAGCCCAGGGTTCCCACGACGGAGTAGGGGTTCTAGCGGTTCCCAACAGCAGACAGGCGGGCAGGCAGCCGACTAGGCGATCGCTGCTGAAGAAAATACCGTTTTCCACAGGGCTGCCCAAGCCCGTGCTCCAACGTGAACTCCTGGGGAAAACTTGGGGAAAAGTCGGTTGAACCTGGGGAAAACCTGGGGAAAAGCCCTTTTAGATATTTTGTTTTGTAACGTTTTGCCGGTGTATCTCTTGACAATAGTCAAGAGCATTGCTCTAGCTGATGGTCAGGCCCTTTGGGCGATATTAATCCTTTGTATCAATTGCACGGCGGGCGGGCACTGCGCCATCGAGGGCTAAGGGAGAGGGAGCCACGGGTGGCCACCGCACATCCCACAGAGCCCAGTTAGCCGCCACCAGCAGTAGCACAATCACCAGGGTGCGCCAGGGCACGCCGCTGCCAGGGCTAGACCAGCTCAGGCGGGGGCTGCCCTCACCGGCAACAAACTGGCGCAGTTGCTCTCTTAAGGCCGCCGTCGACAGCGGCGTGCGCACCTCTGGCAGAGTGATTTGATGAGCTGTTCCCAGCAGCGTCAGCCGGTGGCAAAAGCGCACGCCGCCGTGGGGATTGTTGTCGCACAGCTCTGAGGTCATGGCCACATCATTGAGCAAAAAGCTCTGACTCGGCAGCCAGGCCCAGGGAAGCGGTAGGGTGGCCCGGCAGTAGACTTGACCAGGGGCGGCGCGATCGCACACCACGGCGCTAGGGGCGGGCTGACTCACGCCCCATAGCCCTAGCATCACCAGGCAGAGCACCACTACCACCGGTATTTGCCGTAGTCCCAATCTCCAGTTGCCCATTACGATGCTTCCGTATCCACGTTCCAGGACTTGTCTATGCCCCATTTCATTTCATCCTGACATAGCCCGCCCCTTGCGCCCACGGTCAGATTAAGGCATGCTCAGCCATAGTCTGGAGCGGAATCGTCCGATCGCACTATCCTTGAGCGCACCTACACCATGGGTAAACACATCGTCATCACTGGAGTAAGCCAGGGGCTGGGCCGAGCCATGGTCGATGGCTTTGTGGCGGCAGGCCATCGGGTATCAGGCTGTGCTCGCGGGGCCGAGACCATCGCCGACTTAACGACGCAGTACCCTGCCCCCCACCAATTCACGGCGGTCGACGTTCGCGACGACGCAGCGGTGGCAGCTTGGGCTAGGGAGGCGATCGCCGCCAATGGCCTGCCCGATTTGGTGATCAACAATGCGGGCTTGGTCAATCATCCAGCCCCCCTGTGGAGCGTGCCCGCCGCAGAGTTTGACGCGGTGGTTGCAGTCAACCTCAACGGCACCGTCAACGTTATTCGCCACTTTGCGCCGCCCATGGTCGAGCAGCGATCGGGCATTTTCGTCAACTTTAGCTCCGGCTGGGGGCGATCGACCTCACCAGAGTTTGCCCCCTACTGTGCCACCAAGTGGGGAATAGAAGGGCTGACCCAGGCCTTCTCGCAGGAGCTACCGGCGGGTATGGCGGCAGTAGCCCTCAACCCCGGCATTATTCACACCGCCATGCTCGAAACCTGCTATGGCGACGATGCTGCAGCCTATACGCCTATCGCTAGCTGGGCAAAGGCAGCGGTACCCTATATCCTCAACCTTCAGCCCTCGAATAATGGGCGCGCGTTGACAGTACCGGGGTAGGGAATAGGGGATGAGGGAAGGAAAGGATCCGGGGAGAGCGGCAGTTTTTAATCGTGCCCTTCCTCCCTGCCTCGCTTGCCCTCCCAGCTCACTCACTTTCACCGCGGCCAATACTAACCTGTTGGGCAAAACCTGCTTGCCGATATCCCTTAGGTTTCAGCGCTTCACCTACGACTTGAAGTAGTTCGTCAATGGTGTAGGGCTTGGGTAAAAAACTTTCAATTTCGACAGCAATGGAGGTCGGCTCAGCATTTTGCTGCGGCAGCCCACTGACAGCAATTATATGCACTTGGGGGTTGAGCTTGTGTAGAATTCGGCAGGTGGTAGCCCCATCCAAAGCGGGCATCATTAAGTCCATGATCACCAGGCGAATGTCATGTTGATGTTGAACGTAGAGGGCGACCGCATCAAGACCATCACAGGCCGTTATTACGCGATAGTTGTAAGCCTCTAGGGTGGCTTGAGTCACTTCCCGAATGGGGGCTTCGTCATCGACGACCAAAATCAGCTCTTGATTGCCGAGCCAGACCTCAGTAGAACTCCGCGCTGGGGGGTCAGCAACCTTAACCGCAGGTAGAAAAACTTTGAACTCAGTACCTTGATTGGGCAGGCTGGAGACGGTAATAAAGCCGTGATGACTCCTCACAATTCCTAACACCGTTGACAGCCCCAGCCCGGTGCCTTTGCCAATTTCTTTAGATGTAAAGAACGGTTCAAAAATGCGATCGAGAAGCTCAGGCGCAATGCCGCTACCGCTATCGGCAACGGTGATTGCAATATAGCTTCCGGCTTTAGCATCGAGATTTGTGCGGGTATAAGCTTCGTCTAGGGTGAGATTTTCTGTCGAAATTTTTAGGGTTCCCCCCTGGGGCATGGCATCGCGGGCGTTAACGCACAAATTCATCAGCACTTGGTGGAGCTGGGTGGCGTTGCCCACAACGGGCCACAGGTCCATAGAGGTATCTACCCGCAGCTCAATAGATTTAGGAAAAGTACCGCGAATAATCTGTTGAATTTCACGAATCACATGTCCAGCTTGCAAAATTACATTTTTGCCTTCACCCCCGCGGGCAAAGGACAACACTTGCTTGATAATATCGCCGCCGCGTCGAGCATTTATCTCTAGAAGCTGGAGCAGTTCTAGGCTGCGTTCATCTTGATGGAATGACTCCATCTGTAAAAGCTGAGAGGTGGCTAAGACAGGGGTCAAAATGTTGTTGAGATCGTGGGCAATACCGCTGGCCAAGGTGCCGATGCTCTCCAAGCGCTGAGCGCGAAAAAACTGTGCCTCTAGCTGTTTTTTGCTAGTGATATCGGTGTTCACCACCAGAATGAATTGGGGTTGACCATCGTCGTCGCGCACCAGAGTCCACCGACTTTCAACGGTAATAGCTTGACCGGTTTTAGTGATTTGATTGAGTTCCCCGTGCCATTCATTGTCGAGCATTAACTGCTGCTGAATCTGCTGCATTTGCACTGAATTGTCGTCGGCATAGAGCAGCTCGGTGGCTTTTTGCCCCAGGGCCTCTGCCGCTGTCCACCCGTACAGCCGCTCCGCGCCCCGATTCCAAAATAGAATTTGGTTTTGCCCGTCGCGAACGAGAATGGCATCGGTGGCGATATCGAGCAGCGCCGCTTGCTCGCGGATCTTTTGCTCCGCCCGCTTGCGTTCAATGGCATAGCGAATTGAGCGCACCAGCAGCTCGCCAGTGATCTGGCCTTTGACGAGATAATCTTGGGCTCCGGCCTGCACGGCGTTGAGCGCCAGGGTTTCATCGTTTAGGCCGGTGGTGACGACGATCGGGGTTTTGCGCTCCTGCTGGTGCAGCTGGGTGAAGGTGGCAAACCCCTGACTGTCGGGCAGAAAAAGGTCTAGCAGCACGACGTCGAAGGGACTCTGCTTGAGGTACTGCATGCCCTGATCCAGGCTGTCGGCATAGTCGAGCTGGATGGCAACCGAGGTCACCTCCCGCAGCAGCTCCTGCATCAACCGTCGATCGCCGGGGTTATCCTCAATCAGCAAAACGTGGATGGGGGCTTGGGGAACCATAGGTTACTCCGACGGCAGTTCTACGGCAGACAGCCAGAAATCTTCGATGGATTTGATGCTGCGACTAAACTGCTCGAGATCAAGGGGTTTGGTGATGTAGCAGTTGGCGTGGAGGTCGTAGGCGCGATTGATATCGTCCTCGGCCTGGGAGCTGGTAAAGACAATCACCGGAATGTGCCTGAGCACAGCGCTGGTTTTAATCATTTTCAGCACGTCTAGGCCGCTGCGGCGGGGTAAGTTTAGATCGAGCAGCACCAAGTTGGGATTGGGCGCGTGGCGGTAGGGAGCAATGCGGTTCAAAAAGGCGATCGCCTTCTCGCCGTCATCCACCACGCTCAGATGATTGCGCATTGAGCCTTCCTTCAGCACTTCTTGAGTCAGCCGGATGTCGCCAGGGTTATCTTCCACGAGCAAAATTTCGATGGGATGTACCACGCTTCTGGACGGCACCATCATGTCATGCCTCCCTGGGGAATGGTGAAGTAGAAGGTTGATCCTTGGTCTAGGTCAGCCTCCACCCAAATTCTGCCGCCGTGCCGCTCCACAATTTTTTTGCATACCGCTAGCCCAATGCCCGTGCCCGGATAGTGAGTGCGGTTATTGAGCCGTTGAAAAATGACAAAAATTTGGTCAGCGTACTGGGGGTCAAGGCCAATGCCATTATCCTGGACGGAAAACAGCCAGTCATCTTCCGTTTGGCTGACAGCAATCGCAATGCGAACCGGAGCCTCACCGTGAAATTTAATGGCATTGCCGATCAGATTCTGGAACAGCTGGACTAGCTGGGTGGGGTCAGCTTGGACAAGGGGTAAGTCTGGGTAGGTGACGACGGCCCCACTTTCTTCGATCGCGAGCTGGAGATTGGCGATCGCCTGCTCAACAGCGGCGGTACAGCTAGTAAGCTCAAAGGCATGGCCCCGGGTGCCAATGCGCGAATAGGTCAGCAGGTCGTTAATCAGGGTGCGCATGCGTAGGGCCCCGTCGACGGCAAACTGAATAAAGTCATCGGCGTCGGCGTCGAGTTGGCCTTTGTAGCGGCGCTCTAGGAGTTGAAGGTAGCTGGTGACCATGCGCAGCGGCTCTTGCAGATCGTGGGAGGCAATGTAGGCAAACTGCTGGAGTTCAGCATTGGAGCGGGCGAGCTCCTGGCGCTGCAGGGTCTCCTGTTCTAGGAGCTGGGCCTGGGTGAGGGCGATCGCAATTTGGTCGGCGAGCTGCTGAAGCAACTCAGTTTCAAACACTGTCCAATGCCGGGGGCCAGCACATTGGTGGGCAATCAGCAGGCCCCACAGGTCGTCTTGGGTGAGAATGGGCACCACCAGCTTGGCCTGCACCTCCAACTGCTGCAAGAACTCGACTAGACAGGGCGCGACGTGATCTTGAGCCACATTGACTAAGCTGCGGACCCGCCCCCGGCGGTACAGTTCCTTAGATTCGGTCGGGAACACCTCCTGGGGAAACACCATGCCTAGAACCTGGGGAAAGCCGGGCTGCACCGCCTCGGCTACCCCGCTGCCGGTGCCATCGGGCCAGAGGCGATAGATCAACACCCGGTCGGCTTGGAGAATAGTTTTAACCTCAGTGACCGCCGTTTGCAGAATGTCGTCGATCTGCAAGGACTGGCGGATTTTGAGGGTGACGTCAGCAAACAGGTGCGATCGCTGATTTTGGCGCTGTAGAGCGGCTTCGGCCTCGGTGCGTTCCTGCACTTCGCGCTCTAGCAACAGGTTTTGAGCTTGCAGCTGTTGAGCTAGGCTTTGGAGGCGCAGGTGGGTTTTCACCCGGGCCAGCACCTCTTCGTACTGCAATGGTTTGGTGATGAAATCCACCGCCCCCAGCGCCAGGCCTTTTACTTTGTCCGTGGTTTCCGTGAGGGCGGTTAGAAAAATTACCGGAATAGCAGCGGTGGTTTCCTGCTGTTTCAGGCGACGACAGGTTTCAAAGCCATCCATACCCGGCATGAGAATGTCGAGCAAAATCAAATCTGGGTTGGCGTATCGCGCCTTTTCCAAGGCGCTTTCGCCATCCTCGGCAAATAGAACTCTGAACCCGGCATTGTTCAAAAAATCGAACAGCACATCTAGGTTGGTCGGGGTGTCATCTACTACCAGAATGCTTGCAGTCTTCGCGGCGTCCTCGCTCATACCGGTGGTTGATAGCGTTTAATCAGGTCGATGGCCTGTCTTCCCTTATAGCTTAGGGCTAACTGCCTGAGCTGGGTGGTAAAAGGGGCCCACTGCGGCCCATGCTGTTCGAGCCGCTCAGCATGGGCCACGACGCCTTTGAGATCTCCCATTAGAGCGAGGTTGAGCAGGGTGTCGAGTTCAGACCCAGGAGGAATAGCGGTGGAGAAGAGGGGGAAAGTGGAGAGCTGGGTTGGGGCAGATGGCAGGGGGGTGGGAGAGATGGGCTCGTACAGCCATTCCAACCCCAGGTGGAGCTGAAGCTTTTCCAGCAGAGCCGGTTCGTGGATGGGCTTGGGCAGAAAATCGTCGCAGCAGGCAGCCTGACTCTGGTGATAGTCAAATTCCATCACGCTGGCGGAAATGGCAATCACAACAGTGGTTTGCAAAGCCGGGATTTGTTTTAACCGACGGGTCATTTCAAAGCCATCCATCAGCGGCATCACCAGGTCTACCAGCACGACATCGGGCTGATGCTGCACCGCTAGGGCCAGCCCCTCTTGGCCATTGGTCGCCTCCAACAGCTGAAAGCCGAGGGGAGCTAAAAAGTCGACGATTACGGCTCGGTTATATTCCTTGTCGTCTACGACTAGAACGGTGCGGCGATCGCCCCCATAGCCGACGATCACCTGCCCGGTGGTCAGGCTACTTGTCTCGCCCGGCTGGGTTGTCGACAGATCGAGGTCAAACCAAAATCGGCTGCCCTGGCCCAGATTGCTGCTGACGCAAATGTCGCTGTCCATTAGCTGCACCAGCTGGCGACTAATTGCTAGCCCCAACCCTGTGCCCTCGGTGTGCTGCCCCGCCTCTGGGGTGCGGTGAAACGGGTCAAAGATCTGCGCCAATTGCTCGGGGGCAATGCCTACCCCCGTATCGATAATTTCAAAGCGAATCAGGTTGGCAGAATCGGCCGCTCCCTCCCGATCAGCTTCCGGATCGCGTCTCGGGAGCCAGGCTTGGGCAGGGCCGACCTTGAGTGAGACCTGACCCGCCTCGGTAAATTTGACGGCGTTGCCCAGTAAGTTCAGCAGCACCTGCTGGAGCCGCTTTTCATCGGCATAGACGTACTCAGGCAAGGGCGAGATCATTTCGTAGGTCAGCGAAATCTGCTTCTGGCTGGCCCGGATGCGGCAGATTTCCACCACATTTTCGAGGAAACGGGGCAAGTGAAAGACCTCTGGGTGGAGCTCCATTCTGCGCGCTTCGATTTTCGACAAATCGAGCACGTCGTTGATCAGCGTCAGCAGGTACTCACCGCACCGATGAATGACATCGATGCCCTGCCGCTGCGGTTCGGTGAGGGTCTGGTGCTTTTTCAGCACCTGGCTATAGCCCAAAATTCCGTTCAGGGGCGTGCGCAGCTCATGGCTCATGTTGGCGAGAAACTCACTCTTGGCACGGTTGGCGACCATGGCTGCCGCTTCGGCCCGCTGCCGTTCCTGAATCTCCTGCTGCAACAGGACGTTCTTATCGCGCAGTTCTAGGGTGCGATCGCCCACTTTGGCTTCCAGAGTGCGGTTGGCCTCCTCCAGATCAGCATAGAGGCGAGCATTTTCAATCGAAATGGCGGCTTGTGCTGCCAGCAGCTGCAAGACCTCCAAACGATCTGGGGTAAAGGCACCGGGGGTGAGGTTGTTCTCTAGGTACAGCAGCCCGGTCAGCTTTCCCTGGTGCAGGAGGGGAGCACACAAAACGGATTTGGGTTGCTGAGCGAGGATGTAGGGATCCGTCGCAAATAGGTCTTCGGCCGTGGCATCGCTGAGTACTAGGGCGGTCCGGGTTCTAGCCACATAGTTGACCACCGACAGGGGTAGGGGCGGCGGAGCAACCTCGTCTCGATCGCTCCCGAGCTTAAGATCACCCTGCTGCACGGCAACCCGATCATCACCTACCGTTTCCGAAACTGCGCCCGAGACTGCGATCGCTAGCTGCCCATTGGTGTCCAGCAGCAAAGCCCCCTGCTCCGCCCCGGCATTTTCCAGCACGATCTGCATCAGCTTGGTGAGCAGATCGCTCAGCACGATTTCCCCAGACAGGGCTTGGGAGGCCTTGATGACAGTGGCGAGATCAAAGCCTTTGAGCCCGCCCGTCGATACCGAGCTGCTGGTGAGCGAGGCTGTCGACGGGCCAGGCTCTTGCCTAGGTGCCTGGGTGCCCAGGGAGGGATATTGGGCCTCTAGCGCCTGGGCCTTGGCGATCGCGCCCCAGCGTAGGTAGCCGTAGTAGGCCTCAGCCCGATACACCTGAGCCACTTTGTCGTGGCCCTGGGCCTGGTAAAACTCGGCAGCTCGCTCGTTGGCGATCGCTTCTTCCTGACTGTAGCCATGCTCTCGGGCTCCGGCAATGGCGCGATCGTAGTGCTCCATGGCCAACCAGGGTTGCCCCAGCAGGCGGGCTGTCTCCGCCTCCACCAGATCCAGCTTGTGCTGCAAGTTCATTGGCGCAAACTGGGCCGATCGCCGTAGGGCCGCCTGGTTCTGCTCGACTTGGCTGAGCACCGAGTCGAGGGGCAGGGCTCCCGCCACGCCCAGGGCCAGGCGGGTCAGCACAGCGTAGAACTGGAACACCGGCACCACTAAAAATCCCTTCACCCCGTCCAGGTACTGTTCAGCTAGCTCCGCATCCTCTAGGGCTTGGTCGTACTGGCCAAACAGATAGCTGAGGATTAGTTTGTTGAGGTAGAAGTAGTGCAGACCAGTGCGATCGTTGCCGGCCTTGAGCAAGGGCAAGGCCTCTGCTTCTCGGTAGATAGCTCCCTGGAGGCGGCTCGGGTGCTCCGGCGAGTCCATCAAATTCAGCACCGATTGCTGCACAATCTGGTTCCAGCCCAGAGCGTTGTCCTGCTTGAGCTGGGCCAGAGTAGTGCTAATCGTCGCCATTTCAGTGGCAAGTTTGGGCAGTTCTTGCCCCATCATGTATGCATGGTGACAGCGCTGAATCGCCGCGTAGCCGCCGTATTCAAGCTGGCCGTTTTCCAGACCACTTTGGTAGCCCTCCCACAGCAAGGGCAGAGTTTCGCGAACGTGAATTTTGCCGTGCAGCGTGCAGGCTCCGGCAATAAAGCTAACGCTGGCTTTTAGATCCACCGCGTTAAACTTTTCGACCACCTGGAGGGCGAGCTGGCCGAACCGATAGGCCGCTTCACTATCTTGCAAAATGCCGTTAAGAATCACCCCGTAACACACGTAGCTGTAGGCGGCGAAGGGAGAATTGCCATAGCGCAGGGAGAGACCGATCTGTTCGCAGATCACTAAAGGAAACAGCATCGGTGCGGCCTGATAGCAGGGCGATCCGAGACTGGTCAGCATGCGAATGGTGGCGAGTTTCTCGGCGTCGCGAATAGGAGGGAGGTTGAGCAGGTCGGCGGAACTTTTGCCCTCTAGATAGCCAGCGGTTTGGGTCAGCACCTGCTGAATGTCGGCCAAGGTGGGCGACGGCGGCAGGCTCACCCCCAGCCGTTCCAGCGCCTGCAACCCCAAGTGCACCGCTTCTAGCTGTTTGACCTGGGCCATGCAGGCCTGAATTTTGACCTCGTACACAGTCATGGTGTCTAGGGGCGATCGCCCCTGACGCAAAACAGTTGCGGCCCAGGCCTCCATCTGGTCAAAATCACCGTTCAGGTAGGCTGTTTCAACAGCGGCATTGTGCAGGGCCAGGGTCAGGTCGTACTGCTGCTGCCAACTGGTTTCTGGCAACAGTTCCAGGCCCACCGACAGGTAGCGCAGGGCCGAGTCGTAGGCGGCAGCGGCTTTGGCCTTTTGGCCTGCCACCCAGTTGATCTCGGCCATCTGGTAGGCTTCAGCCTCTGAGGTCAGCAAACCGACGCCGTAGTTGAGCTGGTTGGCGATCGCAAAAATGTTGTCATTGCGCTCTGCCGCCGGAATATTTTGCAGCAGTAGTTGACCAATTTTGAGATGGGTTGACCGCCGTTGCGACTCTGGAATTAACGAGTAAGCGGCCTGCTGTACCCGGTCGTGCAAAAACCGGTAGACAATCTGAGCGGTGGTTTTTTCTGCCGCTGACTCAACCGACCTTTCGTCGGGAGTATCGTCTAAATCCATCACCAGGGGAATTTTGTAGGCCTGGGTGAGGGGCACCACAAATTCGGCTTGCAGAGCTTCCCACAGATCATTGGCCGTTGCTGTTTGAGACGCTTCGTTCACGATCGCCAGCACGTCTAGGGAAAATTTATCCCCAATACAGGCTGCTAGCTTTAACACCTGCTGGGTCTTGGCAGAGAGTTTCTGGATCTGATTCACCATCAGTTCCACCACGTTCTCGGTTATTTCAATACCCTGCAACACCGCCCCATCCCAGCACCACTGGCCCTGGTCAAAGTCAAACCAGAGCAGCCCGTCCTGGTGCAGCGATTTCAAAATCTGGGTGACAAAGAAGGGGTTGCCCTGGGTTTTCTTGAAGATCAGCTGGGCTAGAGATTGGGCTGGGGCGGCGTCATTGTGTAGCGTGTCGGCCACTAGCTGAGCGACCTGGGGCAGCCCCAGCGGTTGCAGCACCAGATTTCGAACCGTTGCCCCAGCGGCTTGGATCTGCTCTAGGGTATGCATGAGGGGATGGGCCAGGCTGACCTCGTTGTCGCGGTAGGCCCCCAGCAGCAGCAAATACTGGCTCTCGGGATTCGTCACCAGTAGCTCGATCAGCTTTAGGGAAGGCAGATCGGCCCACTGCAAGTCATCCAAAAAAATCACCAGGGGATGCTCTGGCTGGCTGAACACCCCAATGAACTGCTGAAAAACCCGATTAAACCGATTTTGCGCTTCCGAGGCCCCCAGTTGGGGAACCGCTGGCTGAGGCCCGATGATCCGCTCAACCTCCGGAATCATCTCCACCACAATCTGACCGTTGGCACCTAAGGCCACCAGCAGCTTGGCTCTCCACTGGGCGACCCGGTCGTCACTTTCGGTTAGCAGCTGCCGCATCAGCTCTTGAAAGGCCTGAGTCAGCGACGCGTAGGGGCTGTTGCGCTTGAACTGGTCAAACTTACCGGCAATAAAATACCCCCGCTGCCGAGCAATGGGCTTGTGAACTTCCTGCACCAGAGAGGTTTTGCCAATGCCCGAATATCCGCTCACCAGCATCAGCTCCGCCGCTCCAGCGCTGACCTGCTCAAACGCGGCCAGCAGAGTGGCGACTTCGTTTTCCCGACCGTAGAGAGTCTGGGGAATGAGAAACTGGCTGAAGCAGTCGAGTTGACCAATCGCAAAGGGGGCGATAGTGCCCGTCTCTTGCAGTTGCTGCTGACAGCGCACCAGATCGGCCTTCAGCCCCAGCGCACTCTGGTAGCGATCTTCCGCTGTTTTCTCCAGCAGTTTCATCACCAGGCCAGCCAGGGCGGCGGGCAGGTCGGGGCGGAGCTGATCGGGGGCCGCAGGGGTTTTGGCGATGTGGCAGTGCACCAGCTCCAGCGGGTCAGTGGCTTGAAAAGGCAGCTGACCGGTCAGCATTTCGTAGAAGGTCACGCCCAAGGAGTAAAAATCGGCGCGATAGTCGATCGTCCGATTCATGCGCCCGGTTTGTTCCGGCGAGAGGTAGGCCAGGGTGCCTTCCAGCAGCGTGGGATGACTTGCGGTTAGGTTTTCTCGAGACAGTCGCGAGGCAATGCCAAAATCGATCAGTTTGACCTGTCCGCTGGTTGGATGGATCAGAATGTTGCGGGGGTTGATGTCTTTGTGAACAATCTGGCTCTGGTGTAGTGCGGCTAGCGCAGCAGTGAGCTGAAGGGCAATGGCAAGAAATTCATCGCTGCTTAGCGAACGTTGCCCCAGATAGTCACTTAAAGCAATGCCGCCAAAATCTTCTAGCACCAGCGCTAGCCCATTTTGGTATGGCTCTAGTGCCAGCGCCTTGATAATTTCTGGGCTGTCCAAGCCATCCAGAATGCTAAATTCGTGCTTAAGACGCGTGATCTCTTCTAGGGAGGGATATTCCGCTCTCAGCAGCTTGACCACGACAGGCTGCTCACCTGGCTGAGTCACCCCAGCATAGACTCGGGTGTGCGCTCCCTCATAAACGGCTCGTTGGAGGGTATAGCCTGTGATGTCCTGCAAAACCGTTGAAGAATCCCTAGCGATCGCTCAAAAATGCCGCTGCCGATGGGTGCAAATAGTTACAAACTCAGCACCGCAATTTTATACATTCTCCCCAAACAAGGACGGACACTGCTCCCGGCCCGCTCCTTTGACAGAAGCGCTTGGCGATCATGGTATCACCGGAACAGAAGGAGCCACAGATAAGGAAAGCAACCTACACATTCCGCTTCAAAACGCCTGTCTGGGCCGAAACACAATGGGCGCTGTATCGACGATCTTCTACTCCTCACAGGCACCGATACTCACCCAGCTGGTCGAGCCATCTTCCCAGTGCTCTTTTTTCCAGATCGGGGCATTGTGCTTGAGGGTGTCGATCGCATACTGACAGGCGGCAAACGCCTCAGCCCGGTGAGGGCAGCCCACGGCCACCAACACGCTGATGTCGCCCACAGACAGCTTGCCGGTGCGGTGGTGAATGACAACACGGGTGGCCTCCGCCCAGGTGTCGCGGATCTGGGCGGCGATCTGCTTAAACACCTCTAAAGCCATAGGTTCGTAGGACTGGTACTCCAGCGCCACTACAGTTTTGCCCTCGCTGTTGTTGCGCACCATGCCGCTCATCACCACCACGGCGCCGTTGGCGGGGTCATCGGCCAGGCCATAAACCTCGTTGAGGGATAGAGGGGCAAAAGTCACCCGCAGACTGTCAGCAGGTGCTGCAACAGATTTTGGCGTAGCAAGCGACATAAAGAACTCATAAATAACGACAGAAGCGGCACCGGCTTCACAAAAATTCGTCTATCGTAACTGGCGGTTACGTCATGCAGCCATCCCTTAGCAAGGCAACCGATCAGGGCGGGGGCATCCCGTATTGGGGCCGACAGCCCCCGTGGCCAATGCCTTGCATTATAGGGTGGGCATCCTTGCATCTAAAGTCTAAGCCGGAGGTATACCGTGGTTGATCTATCAGCCTGTCAAATTACAGCGGCGGGCGACCTGACGCGATCGCTCTGGCGACTGCTCAATCTGCTCCTACAGCCAACCTCCATCCTGCCGGTACTGGCCGTGATGATTGCTGCGCCCTGGATTGTGCGCCCCCGCCGGTGGAAGCGCCGGATTAGTTTGGCTGGAGTGCTGCTGGTGCTGCTCTACAGTCTGGGCCTATCTCCCCTAAGGATCCAAATGGGTGGAAAAGGACTGGCGCTGCTGATTCCTCGCGATGGCGGCCAGCCTGCCGATGCCATTGTGGTACTAGGCCGCGGGGGAGACTTTCGACCCAGCCGGGTGCAGGTGGCCGCCGAGTTGTGGCAGCAGCAGCGAGCCCCCCTCGTCTTTGCCAGCGGGCGCAGCGATGCCAAAGAAATTGGCCAAATGCTAAAGGCCACCGGGCTGCCAGCAGAGGCGATCGACGGCGAACCCTGCTCGGCCACCACTAACGAAAACGCCCTATTTACAGCGGCACTGCTGCAACCTCGGGGAATTCGACGGCTGATTTTAGTCACCGACCCGCCCCACATGGCGCGATCGCTCCTCACATTCCGCAGTTTGGGGTTCGAGGTCACGCCCCACCCCAGCCCCATCCCACGAAGTCTAGACAATCGCAAACGCCAATTTTTGGTACTGCGAGAATGGGCTGGACTAATCGGCTATGGCATGATGGGCCGATATTTTGCGCGAGAAACAGGGGAACCGGGGTTTGGGGCGTAGGGGATGATGGAGTGATGGGGTTACGGGGTGATGGGGTTTTGAATTAAATGTCTTAACGCAAAACTACTCTCTACTCCCTCACTCCTCACTCCCTTTCTTCCCCACTCCCATCAGGTACAGCAGCGCCATGCGCACGGCGACGCCGCTGGTTACCTGGTCGCTAATTAGGCTTAGGGCGGGGTCATCCATCAAGTCAGAGCTGATTTCAACGCCGCGGTTGACGGGGCCGGGGTGCAGCACTTTGACGGTAGGTTGGCAGGCTTGGATGCGATCGCGCGTTACCCCAAACCCTTGATGATATTCCCGCAGGCTGGGCAGCAGGTGCTGGGCCATGCGCTCCTTTTGCAGGCGCAGGGTCATGACAAAGTCGGCCCCTTCTAGGGCTGGGGCCAGGGTGCTGTGCTGCACGATGGCGCGGGGAATATCAATGGGCGATTGGGTAATAAAGGCGTCGGCGAAACCGGGGGGCAGCAGGGTGGGTGGGGCCGCCAAGTGGACCTCAGCGCCGCAGGCCGTCAAGCACCACAGGTTGGAACGGGCGACACGGGAGTGGAGAATATCGCCGACCAAGGCAATTTTCTTGCCTGCCAGCAGCGATGCTGTGGGTTGTTCCGGATCAAGGGTCAGACCCAGTGTGAATAGATCGAGCAGGGCCTGGGAGGGATGGGCGTGGAGCCCGTCGCCGCCGTTGAGCACGCCGACACCAGTGTTTAGCCGGTCCATTTCGGCGGCGATCGCCCCTGGCACCCCCGCCTCCTGGTGACGAATCACCATTAAGTTGGTGCCCATAGCCAGGTAGGTCTTGGCGGTATCTAGAATGGTTTCACCCTTGGTGAGCGACGAGGTACCGGGGGCAAAGTTGAGCACATCTGCCGACAGGCGCTTGGCGGCTAGCTCAAAGCTGCTGCGGGTGCGAGTGGAGGGTTCAAAAAACATGTTGGTAACCACCAACCCCTGCAGGGCGGGCACCTTACGGGTGCGACGCGACAGCACCTGCCAAAAGCTCACCGCCGTTTCCATCACCGTTTCAAACTCCGCCGCCGTAAAATCAGCCAGCGACAGCACGTGTCGTCGATTCCAGGAAGCACTTGCCATGGTCCGTTGTCCCAACCCCGTTCAATACCGTCCCCACCATACCCGGCCCGGGGCCTCAAGGATGATCTTCGGGATGATTTCTCTAGCGCTGCTGGCTCTGCTGGGGGGGTGCGTGGAGAATGAGGCCGAGTCAGGAATAGCCGCGTCAACCCCTACCCAATCGACTGCCAGCCCTAGCCCCAGCGAACCACTGGGCAAGGAAAGCTCAGGCCCCATGGTAACCTTGCCTGACCCCACCAATGAGCTTGTCGCTGCCAATCGCCTGATGCAGGCCAAGGCCCGACGGCTAGTCGTGCCTGCCGACCCAGTCGCCGTGGACCTCTACACCCTCGACGATCGCTGCGAAGGCTACCAAACTGAGCCCATTCAGGTACCCCGCCAGCAGAGCATGGAGAACACCGTTGCCCTAATCATGGCCGAGCAGGTAACTCCAGAGCTGACCCTCTCGGGCTACCGCACCAGCTTTAACCCAGAAACCAACACCGTTACCATCGACCTGCGAGTGGCCCGCGACTCGCGCCGAGTGCTGCAATCGCTGTCGGTATGTGAGCAAAAGGCCCTGCTGGGCAGCCTACGAGAAACCCTGATCAATCAGCCCGATTGGCGAATTGAGGCTGTGACGTTTACTAACCGGGGCAACCCCCTAGTGCTGTAAATCTCCAGCTTTAAACAACAGCACGTCCGTCCAGCAGATCCGCGTAGGGCAAGTAGCCTTAACTTGAGCTGAAGCTTTTATTAGCTACAAAGTTTCAACTTCCCAACACCTATACCAATTTAGGTATCCGTCTTATTTCCCCAATACTAATTGTTTGGAGGTGTTGTATTGGCAGCTAAAAAACTCCGGCTCAGGCAGGTTCAGAGGCTTTAGAGAAAAGTTCAACCTCTTGACTGCTATCGTTGGGCACCAATAGGGTTGGACAAGAAGCATGCTTTGACACATAGTCACTCGTGCTGCCCATTACGAGTTTTTTCAAGCCCTTTTTGCCGCTGCTGCCCATCACAATTACGTCGGCGCCCCAGGTTTTAGCGAGCTGACAGATAAACGAGCCAGGCTCGGACATTTCACAAATAAAATCTGCTGAGACATCTCGTTTTAGAGCCTCAGCGCGCAACTGTTCTAGCCATTGTTTAGTCTCTTGAGCTCGCTGTAGCCGGGCAGCCTCCTCTTCGTGCTGCATATTAGTAGGGCTTTGCAGGCCTACTCCAGCATCAATCAGCTTCCCCAGGTTGTCGTGGGAGCTGATATTGAGGCTGTGAACCAGTTGTAGCTGCCCTTGGGAAGACTGGGCTAACCCCAGGGCATAGTCAAAAACGCGATCGGAGGCGGCAGTGCGATCGAGGGCCACCAGAATCTTTTGATAGCTCACAGTTTCTTCCTCAAGAATATAGGTGGCGAAGTTGCTTAGAACGTCTAATGGAGCTGCTCAAGTGGGGGTAGACACGATCGCCCCACCATCACCCAAGAACAAATCGTGGCTATGACACCTAGATCAGCAACATAGGTTTTTAGGGGCATAGCGAACCCTAACCAAATAGGACGGCTCCACGGTTGAAGGTCCAATGCCTAGTGCTGATCTACGTCGACGAGGTGCTCAATTTACTTGGGTAGCCCCAGTACAGAGCACGGGGTCTGAGAATCTAGCTGCTGCACCAAGCGGTGCTTGGTGTTGTGACAACCCACCAGTAGCACTTCAGCCCCGATCTCCTTGGCTACCTGGCTAAGCTCGGTCGCAACCTGACCTACCCGCAGGTGGGCGTTGAGTGAGCCGCGCCATTCACTGGCCAAGCAGCGAGCCTGCCACAGAATGCGATCGGCATTGGCAATGGTTTTAGGGCGAGTTTTATCGACAACATAGACGACATGCACTAGCACAGGGTTAGGCTTAGCCAAACGGGTTTGATGAGCTACGCATAGGGCCAGATCGAGGGCTGCCTGGCTATGGGCTGAGCCACTGTATCCGACCACAAAATTGATCGTTTGCTCGTCTGTATTGGGGCCTGTAACAGGCGGTTTCGGCCGCAGTAATAAAACAATATTCTTTGCGAGATCGCGACGACCTAGGGCCGCCTCTAAACGCATAATCATGGGCTTGATTGCCGCCTCGGGAGAGACCTGAGGTGCATTCAGAAATGGCTGCCTTGATGGGGCAGTGGTGCGCGATTTGAGCTGCATGAGACCCTCCTGGAGCCTAGTCATGAACAGCGAACAAGCCGTGTTAACACGACTTAGGACACTGAAACAATCAACGCATTAGCGTAAATGGTGATAGTTCAGTCTCCCTCAACGCCGACGAGGTTAGCTGACGGGCTAGGGTTGAGAGATACCCTTTTCCGATTACCCTTCATGGGGGTTTGAGAACTCGGAAACACGCCCCTTTACTGGTTCCCCCGCTCTAGCCCCCTGGAGGCGACTAGATTAGGCTGACTTGTTCGACTTCTAAATTGTAGAAGGGAAAAATGAAAACCGTCAACACAATCCTTGCGTTATGTGACTATTTGTATCTCGCGATACACCTGGGCAATAAAACAATAGTTTTTTATTTTTTGGGTGAATTTACTGACACAAAATAAAGCGCAAATCAAGATAAAAAATATTCTTAAGAAAACCATTTATTTCTGATTGAACATCTTCCGTTAGAAGGATTCTTTGGCTTTGAAGTGGTAGAGGATAGGTCGCGATCGCAGCCTATCCCCCCCGTCAGGCCTAGCGATACCCCTGGGGCCACTGGCCCAATCGCAGCCTAGCCTCCTTTGGACCTAGCGCTTGTTCTGAGTCAGCTGAGCCAGCTGGTCGACTTCATCTACAGCCAGTTGCCAACCCAATGCCCCAGCGTTTTGAGCGGCCTGGTGAACATTTTTAGCGCCTGGGATGGGCAGCACATTGCCCTGGGCCACTAGCCAGTTGAGGGCCACTTGGGCAGGGGTACGTTCATGCTTTTCGCCGATTGTTTGAAGTGCCTGAATAACAGGCTTGAGTTTGGTTAGGCTCTCCTGGCTAAAGCTAGGACTGATACGTCTGGCACCAGCGGGTTTGAGGTCAGTTTCAGGAGTGTATTTGCCGGTGAGTAACCCTTGGGCCAGGGGGCTGTAGGCCAGAATAGTGATGCCCAGTTCCCGTGCCGCTTCCATCACGCCATTGGTTTCAATTTTGCGGTTGAGCAGCGAGTACTGCACCTGGTTAACGGCGAGGGGAATGCCCCATTCAGCTAAATAACCGTGGGCCTGGCGCATCTGACTGGCCGGGTAGTTGCTCACTCCGACGGCACCAATGCGGCCCTGCTTCACCTCTGCTGCTAGGGCTTGCATGAGGTCTTTTTGGCTAAGCAAAAAGCTCAGCGGTGAGTGCACTTGGTAGAGCGCTACCGAGGGCACCTGAAGGCGATCGAGGCTGGCGGCCAGCGCATCTACCACCGACTGCTGAGAAAATCGCCAGGGCAGCGGGAAGTACTTGGTAGCAATCACAGCCTGCTGAGGACGCTGCTGCATAAACTGACCCAGCAACCGCTCTGACTTGCCAAAACCGTAGATTTCAGCAGTGTCAAACAGAGTCAGGCCAGCGTCGAGACAAGCCTCAAAGGCGGCGTGCAGGTCGCTGTCGCTATAGGCTTTACCGTAATCCCAAAACAGGGAGTCGCCCCAGGCCCAGGTACCTACCCCCAATGCCGGTACAGTGGGGCCATTGGGACCGAGGGTAATGGTTTGTAGGTCAGTAGTTAGAGGCATCGTAAAAGTTCCTTGAAGGGAGCGGTAGCTGGCATAGGATGAAGACAGCAATATTGTAAACTTTGGTTAAAAAGCTTTCGGAAATCTCTAGCGATCGGATGATTTGGAGCTTGATTGGTCCCGTTTTTTCCATTAATTTTCTATTCCCCAGGACTGGATTTTTATGAATCGCCGTCGCTTACTTCAGGCCGTGTTGTGTCTTTGTCTGGCCTGGCTGAGCTGGGTAATATCTCCCGCCCCGGCTTTAGCCCTGGGGGGTACCCAGATATCCCTGGGGGAGCCCGCTCCAGAATTTACCCTGCCAACCAATGCTGGCGATGGGGAAATGTCGTTGGCTGACTTTCGCGACCAGTGGGTAGTGCTGTATTTTTACCCCCGTGACTTTACTTCGGGTTGCACCATTGAGGCCCAGCGCTTTGAGCGCGACATTGCTGAATACAAAGCCCGCAATGCTCAGGTGATTGGCGTTAGTGCCGATAGTGTTGAGTCCCACGCCGAGTTTTGCGATTCGGAGGGGTTAGAGTTTCCGCTGCTGTCTGACCCAAAAGGAACGGTGAGTAAAGCCTACGGCTCATGGCTAGGAGCAATGTCGCTGCGGCACACCTACATCATTGGCCCCGACGGCACGATGCGGGCTCGCTTTTTAGGGGTGCAGCCAGTGATTCACAGCCAAGAGGTGCTGGCAACGCTGGATGAGTTGCAGCAGGAGGTGTAGGGGAATAGGTGGCCTAGCCTCTTGGTTGGGCCGGGGTTAGAGTCAGTCCCCACAATTCTTTGCAGTCTACAGGGCTGAGAGTACGGGTGGCGCGAAGGAAGGCCTTGAGACGGTAGGCCTTATCTTTTGGAGCGCGATTGCTCCCCAACAACTTGTGATCTGCCCGACAGGCAAAAACGCCCTTGGGGGTCTACACCATTACAAGATCCCTAAGGCAGCGCCTCGCACTGCCCTGGGGAAATAGACTCTGAAACAGTGATACAGTAGTCGATCTTTGTTTTGGGCCAACTCTAAGGGGGAAAGGGCGCATGAATTCGCTCGGACGACATATTTTGGTTGAGTTCTTTGGCTGCTCGTCAGACATTCTCAACGACGTACCGTTGATTGAGAGCAGCATGGTGGGGGCTGCTGCCGACGCCGGAGCCACGGTAATTAGCTCAGTGTTTCACCATTTTTCGCCCTTTGGGGTGTCAGGGGTAGTGGTGATTCAAGAAAGTCACTTGGCCATCCACACCTGGCCTGAGTACCGCTATGCGGCGGTCGATCTGTTTACCTGCGGCGACACCGTCAACCCCTGGATCTCCTTCGACAAGCTCAAGGTCGCTTTCAAGGCCGACTACGGCTCGGCTCTAGAGATGAACCGCGGCCAGCTCGAACTGCTGGAGCGCATCGACGTTGACCTGGGTGAGCTGCGCGACGAGATCACCAACAAGCTGGTGACCCCAAAACAGAGCCGCAGCGTCTGGTTTACCGACAAGAACGACGATATTGCGCTGTCGATTCGCCACAAGGGCGATCGCATTTTCCGCGAAAAATCGCCCTACCAAACCGTCGAGATTTTCGACACCTTTGCCTACGGCAAAATGCTCACCATCGACAACATGGTGATGTGCAGCGAAAAGGATGAAAACGCTTATCACGAGATGATCATCCACGTGCCCATGCTGCTAAATCCCACCTTCAAGGATGTGCTGGTGATCGGCGGCGGCGATGGCGGCAGCGTGCGCGAAATTTTGCGTCATCCCCAGGTAGAAAAGGTCACCATGGTCGAAATTGATGAAGCGGTAGTGCGGGCCTCGAAGGAATTTTTGCCCTCGCTGTCGGGGGCGCTAGAAGACTCTAAGCTCGACCTGCGCATCGAAGACGGCATTGCCTTTGTGGCCAACGCCCCCGATGCCAGCTACGACCTCATTGTGATCGATTCCTCCGACCCGGTGGGGCCTTCGGAGGGGCTGTTTAGCACGGCGTTTTATCAGCAAGTGCATCGTATTCTTAAGCCTGGTGGGGCGATCACGGCTCAAAGTGAGTCACCTCGGTTTAACCAGCATGCCTTTGTGGACATTCACCACTGTTTGAAGGGCATTTTTGGCTACGATAACGTGTATTGCTATTTGGCGTTTATTCCCACCTACCCAACGGGCATGTGGAGCTTTAACTACGCGACCAAGGGCGCGGCTCACCCCATCCAGGGCATGGATGCAGCGAAGTCTGAAGCCTTTGCCGCCGAGCACAGCCTGCAATACTACAACGTGGGCATGCACCAAGCTGCTTTTGCACTACCCACCTTCGTGCAGAACATGCTGAAGGCTTAACGCAATAAACTAGGAGATTAGGAGAAGCATTCTTTGCTAATCTCCTATCTCCCTTCTACGGAGCAGTGTAGGTTGCCGTTCTCAGGTCAAGCTAGCGTGGCTGTTGCTCAGATCGAAGTACCAATAGAACAAATTGCTGAATTTTGCGATCGCTGGCAAGTTAGTGAGTTTTCCTTGTTTGGCTCTGTTCTCCGCGATGACTTTCATGGTGGCAGCAATGTCGATGTGATGGTGCAATTTCGCCCAGCGGCTCATCCAACCTTTCGCACCCTCGACCAGATGGAAGCAGAACTGACGGTTCTATTCTCTAGAAGAGTTGATCTGATTACGCGTCAAGGGATAGAAACTAGTCGCAATTACCTACGGCGCCAAGCCATTATCTCCTCCACCCAAGTAATTTATGCAACGGGATCTTCAATTCCTGCTTGACATGCTTCAGTCAGCGGAGCTGATAGCGGCTTACATCGGTCAATATTCAAAGACCGATTTTGTGGCGGATATTCAACTCTAAGATGCGGTCATTCGCAAGATTTTAGTAATTGCTGAAGCGGCAAGACGTGTCTCAGAGACAACTCGACAAAACTTGCCCAATATTTCTTGGCAAGAAATCAACGGTATGCGAAATCGCTTAGTTCATAGTTACGATGATATTAACCTCGATATTGTTTGGGAAGTAGTTCAATCAGAAATTCCTCCCTTAATTGAAGAATTAAAGGTACATATCCCTCCCGAAAAGTGAGAAGATCACGTTGCGATGACTACCTCAACTGCCAATTTGCAAACCTTCGACCCCAGTGGTGTCGGCCTCGACAACGGCAACCTCTACGGCCTGCCCTGCGACTACGACACAGCGGGCATTATCATCTTCGGCGTGCCCTGGGAAGCGACGGTGTCGTACCACCAGGGCACCGCCCAGGGGCCCCAGCGGGTGCTAGAAGCTTCTCCCCAACTCGATCTATACGATCGCGACAATCCTGAGGGCTGGCGCCAGGGAATTTATATGCCGCCGATTCCCCAGCATTTGTATGAGCTCAATCAGCAGGTGCGAGAAGCGGCGAATCGCGTCATTCAAGCAACGGAGGAGGGCGTGGCGATCGCGACCCAGCCCCTGCTGCAAACCGATCTCGACAACGTCAACTACGCCTGCGAACAGATGACCGGCTGGCTTTACGCCCAGACCGCCGCCGCTCTCGACCAGGGCAAGCGGGTAGGAGTGATTGGTGGCGACCACAGCGTGCCCCTGGGTTACCTACAGGCTCTGGCCGAGCGCCACCCTGACTTTGGCGTGCTGCATATCGACGCCCACGCCGACCTGCGCCACGGCTACCAAGGCTTTCGCTACTCCCACGCGTCAATTATGTACAACCTGCTGAAGCTGCCCCAGGTGAGCAAGCTGGTGCAGGTGGGTATTCGCGACCTGTGCCACGACGAGGTGGCGCTGATCAAACAGTCTGAGGGGCGCGTTGTCACCCACTACGACTCGGTGGTGAAGGAAAATACCTATCGGGGTATTCCCTGGATGCAGCAGTGCGAGGCGATCGTGGCGGCCCTGCCTGAGAAAGTCTACGTCAGCTTCGACGCCGATGGCCTCGACCCCAAGCTCTGCCCCAGCACCGGCACCCCCGTCCCCGGCGGGCTAGAGCTGGAAGAGGTATTTTGTCTGCTGCGCCAAGTGGTGCGCAGCGGGCGGCAGATTGTTGGCTTTGACCTCTGTGAAGTAGGCGACGGCGAGTGGGACGGCAATGTGGGCGCTAGAGCCGTTTACAAGCTGTGCTGTTTGATGGGGCTATAAAAGGGTTTCCAGCAGAAATCTTGGCTCCCTAGAGCAGCAAGATGTTTAAGCGAGGAAACGCCGTGGCATTATGATAAAAGTAGCTGTGTTGTTTTGAGTCTTAAGAAAGCACCTATGGACATTCTGTCGTTCGGCTGGGTTTCACTACTGGTCGTCTTTACCTTTTCTTTGTCGATGGTGGTCTGGGGTCGCAACGGTTTCTAAACCCAGCGTCTATAGCTATGGAAGCAACTGTACAAGCTCAAGCTTTTAGCATTTTGGCCACCATTGCCCTGGTGCTAATGGTCGTCGTGACCGGCGGCGTGGCCTATCTAACCGCCGCCGACTGGCGCGATCGCCGCCGCCGCAAAAACGACGAGCAGACCGCCAAGCGCGATCGGCAGACCTCCAAACGGCGCGCAAAATCTTAGCTTGGCCAAAATCGTGACTACTCGGGCTGCTGCACCTTCTGGGGCACGGCAACTAGCTCTGAATGTGCTGCTTCAAGTGCAAGCCGGGGCCTACGCCGATGTAGCCCTACACCGCACATTGGGTCAGGCCAAGTTGAGCGAAAGCGATTCCTCTGGGGAGCGCTCCGCCGAACGCGCCTTTGCCACTGAGCTGGTCTATGGCATCGTTCGCCGCCAGCGCACTCTAGACGCTCTCATCGATCAGCTGGGCAGTCGCCCAGCGGATAAACAGCCCCCGGTGCTGCGCCTTGTGCTGCATCTGGGGCTTTATCAATTGCGCTACCTCACCGCCGTGCCCGACTCGGCGGCGGTGAATACCAGCGTTGATCTAGCCAAGGCGAATGGGTTAGGTAAGCTTTCTGGGGTAGTAAATGGCCTGCTGCGCCAGTACCTGCGTCAGTCGGAAGGCGGTACCGATCCCCTTGCCCTGCCCGACGACACGGCGATCGCCCTGGGCATTCGTCACAGCTACCCTGACTGGCTCATCGCTCTATGGCTCGACCAACTTGGCGCGGAAGAAACCGATCAGCTCTGCCAGTGGTTTAACCAGGTACCCTCCATCGACCTGCGGGTCAACCGTCAGCAGGCCACGGTCGAAGCGGTGAAAACTGCCTTTGCCGCCGCAGATATTGCAGTAGAACCTATCTCCGGTGTTCCCTGGGGGCTGCGCCTGGTGAACCACCAGGGAGCCCTCACCAACCTGCCCGGCTATGAAGCTGGCTGGTGGAGCGTGCAGGATGCCAGTGCCCAGCTAGTGGGGCTACTGCTCGATCCGCAACCCGGAGAGACGGTACTGGATGTGTGTGCAGCACCGGGGGGTAAGGCGACCCAGATGGCAGAGATAGTGGGGGAAGGTGGCAAGGTGTGGGCCTGCGATCGCGCCCCCTCTCGCCTCAAAAAGATTACCGCCAACGCCACCCGTTTGGGCCTTACCAACTTGCATACCCACGCGGGCGACAGCACCGACTTAGCCCAGTTTCACGGTCAGGCCGACCGAGTCTTGGTCGATGCCCCCTGCTCAGGGCTAGGCACCCTGCACCGCCACGCCGATGCCCGCTGGCGACAAAATCCAGACAGCATAGCGACGCTAACCGAGCTGCAAAGCGCTCTGCTATCCGAAGCGGCTCGCTGCGTCAAACCCGGCGGCACTCTGGTCTATGCCACCTGCACGCTGCACCCTACCGAAAATGAAGCGGTGATTGAATCATTTTGCCGCACCCATCCTATCTGGCAGGTGCAGCCGCCAACACCCGGCTTTGGGGACGGACTAGAGGTTGCCTCCGCTGGCTGGGTGCGCGTCTGGCCCCATCGCCAAAACATGGATGGGTTCTTTATGGTGAGGCTTCAGCAGGCTTAACATGCTCCGCAAAAAACCGTTATTCTGACGCCTCAAGCTTTTCGCGCGAATCGCCCCAGTAGGCGCTTACAGTAATCACTTCTTGGCTGCCCTTAATCTCCGAAGTCCAGCGGTAGACAGTATTTTTTGGGTTCACCCCCACCTCTAGCAGCTTCGCACCCATGTAGTACTCCATCGAATCACGGGTGCGCTTTTTGAAGAATTCAGACTGGTCTTTGGGCACCGTGCGCGACAGGTGGGCCTGGGTATGTTTGGGCTGAGGCATAGCAATCTAGCGAACATCAATTTAATCGCTTTTATCATAACCAGCGATCGCAATCCGTTGCAGGTACCCGTCCATTTCAGCCGTAGCTCTGGGCAATGTGGACTGCAGATGTGGCTCCCTCGGGAGCTCGGTATGGCACGTTGTATTCTCAGTTAAGCACTAGCTCTAAAATCCCCAGGTGCGCTTAGGGCCAGTGTCGAGGTGAATGATGTTGGGGATATTGCCGTAGATGCCCATGCCTCCAGGCCAGCTCAGCATCAGCGCGTTGGCTACCTGGCGACCGCTAAGCCCCTGTACCTGAATATCGGCGGCGCGGCCGAAGAGATGCTGACTTCGAGTGGCCCCACCCACCGCTGCGTTGACTGCTGGGGGACGATACCAGGAGGTGATCTGAAAGGGGCGGTTGAGGCGATCGCGCGCTGTCTCGAGTGCCCGAGCTAAACCAATAATGTTGTCAACGATCGCCTGGGTTTCAGGAATGCGCGTGGCGTCTCGTGTGGCTTCTCCCCAGGTAAAGCTACCGCCGGGAATAATTGGCTGGTCGGTGTAGAACGTTGACGTATTGCCCGGTAGGCGAAAGGGACGGCCCACGTACTGGGGCGGCGGTGGTGCCGTCGGAGGTGGATACACGACCACTCCAGCCCGCTCGACCCGCGCATGGCCCTGGAACACATACCAGGTATTCAACCCGTTGATGTCATCTTTGACGTACTTGATCGCAAAGCGAATGTGGCCGTTAAATGACCCCTGAGCATCGGCAAAGGCGTAGCTGCTGAGCACGATTGCTGTGCCCGGTGAGGCAGTGGCCCGCTCGTTAGGGGCCAGTTGGCTATTGTCGACCGGGCGACGCTTAAACAGAGTGTTAGCAGTCACGCGCAGGACAAAGGCATTGGGGTCTGGGCGCGGAAACACCACATCGTTGTCGAGGGTGACAAAGGCTTGCGGAGTATACACAAACCAGGTGCTCAGCCCATTGACAAAGTCCTCGGGGTTGCGAATGGCAATTTTAATGTGGTTGTTAAAGTTGCCTTGGCTATCGGCAAAGGCGTAGGAGTGCAGGTTGTAGGATTGCCCCCGAGACACGGCAACGGTTTCGCTGGGGTTGAGCAGAGCCGAGTCGAGGGGACGGCGCTTCAGCAGGGTACTGGTATTAATCCACAGCACGGGCATGCCCTCCTGGTCTTCGTGGGGGTAAACCACGACGCCATCCGACTCTACCTGGGTATCACGACTGGGCACAAACCAGGTATTAAACCCACCGGGGGCGCTGTCGCGAAAGGCCACTTTAATGTGGCCGTTAAACCCGCCGTCAACGTCGGCATAGGCGTAAGATTGCAGCGGATAGACGCTCCCAGCGGCGATCGCTACCTGCTCATTAGCAGCCAACTGCCCCGGCGGCTCCGGCCTCAGCACCAGCGCCGTAGCCCGGTTGACGCGTAAGACTTGATTCACCCTGCATTCCCCACTCTCGCCACGGCTCAATCATATAGCACCATTTTTTAACCCCAAGCCATCTACCCAGGGAAGGGTGCGAGTCAATGGTTTCTACAGACTGAGCCTACTAGCCTCCAGTTCCAGTTGAACGCGAGACCCCTGCCAGCTCAACCATTCATCGACGCGTCACTCAACCAATTTAGGTAAGGTAAAGTTAGCCTTCTCCCCTATGCTGAGACTGCCGCTGGTTGTTTCAACCCTGCTGCCTAACTTCAGCCCCACGCCTTAAAATGTAAGCCCCTGCGCTGAGCCCGTAGCGGCCAGATACCCACCATGACTGTCTGGCAAGCCGATCTCCACCGCCCACCCCTGACCAGCCCCAGCGGTGAACCCCTTTGGGAAATTTTGCTGTGCAGCGACGATTTTGTTTTCAGCTACGGGGCCATGACTGCTCAATCGTCGGTGAACAAAGCCTGGGTGAGCGAGCAAATAGGCATAGCGTTAGAAAAAGCCGGTAGCCCCCCCGAGAAAATTCAGGTGTTTCGGCCCCAGGCGCTGTCGCTGCTAACCGTGAGCTGTGAGTCGCTGGGAATTGCGGTCGAACCGACCCGCCACACCGCTACCCTGCACCAGTGGCTTCAGCAGCGGGCCAAATGGTATCCCACCCAACCCAATGCCGTCCCCATTCCCTACAACCCACTGCATATCGAGTCACCGCCCCCTGTTCCCCTGCCCGAAAATCTTTGGGGCGATCGCTGGGGTTTCACAGCGCTATCCGCCTACGACTTTGAGCAAACCCTGCCCTACGAACCTATTCCCCTGCGCCACCTGCTGCCGAGCTTAATGCCCTCCGGTTTGGGCTTAGCCAGCACCACGCCAATTCCTGGAATTGTAGTCGATGCCGGACGACAAGCGATGGCCCTGGCCCAGTGGATTCAGGCTAACAATCCCGCTTGGCTGAGCTATGTGCGGGGGGAACCAGATGGACTGATTTTGGATGCAGGATTGTGCGATCGCTGGGTCTTCACCACCTTCAGCGACCCCGATGTGGCTGCCGCAGGGCAACGCTTTGAGCAGCGTAAACAGGCAAGTCAAGGCCTCCACTTTCTGCTAGTGCGCCCGGACGACTCAGGCATGACCAGCACTGGCCTCTGGCTCTTGCAACAGCCGGGTATGATAATGCAGTCCAGCACTAGACAGTAACTACCATGGCGGCACAGGCACAGATTGGCATCATCGGCGGCAGCGGCCTCTACCAAATGGAAGCCCTCACCGACATCGAAGAAGTTCGCGTTGACACCCCCTTTGGCAGCCCCTCAGACGCCATCATTCTGGGCACACTGGATGGCACTCGTGTGGCGTTTTTGGCCCGCCACGGGCGCGGCCACACCCTCATGCCTACCGAGCTACCCTTTCGCGCCAACATCTATGCGATGAAATCCCTTGGGGTGGAATACCTCATCTCCGCCTCCGCCGTAGGTTCGCTCAAAGAAGCCGCCAAGCCGCTGGATATGGTGGTGCCCGACCAATTTATCGATCGCACCCGCAACCGAGTCAACACCTTTTTTGGTGAAGGGCTAGTGGGCCACATCACCTTTGGCGATCCGGTTTGCCCAGCCCTGGCAAAGGTGCTCGCCGATGCCGTAGAAAGCTTGGAGCTACCCGATGTTGATCTGCACCGGGGCGGCACCTACGTCTGCATGGAGGGGCCTGCCTTCTCCACCAAGGCCGAGTCAGAGCTGTACCGCAGCTGGGGCGCGACCATCATCGGCATGACCAATCTGCCCGAGGCTAAGCTAGCCCGCGAGGCCGAAATCGCCTACGCCACCCTGGCCCTGGTCACCGACTACGACTGCTGGCACCCTGACCACGACAGCGTTACCGTCGAAATGGTAATTGGTAATCTGCAAAAGAACGCCGTCAACGCCCAGCGGGTAATTCGCGAAGTGGTGAACCGTGTTGCCGCCAATCCGCCCGAGTCGGAGGCCCACTCGGCGCTGAAGTACGCCATCATTACCCCCTTCGATAAGGCTCCCGCCGCCACGCTCGACAAACTTAGCCTGCTGCTGAAAAAGTATTTGCCGCAGTAGGTTTAGGGGAATAGGCGAATGGGTTTAGGGTGCAGGGTGTAGGGTCTACGGCAAGCCTTACACCTTATACCGTAAACCTGCTTTTCCATCCCTTACATTGAATGCCCCTCACCCCTCACCCACAATGCGAAAGCCGACCTCATTGCTGCGGGTGTCGGCCTTGAGGCCCGCTCGATAGGCTGAGCGGCACTGCTGCGGTGGGCTTTGCCATGAGCCACCGCGCACCACTCGCCAGTCATCGTTAGAAGATGCGTCTCGGTTGGGGGAGCACCATTCCAGCACGTTGCCGTGCATGTCGTAGAGGCCAAAGTCGTTGGCTTTGCCAAATGCCCCAACGGCTGTAGTGGTACCGCGAAACTGGCCGACTGGTTCTTGGCGGTAGGGTTTGGTGCCGTTGTAGTTGGCCAGGTCGGTGGTGAGGGTTTGGCCCGTGTGGAAGGGGGTAGTGGTTTTAGCGCGGCAGGCGTATTCCCACTCAATCTCTGTGGGCAGGCGGTAGCGCCGTAGACCAGGCTGATCGGGATGAGATTCGATCAACTGGTTGAGCCGATCGCAAAACTCCACCGCCTCCTGCCACGACACCTGCTCTACTGGGCGATCGTTGCCGGTGAAGTAGGCTGGGTTGGGGTCGAGGTCGCGCTTGACAGTGGGCAGCAGCGCCACTGCCCGCCACTGCCCCTGGGTGATGGGGTGCACACTCATCCAAAACGAATCTACGGCGGCAATGGTTTGGGGTGGCTGCGAGGGGTCGTGGCCCAGCTCGGTATCGGGAGCACCCAGCACAAACTGGCCCCCCACAATCGACACCAGCCGCAGGGTCACTGGGCCAATCGGAGTTTCTAACCGCAGGGCTTTGTGGGATGGAGTGGAAAATTTAATCTGCGATCGCCCCATGCCAAACTCATCGACACTTACCGATTCATAGCTATACAGCTCACCTGAATCCGCTACCTCAAGGGCAGGCACCTCTGGGTCAGGAGTCGCTACCTCAGAAGGTTCCAGAGACTCCACACCAGAAGGTTCTAAGTCTGGTGGCTCTGCAGTAGGAACTTCCCCTTGCTCTAGGGCCTGTTGAAGGCGATCGAGTAGAGTGACCAGACTGGGCATGGCCTGAGAAATATTTCCAGGGGCTAGGGTCTGTAGGGCTGGCACCTGCTGACGCACCGCCATCGCCGTGCCGCCGCCTAGTAGGCCTAGACCCGCCATGCGTAACCAGCGTCTTCGCCCCATGGGCCGAGCTCTAGACACTTGAGCGGGTTTCTTAGCGGTGTCCAGGGCAGCGGCCTGCCGATCGATCGGGCTGAAAACCGGCGGCGACGGCGGCGGGGAACTAACCACAGCCAAACTGTTAAATACGCCTTCAATGCGATGAATCAGCCGATCTAAATCGCGGTGAAAGTCGGGGTCGCAGCGCACCACCGCGCTCTGGCGATGCACTAAACCCCTTAGCCCCTCGGGCAAAGCAGCATCTTCAGGAAGCGTGGCCCCGTTTACTAGCACGGGAATGACGAGGCGATCGCGTCGCAGAGCCGCCTCAATTTCCACCCGTACCCAGTCAGAGGGGTTCGCCAATTTGGGCTTGCCGTGAGCATCGGCAATCCTTAACCATTGGGGGTCAATGATTGCTAGCAGCACAGGGCAATGGCTAACCTCTTGTTCTAAATAGTGACGAAAATTCACTCCAAAAGGAATTGAATCAATATCCTTAAAGATGCTGTTTTCGCCAAAATGAGCCACTAAACGGTCATATATTCGCCCTGTGATGTCGATGCTAGTTAACCGACGATAGGAAATGAAAATAGACTTGGCATTAGTCATAGGAGTTAGCTGCCAAAAGTAGAATGCACACCTGGTAGCTAGGATGATAGACGGCAACCAAAAGATTCCAGTTCCGGTGACATTGTTGAATTCCTTACACGGCAGACCTTACAACATGAACTTTTAACAGTTGAATAAGGGGTCTCACCCCTTATTCAACGTTCTAGCTATCACCGCATAGATTAGACATATTCCCAAGCTAGTACCTGTAAAAAAATCTTATTTTCAGGTTTATTCACAAGGTTTTCAATTACTTTCTCCAGTAAACTAATCAATTTTTAGTGTTGGCAATTTGAGAAGAATTACAGCAATCGTTGATGTCATCAATGCCGAAAACAATGTTCCTCTTAGTGCCTCAACACTCTTTTCCACGCCACCTGCAACTAGGCCAGCAAGAGTAGTAAATAGTCTGAGCAGCTATCTCCCTTTACACTGGGATGATGCCGATCTCTTCATTCAATAGCCCTGTGACATCTGACCTGCGCCTTGTCCCTATTGCCCAATACTTCGCCACCCGTGGCTGGCAACCCCTTGCCTTTCAGGCTGAAACCTGGGCAGCTTATCTCGATGGACGCAGCGGGCTAGTGCAGGTACCCACCGGGTCGGGTAAAACCTATGCAGCGGTAATGGGAGCGATCGCCGAAATGATTGCCACCCCACTAGAAGGATTGCAGCTGCTCTACATCACCCCCCTGCGCGCCCTATCACGAGACATTGAGCAGGCGATCAAAGCTCCGATCGAGGCGATGGGCTGGGGCATTACCGTCGAGTCGCGCACAGGGGACACTAGCTCTGCCCGTAAGACCAAGCAGCTCAAGAACATGCCCAATATCCTGATCACCACGCCGGAATCGCTGGCGGTGATGCTGTCGTACAAAGACGGGGCTAAGCGGTTTAGCAATTTGCAGGCGGTGGTGTTAGACGAGTGGCACGAGCTGATGAGTTCGAAGCGGGGCACCCAGGCAGAGCTGTGTTTGGGGTATCTGCGCTCGCTCCAGCCCAAGCTCCGCACTTGGGCGATCTCCGCCACTTTGGGGAACCTGGAAGAAGCAGCTCAAACCGCCGTGGGCTTGGGCACCGAGCCGGTGATTGTGCGCTCGAATTTGAAGCGCGACACGGTGATCAAAAGCATTCGCCCCGAGTCGGTGGATACCTTCCCCTGGGCGGGACACCTGGGTCTGCGCATGTTTGAAACCCTGGTGGAGGCGCTGGATATTGAGAAATCTACTCTGATTTTTACTAATACCCGCAACCAGTCGGAGCGGTGGTACCAGGCGCTAAACTTTGCCCTGCCAGAAGAGGCCGATCGCATCGCCCTGCACCACGGCTCGATCAATGTAAAAGAGCGAGAGGCGATCGAGGCGGGGGTCAAGTCTGGCGATATTAAGTGGGTGGTGTGTACGTCATCGCTGGATCTGGGCGTCGATTTTCAGCCGGTGGAGCGGGTCGTGCAAATCGGTAGCGCGAAGAATCTGGCACGGCTGTTGCAGCGGGCGGGGCGCAGCGCCCACGTGCCGGAAGGTACTTCGGAGGTGTTCTTTTTGCCCACCAATGCTTTGGAACTGCTCGAAATTTCTGCCTTTCGTCGAGGGCTAGAAATGGGCGACATGGAAACTCGTCGCCCCCAGCACAAGCCCTACGACGTGCTGGTGCAGCATCTCGTCACCCTGGCCTGTGGCGATGGCTTTGAGCCGCAAAAGACTTTAGACAATGTGCGCCAAACCGTCGCCTATGCTGACCTCACCAACGAAGAATACCAGTGGATTTTAGATTTTATCGAAAACGGTGGTCAGTGTCTGGGAGCCTATCCTCGCTACAAAAAAGTAGTGCGAGAAGATGGGCTTTTCAAAGTTAGTGATGCGAAACTGGCTCGCATTCACCGCATGGGCATTGGTACCATTACTTCCAATACGCCGGTCAAGATTGTCTACACCAACCGCAAAGAGATTGGCACCGTCGAAGAATCTTTTGTGTCGCGGCTGAAGCAGGGGGATGTGTTCTTTTTCGGCGGGCGGCAGCTGGAATACTTTCAAATGAAAGACATGGTGCTCTACGTCAAGGGCACCCGCAAAAAATCGACGGTGACGCCTACTTGGGGCGGCGGGCAGCTGGCAATTTCAGACACACTCAGCCACCATTTGCGCCGCGAGGTGGAACGGGTGCGATCCTTTCTCGATGACGATGATAACCGTAGGGTGCATTCGCACAGCAGTGCACCATCCGCAACCATTGACCACGATATTGCCCTCGCCAACGACGAAATTCTCACCATTACCCCCATTCTCGAAGCTCAGCAGCGTCTTTCTACGCTGCCCACTGCCGATGAATTATTAGTAGAAAGCTGCAAAACACGGGAGGGACAACACCTCTACGTATTCCCCTTTGAGGGCCGCTTTGTTCACGAAGGGCTGGGGTTTCTCTGGGGCTATCGATTCGCCAAGCAGAAGACGGCGACCTTCACGATTTCGGTCAATGACTACGGCTTTGAAATTCTTGGCCCCAAAGGGTATCCCTACCAAGATTTGTTCTCTAGCGACTTCTTTAGCCTAGAGAATTTGGAGGACGACATTCGCGCCAGCCTCAACATTTCGGAGCTGACCCAGCGCAAGTTTCGCGGCGTGGCCCAGGTGGCGGGGCTAGTTTTTAAGGGCTATCCGGGGTCGCGCAAAACGTCGAGCCAGCTTCAGGTGAGTACGTCGCTGCTCTACGAGGTATTCACCAAATACGAGCCAGACAATCTGCTGCTCAAGCAGGCGGAGCGGGAGGTGCTGCAAGACCAGCTAGAGACTCACCGATTGGCCAAGATGCTCAGGCGGCTAGATCAGCGATCGGTTGTGTGGAAAGACACCAAACGGCCCTCGCCCTTAGCCTTTCCGCTGCTGGTGGAGCGGCTAAATTCTCGTATGTCGAACGAGACGCTGCTGGAGCGCATTCAGCGTATGAAAGAGCAGTGGGATAGGAAGTGAGGGGATAGTAAAAGAACGAGAAAGCCAAGATCAAAGAACGTATCATTCGCTCTTTGTGCTGAACTCTCGTTCTTTTGCCATCCGTGACGTTTCGCCTGAATGCGTTTAGCCTTGTGCTGGGATGCCTTCATAGGCGGATTCGAGGGCGGCGAGCTGGCTGACGAGGGCGGCGATCGCCTCGGGGTTAGCCGCCTTTTGGGAAGTACTCAACACCTCTCGTCCCAGCACCGTGCAGCCCAGATGCGAGAGCTGCTGCCGAATGGCCAGCATGACCTTTTGCCCACCGCCACCGCTATGGGTAGCCAAAGCCACGGGCCGCGAGTTGAATAATGCCCGAAAGTCGTCGGTGCTCACCGACAGCCAGGCGATCGCATTGGTCAGCACTGGGGGAATGGAGCCGTTGTACTCGGGCGCGCAGATGACTAGGCTCTTGTGCTGCCGCATGGCTTGGGCCAGCTTGCTCAGGCCATCGTCAGCACCGCTGCCCCCAAGGGAGTCATAAAGCGGCAGGTGTAGATCGGGGAGGCTAATTATCTCTACGGATAGGCCCCTGGTGGTTGCTTCAGATTCAAAGGCGCGGGCTAGTTCAAGATTGGTGCCGTTGGTGGCAGATAAGATCAGCATTGTTCTCAGGGAGTGATGGGGGCAGAACCGATGGCTTCACCGATGCTAAAGACAGCTGGCGCATTTTAAGCCCATCGGCAGGAGGATTAGTGGCATTTCAACGATTATCGTATTGCCCCAGGTAATGTTCAACTCGCTGGCGGGTGTCGGCGATCGCTAGCCCCTGGCTCCAATATTCAACCATGGCGTGGCCAAAGGCCCAGGCGGCGCGATCGGGCTGGTCGTTGTGGTCGAGCAGCAGCGGCCAGAGGGTGAGTAGGTCTAACTGGACCTTGTCAGGGCCAATCACCTTAAACAGGTCGTAGGCGAGCTGGAGCTTGCCCAACACCACGGGCAGCTGCTCGACTGGAATTTGCTCGGCTAGTAGGTAGGCCAGAGCCGGGGAGCCGGTGGTGAGGGTGGCGAGAAACTTTAGCACCGGGCTTTTGAGAAAAGCTGTCACCCCCTGGGTGGTGCTCATCTGCAGACGGTAGCGATTGATCAGACGGGCCGAAGCCGTGATCTTGGTTTCGCGATCGCGCAAAAACCGCGCCAGCCGCAGTTCCTTGGCGGGGTCAATCAGCTCGACTAATGCGGTGGACAAGGCATCGACATTCCACCCAGGGCGCTCGGCGTTGCGGGTGACCAGGGGCAAGATGCGATCGCACAGTTCCCCTAGCTGCTCTTGCCGGTAGCGGGTGGCCTCGCGGATAGAAACTTCTTTAGGACGGTTGCCCCACTGCCAGTCGTAGGGGGGCTGCCACTCCCGCAGGGGCCGCAGCCGATCTACCTGAGTTAGAGCCGTAATGGCGGGCAGATCGGGCACCTCCTCGCGCATGTCGCGCAGCAAATCGGCATCCATTTGCAGGGCTGGGTCGAGGGCGGGGGTGACCAGCAGCAGCAGGTCGGCCTCGCGGGCGCAGTCGAGCAGCTGGTCGCGATAGTCGGTGCGATTCACCTGCTCGTAACCTGGAGAATCCCATAGAGTGAGGGTTTCGCCCGCGTCGCCCTGCCAGCGGTAGGTGCTGATGGTATCGGTACTGGGCAGCACATCAACCTCGGCGCGATCGCTGTCAAACAGCGTGTTGATCACACTGCTCTTACCTGCCCCGGTGCGCCCCACCAGCAAAATGTTGACAGGTTTCTCAGCCACCTGCTCCACCGACTCAGCCTGGTCGAGAATCTCCCGCAGAGTCTGAGTCTGGGCCGTAGGCAGCGGCTTTTGGGGGCCAGGCAGGGTTGGCAGTTCACCGCTGTAAAGCGCTACCGACTGGCGGTACAGGTTCCGTAGGGTAGCCTCTCGCAGCAGCGCATTCAAATTGCCCAAAAGCTGCTGGTTAGCCAGGGCATTGGTGGGTTCGCTCAGGGTGCGGGCGGCGGCGGCGGCGGGGTTGATCAACCACTGCGCCCAGTTCCACGCCTGCCAGAGCTTTCGAGCCGAGGGTTCGACCTGGCGGTAGACCTCATAGCCCTGCACTGCTTGACCCACGGTCACCTGGCCCAGCACCGGAGTTAGGGTGTCAATCCAGCGATCGACATCGTCTACGGTGCCCCGCAGCAGGCCATAGGCATCGGGCAGGTAAATGTTGAGCAGCGGGTATTTCACACCAGGATGGTGGGCCTGGGCCACCGCCGTCACCACCTCGCGGCAGCGCCCCCAAAAGGGGTTCCAGTCTTCCCACAGGGGTGGATCTTGCTGGGCCGCCACGAGAATGTCTTCCAGTGCCGCAGCGGCGGACTTAACATTAGGAATGCTAGCTGGGGCTTCTGCTTCGGTTACCTCATCCAGCTCCTGCTGAACCTGCTCTAGCGCCGCTTCCATCTGCTTAAAGACAGGCTTAGTCCAGCGAGCCAGCAATCCTCGCCACAGCACCAACATGAGAACGATCACGCCCCAGATCCAGTTCAGCTTCCAGGCGTGAATTTGCGCGCCTGCTGCGGTCAGAATGAATCCGGCGATCGCCACCAGAGGCAGCGCCAGCACCGCCCACTGCCAGGGTTGAAGTCGCACCATGGCCCTATCCCTACCTATCCAACGTCTTTAGTGTAAGCAGGGTGGGCTAAAACCCAGGGCACAAATCACTAAACGTTAGTTAGAGCTGAGGGATTCGCACCTGACTCTTCACGTGGTTTAGGGCAGAAATGGAGGCTAAAGGTTTGCTCCAAGCAATTTCTGAGGACTATTTGGTAGGTTGCAGAGCGTAGTAGAGCAGAGGGCGGTCATTCACTATCGCTCGCCCCGTCTGCACCATCTCCAGACGCTCCAGCACGCGGATGGATGCCGTATTCGGCTCATCCACATCAGCCACCACTTGTTCCAGCCCCAGCTCATCAAAGACGTAGCGCAAGACTGCCGCCGTTGATTCCGTGGCGTAGCCTCGGCCCCAGAGCTGAGGTCGGGTGCCAAAAACCAGGCTGGGTGGTTCATCGGGAACGGCGATTAGCCCAGAGAATCCGGTAATAGTTAGGGATGGGTCTGAGGGAGCGATTACCTCCCCCGACTGCTCAAGCAGCGATCGCTCAAAAAACAGCCACAGTCCATAGCCCTGCTGGGCAAAGCTCGCGTCGCTGGCCGCCAAAAAGTCGCTGGCCTCCTGGCGAGAAAGGGTGTGATCGTCAAAGAGAAACTGCCGCACGTCTGGCTCAGTCCACAGCGATCGCACCGCGTCGAGGTCGGCCATAGTGCTGGGCCGCAGCATCAGGCGCTCGGTGTGCAAAACCTGGGTCATGGCTTCAGCTAGTTGAATAGGCTAGGCGGGCTGAGGTAGGGGAAGATCATCGGACTGGCGATCGCCCTCTGGCTGCTCTATGCGATCCGCCACTGGCAACGGCTTGCGGCCACAGCTCAGCTGGTTGAGCCAAAACACATCCTCCGTGCGCACCTGCTCGAAACCGGCGTAGCCCAACCAGGCATCGACATTGCCTTGACCGTAGTCGCGAATAAAGGGTTCCTCAAAAATGCTGCTAAGCCAGTCGCTAGCCCGCAGGGTGCGCTGGTTGCCGTCGAGCACCAGCATTTGCCCACCGGGCGTCAGCAGCCGAAACGCCTCTGAGAGAATGGTTTTAGCCACCGCTGGGGGGGTTTCGTGGAACAGCAGCGTGGCGCACACCACGTCAAACGATGCGGCAGGCAGCCCAGTGGCCATGGCGTTGCCGTGGCGAAATGTCACATCCACCGCCGCCGCTTTAGCCTTGTAGTCGGCCATCACCAGCATCTGGGGCGACAGGTCGAGACCCATCACCTCCGCATTAGGGAAGCGACGCTTCAGCATCAGCGTGGTGGTGCCCGTGCCACAGCCCAAATCTAAAATCCGTCGAGGCTCGCCCTTAATGGCTTTGATCAGACTCTCGCGCACCCAGTTTTCGCCAGGGGGCAGCACGTACTGGGTAATGGGGTCGTAGGTGAGGGCGGCATCGACATTCAGGTAGCCGTTTTTAATGCCGTGAAAGTTGCTGATTTTGTAGTAGTTGGGATACACCACCTGGGGATTGGTGAACTGGTTCACCCCGGCTTCCCAATCGATGCTGTCGCGCAGCCGCAGCAGGGCATCGCGATCGACCAGGTGCGAAAAGATCGGCGCGAAGAACTGCTCAAACAGGGTTTTAGACTGAGTTGCCATAGGTCAATATCAACGCCGCGCAAACTTCCCCTCAGCCTAGCAAGTTCGTTTCTCTCTGGCCAGGGAAAAGGGGCGGGTTAACGCGCCACAGCCATTGAGAAGGCTTCTATGACTGTGGGAATGTCATAATTTAAACCACTAGCGGTACTGATACGCCATGACTACTACCACTCAGCGCCTGACCCTAGATGAGTATCTAGCCTATGACGACGGCAGCGATCGCCGATGCGAACTGATCAATGGGGAATTGCTACCGATGAGTTTGGGAACTGGTAAGCATGGGGCCATTATCAAGCGCCTGGAGAGGATGTTTGATGTCGAGGCTGAGCGAGTTCAGAATGCTTGGATTGCCCTAGCGGGAACAGTAGGACTGCAAAGCCCTCGCAGCGAACGTTGGGATACCGTCAGAATCCCTGATGTATCGGTGCTGAGACTAGAGCAGTGGGAGGCTTTACAAGAACGAGAGGCCGTTATTCGCCTCAATGAGCCACCACCACTGCTGGTTGTAGAAGTTGTGAGTGAATCAACCAAAAGCACCGATTACCGAGCAAAACGGGCAGAGTACAGCGTGCTGGACATCCCAGAATATTGGATTGTAGACCCGCTGGTGGGTAAAGTGACCATTTGCCTTCTTCTGGAAGGGTGGTACGAAGCCACAGAATACCAAAGCCAGAGCGTGGTTCAGTCGTCCATTTTTCCGGAACTGACCTTAACCGTTGCAAGTATTCTGCAAAGCTAGCTACACCCGATCTAATAAGTGCTTAAATAAACCAACAGACTATATCTGTTGACCCTCAAAAACCCTAATTACTCAAACCCACGGTTAGAGGCCTTGCGGCCAGTACAAGGTTTTACAAAGTAGTCTGTGTCAAGCGTCCATGGAACACTGTTATGGCTTTGCGCTGCCGGGCTACAGGTTGAGGATAGGCTCAATCCGCGATCGCGCCACCGTGGTCAAATTTATGGAGCGCACCTACACCGAGCTTGACCCCCACCAGCCCACGGACCACATTGCCGCCACGGTCGATCGCTACCTCGGCCGAGACACGCCCCTCTGGTGGGTGGATGTAGAGTCTACTTCTGGTCCCCCCGCTGCTCCAGTGGGGTCGATCTGGTTAGGGCAGGCGACCGACCAACGCAGCGGCGTTCTGCATCCCTACGTGCTGATGCTCTACGTCGCCCCTGAGCATCGGCGGCGCGGCATCGCTACGGCCCTACTCACGGTGGCTCACCAGTGGGCGCAGCAGCAGGGGCACAGGCAGATTAGCTTGCAAGTGTTTAGCCAAAATCAAGCGGCCCAAGCGCTATATCAATCTCTCGGCTATTACCCCGAGGCCATTCTGCTGAAGAAGGAGTTAGGCTCAGCCGCTAGCGAAATTCCTTAATACTGCTAGCCGCTGGCCAATTACGAGAAGCGAAGAATTTAGATATGTCTTAACGCTGATACCAAGCCGCTAGTGCCAGGGCCAGCCCATCTGCCGCATCGTCAGGGCGGGGAATGCGCTCTAGGCTCAGCTCTCGAGCCACCGCTTGCTGCACCTCAGACTTATCGGCATTGCCGTAGCCCGTCAGCGCCTGTTTCACCTGGGCCGGGGTGAACTCCACAAAGGGCAGGCCGTGCTGAGCCAGCACCAGCATCACCACCCCCCGCGCTTGGGCCACCAAAATGGTGTTGCCCATGCGGTAAAAAAAGAACTTCTCGATCGCCACCAAATCCGGCTTGTACAGTTCTAACAGGCTGTGCAAATCGGTGTAGATGGTGCAGAGGCGATCACCCACTGGCGTTTTAGCCGGGGTTTCAATCACGCCAAAATCGACCACTGCAGCCTCGGCGTGGGTGCCAGAGACAGGCGGGGCCGAAAGATCGGCCCCGTCGATTACCCCAAACCCCAGAATGGCTAACCCTGGGTCAAGCCCAAGAATGCGCTGACCCACAGTGATGCTTACCGAGCCCCCACAGGCTGGCGACCGTTAACCGCTGCTTCATCGGGGTCGGCCAGACCAAACACTTTGCAGAACACCTTCTCGACCTTATAGCCCGAGTCGATGCTCTCCAGAGGGTCTTTGCGCAAACGGTGGCGCAGGCAGAGCACAATCACCCGCTTGATGTCGTCGAGGGTGACTTCAGTACGGCCCTCGTAGGCGGCGATCGCCTTGGCCGCCCGGTTGGTGACGATGTCGCCCCGCAGCCCGTCCACATCTAGCTCTGAGCACACCTCAGAAATGCGCACTCGGTCTTCGTAATCGAGGTTGACCGAAGCCAGCCTCTGCTGCGCCTCGACCAGCTTGACCTGGAGCGCTTCCTGCTCGGCCTGGTGCTTGGTCAGGTAAGCGGCGGGGTCTTGATCAAACTCAGAGCGCTGCTCTACAATCTGCACCCGCAGCTCGGGGTCGCGCACAGTGCGAATTTCGGCGTGCATGCCGAAGCGATCGAGCAGTTGGGGCCGCAGTTCGCCTTCTTCGGGGTTGCCGGAGCCCACCAGCACAAACTGGGCCGGGTGGCGAATGGAGATGCCTTCGCGCTCCACAGTGTTCCAGCCCGAGGCGGCAGAGTCAAGCAACACGTCGACGAGGTGGTCGTCGAGTAGGTTGACCTCGTCTACATAGAGAATGCCGCGATTGGCCTTGGCCAGCAGGCCCGGTTCAAAGGCTTTGACGCCTTCAGATAAGGCTTTTTCAATATCAATCGTGCCGCAGACCCGGTCTTCGGTGGCTCCCAGGGGCAGGTCAACCATGGGCACTTTTTTGTGCGCCACGGGTAGGTCGTCGGTGCCGCGCTCGGCCCATACGTCGCGATCTTGGGGCGAACGGCTGAAGGGGTCATCGGCTACGACCTCGATTTCGGGCAGCAGGTCGGCTAGGGCACGAATGGTGGTGGATTTGCCGGTGCCGCGATCGCCCATGATCATCACTCCGCCAATTTTGGGGTCGATGACATTCAGCAGCAGGGCCAGCTTCATGTCGTCTTGGCCAATCACGGCGGTGAAGGGAAATACCGCGCGGCGGGCGGGGGCAAAGGTGGCCGAAGGGGTCGCAACAGTAGAATTCACAGGCGTTTCAAAAGATGACGGCAAAATTTAAGAGTGTCTTCCATTGTGCCACAGTACCTGCGCTCCTTTGGCTGAGCACGAGGCAAAAGAACGATTCTCAATAGCCGCAGCTGACAAAACGCGAACAAGGGCAGTTAGGGTGCGATCAAACAGTATGACCGAGCGGGCTGGTGCAGACAGTTTCAGCTCTGTAGAGGCTGAAGCTGAAGAGAGCTTGAGCGATCGCAACCAAAATTGGCAATGCGGCTACACTGAATTCCTCCACCTAATATCTTCTGCAAAGCTATCAGACAAATACAGCCCGTCTGAAAATCTGTTCTATATAAAGTCTTAGGCAAAAAACTTTTCTCTAACTATGAATTGACTATTCTTGCTTTGTCCGTCGGTATAGGAGTCGAGATGGTTATTAGGAGCGTAACTGATGATTGAGGCAGTTCTTTTTGATTTAGATGGAACATTGCTCGATCGCGATGCATCAATTAAGCAGTTTATTGCAGCCTAATATGACAAACTTGGCGACTACTTAAGCCACATTCCTAAAGCCGATTACGTTAACCGATTTATCGAACTAGACTGTCGTGGCCATGTTTGGAAAGATAAGGTTTATCAATGTCTGGTTGCGGAGTTCGAGATAAGAGGTTTAGATTGGCAAGCGTTGCTCCAGGATTATGAGACGCAGTTTCAATCTCACTGTGTTCCATTTCCTTCTCTTATTGAGGTATTAAGTGGTTTGAAACAGCAAGGCTACTTGCTAGGTATTGTAAGCAATGGCAAAGGAACGTTTCAGACTCGTGCGATCGAAGGATTAGGAATTCAAGATTATTTTGAGGTGATCTTAATTTCTGAGATTGAGCAAGTAAGAAAACCACAAGCAGAGATCTTTCACAGAGCCGCGAGGCAGTTGGGAACATCCCTTGAGATGAGTGTGTTTGTTGGAGATCACCCTGAAGTCGATATCGTGGGTGCTAAGAATGCCGGAATGAGAGCGATTTGGAAACGAGGTTTATATTGGGGGGAAGCAAAAGAAGCAGATGCAACTATCAATGACCTCAATGAAATCCCTTTCGTCCTTCAGAGCTTTGGGAATAGCTGACAGCCCCAACGGATATAATTTTTAAGAAGTTTTCGGCTGAAGCTTAAGGCTATTGAGGACAGGTAACTGGGGGCTATCGAGAACAGAATTTATTATTGGCTGCAATACTCTCGGAGCAGAACTTTAAACAAGAAAGGTGCGCAATGTAAATCATTGGCGCACCTTATAAGTCAACTAAACTTCTGCTAGCGTTTTAATCATTTCAAAGTGCCAAGAGCTGATCTAATGCATCCAGCGCTTCACATTTGGACGGGGCTGGATGCGATCGCTTGACTTGAGCAGACTTGGCTTCGCCATAGCTAGGAAGAGCAGGTTCCCGAGCGGCAAAACTATCTCCCCCATCATGAGGGCGACCGTAGAGGTAGTCATCGCAATAGCGGCGAAACACAGCCTCTACAGCGGCACGGGCGTTCTTAAGCCCCCACTCAGCGGCAATGAGTTCGGCTTTTTCGAGCACATCTTGACTGAGGCGAACCTTATTGTCGTGGCGGGTAGGGCGACCCGAGTTGGGGACGGGCTGGGTTATTTGGTGGTCATGCATAGTTGGGTATCCCCGGTCATCAAGAACAAGCCGCGAACGTTGGCAAATTGAGGGTCGCCCATGACGGCGAACAGATCGTGCCCTTGCAGGCGATCGGCGATCAGGTGGGAGCCGCCACCAGTTACCAAAAAGCGCGTCACCCTGGGCATGTAGGGGGTGTACTGGGCTTTCACGGTTTGGAAGATGCCCTTAAACCACGGGTCTAAATACTCATCGAGCCAATCAGCCCAGGCTAAGCCTGTATCGGCGTAGACATGGTCCGTGCGAAAGCCATCCATGACGATGCAGGGGTCGGCGCTGCTGCCCAAGAGGTCGGTGAGGCGATGGTCAAAGCTGATGGCAGTGGCCAATTCGTAGGTGCCGCCACGATCCATGATGTTTTCGTCAATCACTTCGCCGTCGGCATCGACTAGGCGGGTGAGCCAGGTGCCGCCGCCAATATCGACCACAATGGTGTAGCCCTGGCCGGGGATAATGCCCTGGGCCTTGGCATAGTGGTAGGACCCCATGCCCTCACGGCCTACCTCCACCGATTCGACCTTGACGCGAAACTCAACGTCGTTGCGAATGAACTCGTGGACACCGAGCAGCTGAGCCTGAATATCTTCCCCATTGCGGGCCGGATTGGGGGTAGAGACATGGAGGTTGAGGTTGTAGTCGGCTACGTTGCCGGCTAGGGGCTCAAGGCAGGCATAGAGATGTAGTTTGGCCAGTTCCACCTTATTTTCGATGACGGTTTGCTGCTGGCGGCGGTATTTGTAGGCCTGGGCGCCAAAGTGGTAACGGCGACCATCGGGTAGCTCGATCAGGGGAGAGGCTTCTGAGAAACTGACAGCATCGCGCCCTAGGGGCAGCTGGTAGCGCACCGAGCGAATGGCCTTGGGGTGTCCACTGCCGGCAAAAAATTTGAGGTCGTAGTTGCCGGCATCGAGGGCAAGCACCGGGGTGGCGCTGGCCGCCTGGGTGCCGCGAGCCTTGGCCGAAGACCGAGACGCACCAGCGGCGGAGCGGCTGCGGGGGGCGGTAGTCGTGGTCATAGGAAACTCTCGTGGGGGATATCAGGTCAGCGGTGCGTTAGGCTACCGTCACAGTAAGATTGGGAACGGTTGTACCCATAAGTACGCATGAACTAACAATAGTGCACCTGTATTATTCTGACAAGGGCATAGTTCAGAAGTCCAAGCGGGTAGGCATTCCTTAAAATTTGTGGGATCTTTGTTTGGGCTTGGGGCGATCGCCCTACAGTCTCTAAGTAGCAAACTCGTTGGATGGAGACCCGGGTTTATGGATGGGTGCACAGTCACAGACCTAACGGTCCACAGTCAGCGCAACTGCTTTCAGTTCGGCCCTGAGCAGATGGAGGCGCTGCAGCGAACCGGAGTCTCGGTACAGCTGGAACCGGGCACTAATATTGTCAAAATTCGCTCGGGCTCTGGCTATGGGGCCGATACTCTGCGCAATGAGCCGGTAGTGCTGCTATGGATCTACGGCGGTCGGGTAATCAACCAAAAGACCAACGTGCCGGTGAATGCCACCTGGGTATCGCTCAACGGCTATGACGACGCCTTAGTCATGGAGGTGGTGGAGTCCACTACTCTTTGCGCCTTTTTCTTCGATACGTATTTAGAAGACAACGACGAAGAACTGACCCTCTCGATCGTGCGAGTTTAGCGGAGCGGTTAGAGATACTACCATGGCAACTCAATCACCTTCTCTGGCTCGGGCCGTGGCGCTGCTGCTGACCACAGCGGCGGTTTCTCCGATCGCCGCCGATCGCCTTCTAGCCCAAGCCCCAAGTACCCTCCCCGACAAAGGCTCGATTCCTACTGAGCTACCGGCAGATGCGGTGCTGCGTCTCGACGGCTCTAGCAGTATGGTGCTAGTTAACGAAGGCCTGCGCGATCGCTTCCTCCAACGCTTCCCCAATGCCTCAGTGGAAATGGGGGCCAGCCGCACCGACGCAGCCCTGAGGGCATTAATCGATGGCGAGCTAGATATTGTGGCCGCCGGGCGACCTTTGACTGCCGTCGAACGCAGCCAAGGTCTAGTAGAAGTGCCCATTGAGCGCGAAAAAATTGCCGTGATTGTCGGCACTGAGAACTCCTTTGACGGCAGCCTCAGCTTCGATCAGTTTGCCCAGATGTTTCGCGGCGAAATTAGGAACTGGGCAGAGGTCGGTGGTGCCCCTGCCCGCATTCGCGTGGTCGATCGCCCCAACTACAGCGATACCCGCATTGCCCTGAGCCGCTATGCCGCCTTCGACGGAGCCTTCTTTGGCACAGGCTCTACCGCCGACCCCATCGATGACGATGACACCGAGGCCGTGATCGATGCCCTCGGTGCTGACGGCATTGGCTACGCGGTGGCATCCCAGGTGCTGGGCCGCAGCGATGTCCGGGTTTTAGCCATGCACCAAACGCTGCCCAACGACCCACGCTATCCCTACTCCCAGCATCGGGCCTACGTCTACAACTCCGAAGACCCATCCCCCGCCGCCCTGGCCTTACTCGGCTTTTTTATGAAGGTGCCCGGGCCAACTAACACTGCCGCTGCCGCAACTAAGGCAACAGCACCGACAGCAACACCCTCGCCTAAAGCTACTCCTGCGATCGCTACTCCAGCCCCAACTGCAACTCCTGAATCCACCGCTACCTCTGGACAGGACACCGCTTTAGCCCCCCCCGCTGGCACCACAACAGAGACAGCTTCATCAGAGCGTTTTCCCTGGTGGCTGTTGGGCATTCCTGTTTTGGGCGGGCTGCTGTGGTGGCTGCTCAAGGGTAAGAGTAAACCCGGAGCGCCCCACGCAGCCTCGGTAGGCAGTGCAGCCCCACCCCCTGTGCTAAACCCAGAAGCCGAGCTAACCCCCGTTCGAGATGTAGCTAGTCATGCGGTCCTAGAAGTCAAGCCAGCTCCTGTCCGAGATATGGCTGGTGATGCGGTCCCAGACGCCGAACCAGCTACCGTCCGAAATGTAGCTGGCGATGCAGTCCTAAAAGCCGGGCCAGCTACCGTCCGAAATGTGGCTGTTGTCTCTAGGTCCTGCGCAATTCAAACCATAAACGTGCACAGTCGCCACAACGCCGTCTTGCTCAGAGGCGCCCAGATGCAGTACCTACAGGACCGGGTAGCCGCCACCTGCAGCCTCGAGCCCGGCTCCTACATCCTTCGCATTAAAGCAGGCACCTTTAACTACGGCGACGACATCCAATCCGGCGAGCCCTGGGTACTGCTGTGGATCTACGGCGGCCGGGTCTCAAATTTGAAAACTGGCGTCTGGGTCAACGGCACCTGGTCCACCCTCAACGGCTATGCCGACACCCTCTCCCTAGAGGTCGATGAACCTGCCCAGCTTTGCGCTTTTTTTATCGACACCTTTCCCGAAAACAACACCAGCGCCATAACGCTGTCGGTGATCCGACTTTAAGAGTTGGATCCTAGTAGAAGGCCAGACAATTTGAACGTTGGCAAGTTCACCGGTAGGTCTATAATCTGTGCGCCCGGCTGCTCCTCAGCCGGCACCTCTTATCCGAGGCTAAGGCCTACCCTATAGGGATCATCAAAAACCGCTGGCGTGTCCTAGGTCACATTCCGCCACAATATTTTCATAAACCCCTTGTCAAGCGGTACCCTCAGGCTCACACTGGAAATGTGAAACAGACGGTGAAAACGAGCCAGTTTGTGGGCTTATTGAGGGAATCTTGTGAAATCAGTTCTGGCCATAATTCTAGGAGGCGGTGCCGGCACTCGCCTTTATCCATTAACAAAATTTCGGGCTAAGCCAGCGGTTTCTTTGGCCGGTAAATATCGTTTAATTGATATTCCTGTAAGTAACTGCATCAACTCCGAAATCCACAAAATTTACGTACTGACCCAGTTCAACTCCGCCTCGTTGAACCGACACATTGGTCGTGCCTACCAGTTTTCGCAGTTTACCGAAGGCTTTGTGGAAGTGCTGGCGGCCCAGCAAACCCCTGAGAGCCCCAGCTGGTTTCAGGGTACCGCCGACGCCGTGCGCAAATACCTGTGGCTGTTCGATTCCTGGAATGTAGAGGACTTCATCATCCTCTCCGGGGATCACCTCTACCGCATGGACTACAGCCTGTTTGTCCAGCGCCACCGGGCCACTAATGCCGATATCACGCTGTCGGTAGTGCCCATTGGCTACAAGCAAGCCTCTGACTTTGGCCTAATGAAGGTCGATAGCACCGGGCGCGTAGTCGACTTCAGCGAAAAGCCCAAGGGCGAAGCCCTAGAGCAGATGAAGGTCGACACCACCTCCCTGGGTCTCAGCGCTGAGCAGGCGGTCGAGAAGCCCTTTATTGCGTCGATGGGCATCTACGTGTTCAAAAAGCAGGTGCTGATCGACCTGCTGCGTAAGAACCTCGACCAAACCGACTTCGGCAAAGAAATTATTCCGGCCTCGTCGCGCGATTACAACGTGCAGGCCTACCTCTTCGACGGCTATTGGGAAGACATCGGTACCATCGAAGCCTTCTACGAGGCGAATTTGGCGCTGACTCGGCAGCCCTACCCTGACTTCAGCTTCTACCACGAAGACGCACCCATCTACACTCGCGCCCGCTACCTGCCGCCCAACAAACTGCAAGACTGCCAAATCACCCAGTCGAGCATCACCGAGGGCTGCATTCTTAAAAACTGCCGCATTCACCACTCGGTGGTGGGGCTGCGCCAGCGCATCAACGCCGACTGCGTGATCGAAGACTCGCTGCTGATGGGAGCCGACTACTACGAGCCACTGTCGGAGAGCAGCCAGCACCTCACCCGAGGCAAAATTCCCATGGGCATTGGCGAAGGCTCGGTGATTCGTCGCGCCATTATTGACAAGAATGCCCGCATTGGTCGCAACGTGCAAATCGTCAACAAGGACAACGTGCAGGAGGCCGAGCGCGAAGATCTGGGCTTCTATATTCGCAGCGGCATTGTCGTGGTGCTGAAGAACGCGGTGATTCCTGACGGCATGATCATCTGAGGCCGGGTATCCAGTGACGCAAGCTGAAATCCCTGTGCCCCTGTTGATGCTGGTGGGTATTCCCGGAAGCGGCAAATCAACCTGGGCCAGGGATTTTGTCTTGACACATCCCCGCTACCGCACTGTGTCTACCGATGCCCTTCGGGCCCAGCTTTACGGCGACGAAGCCGTTCAAGGCGACTGGCTGCGGATCTGGCAGCAGGTGATGACTCAGTGGCGGCAGACGATCGCGGCCATTCACCAAGGCGAGCTAGAGGGCGTGATCTACGATGCCACCAACGCGCGGCGGCGGCATCGGCGCGAGGCGATCGCAACCGCCCGCCAAATCGGCTTTACCTCCATCGCTCTAGTCTGGTTTGATCTGCCCCTGAGCCTAGCGATCGAGCAAAACCGGGGGCGATCGCGCCAGGTTCCGGCCGACATCATTGCCACCATGCACCGCCAGCTTCAGGGAGCACCACCATCCTTGCAGGAGGGGGTAAACAGGGTGCTAGTTTTGAGAGCAGATCTGTATCTTGGCTTACCATCTCAATCTGCTGACCCGCTACGCTAATGCCTGGGGATCATGGGATTGTTGGGACTTAGGCCATCGTGGGTCAACCCTATCCGTAAGCCTCGCTTCGCGTCTAAACTCCCACCGCCAATCTTCAAGAGTCTATTGAGTTGCCCATGAACGTTCGTGCGATCGCTGCCGCTAGTCTTTGTTTGCTGTTGTTTGGCGGGTGTCGGGCACCGGAGAGTTCTCAAACTGAAACCGGCACTGACACAGTCGCCGCTGACGACACTCTGCGGCTGCTTTACTGGCAAGCTCCCACCATTCTCAACCCCCACTTTTCCAGCGGGTTCAAAGACTCTGAGGCCAGCCGCATTACCCTCGAACCTTTGGCCAGCTTTGACGCCGAGGGCAACATGGTGCTGTTCTTAGCTGCCGAAGAGCCCACCCTCGACAACGGCGGCGTGGCCGCAGACGGCACCTCCGTCACCTGGAAGCTCAAAGAAGGCATTACCTGGTCAGACGGCACCCCCTTCACCGCCGAGGATGTAGCGTTTACCTATGAATTCCTCGTCAACCCTGAGGTGGCTACGGTCAACGCCGGTACCTACGAGCTGGTGGAACGGGTAGAGGCGATTGACGACACCACCGTGCAGATCACCTTCAAAGAGCCCAACCCCGCCTGGTATTTAGTATTTACCGGCACCGAGGGTATGGTGCTGCCCAAACACATCTTTGAAGACTACAACGGCCCCAACGGTCGCGAGGCCCCCGCCAACACCATGCCCGTGGGCACTGGCCCCTACCGCGTCACCAGCTTTACCCCCGGCGACGTGATTGTCTTTGAGGCCAACCCCAACTACCGCGACGCCGACCAACTCGCCTTTAGCCGCGTAGAGCTGAAGGGCGGCGGCGACGCCACCTCGGCAGCGCGGGCGGTGCTGCAGACGGGCGATGTCGACTACGCCAACAACCTCCAGGTCGAGGCCGCCATTCTTGAACAGCTAGAGGCGGCGGGCCAGGGCGAAGTGGTGACTAACTTTGGCTCCCTGCTCGAGCGCGTCGTCATCAACTTCACCGACCCTAACCAGGCCACCGCGGACGGCGAAACCTCCAGCACCGAGTTTCCGCACCCCTTCTTTAGCGATCGCCTGGTGCGCCAGGCCATAAATCTGGCCCTCGATCGCGACACCATTGCCACCCAGATCTACGGTCCCACTGGCCAGGCCACCACTAATTTTCTAGTCGCCCCTAGCCCCTTTGCCTCGGGCAACACTAGCTACGACTACGATCCCGAAGCCGCTGCTGCCCTGCTCGACGCCGCAGGCTGGGTCGACAGCAACAACAACGGCACCCGCGACAAAGACGAGCAAGAAATGCAGGTGGTCTTTCAAAGCTCGGTAAACCCCGTGCGCCAGAAAACCCAGGAAATTGTCAAACAATCCCTGGAGCAGATTGGCATTGGGGTAGAGCTGAAAAGCATCGACGCCAGCGTCTACTTCTCAGGCGATCCGGCCAGCCGCGAAACCCTCGAGCGCTTCTCTGCCGACCTGCAAATGTTTGCCACTGGCAACACCAACCCCGACCCCGGGTCCTATATGCAGACCTACACCTGCGCCGAAGTTGCCCAAAAGGCCAACAACTGGTCGGGCAGCAACTACGCCCGCTACTGCAACCCCGAGTACGATGCCCTCTGGCAACAGGCCGCCGCCACCCTCGACCCTGAAGAGCGCCAGGTTCTCTTCATTCAAATGAACGACTTGCTGATCGAAGATGCCGCCGTCATGCCCATCATCCACCGTGCCGATGTCTCCGGCGTCAGCAACCGCCTCACCGGCATCAACCTCACCCCCTGGGATCTCAGTACCTGGAATATCGCTGAGTGGCGACGCCCCTAGAGGGGTAGATGAGTGGATGGGTAGGGGGTGGATGGGTGAGTTTTGCGTTTCTTCCTTCACCCACCCCTTCCCCTCATCCCCTACTCGCCCACCCCCTTACCCATCCACTCCCTACCCATCCACCTGCCATGCCCGAAATTCGCTTCCAAATCCAATGGCCCGACGGCAACCAAGACACCTGCTACTCCCCATCGCTAGTGGTGAAAGACTACTTCGCCCCTGCTACCAGCTATTCGCTGACGGATTTTGTGGAGCGATCGCGCACTGCCTTGACCATCGCCAGCGATCGCGTGCAGGCCAAGTACGGCATGCCCTGTAGTTTGGCCCTGGGTCAGCTGCGCCAAATCGAGGCCACCGCCAGCCGCTACGACCACCTATCCACCCCCACAGTGACGGTGATCCAGTTCTTGGAATAGTGGGGTTCAAAGAAAATTTTAGAAATTCTCGCCAGTCGTTTGACAAAAGCCCCACCAGGCCGCACTATAGAAATTGCCTAAGTCATGGGCCTGTAGTTCAACTGGTTAGAGCACCGCCCTGTCACGGCGGAAGTTGCGGGTTCGAATCCCGTCAGGCCCGTTCTACACAAATTCTTCTTTTGCCCCGCGAATGTTTAATTTGCGGGGCAAAAGGTATGTAGGCTAGGCGGTCATTTCAGGACGAGAGGGTTAGACTAGTGAACAGCCCATCCGGTATCTGGCGATACTAGCGTCGGGTAAAGTTTCGCTGAGTTAAACCGTCTATGACCCTACGTTTCCCTGGCAAGCAGGCTGCCCTCCGCCCCCGCACTGGCGCAACCGCCACGGGTGTCATGACTATTGGCTGGTTTTTGCTACAAACCCTGATGCCGCTGCCCCCCGCCCTTGCCCAGGCCGAGGGCGAGCCTGAAGGGCTGACCTATGGGCAGTTCTTAGAGAAAATTGAGCAGGGTCAGGTCGAACAGGTTGACTTAGATGAAACCCGAGGCATTGCCTACGTCACCCTCGAGGATGCCGCTGAAGACGCCCAACCAGAACAAGTGGCGCTGTTTGCCGGAGAGCGCAACGCTGAGCTGATTCGCCGCCTGCGCGCCAACGATGTCGATGTAGAAATTCGCGACTCGTCGAGCAGCGGTGCTCTGGCCTGGCTGGCTACCAATTCGCTGCTGGCGCTGATTCTAATTTTTGGGCTATTGCTGCTACTGCGGCGATCGGCGGCAGGGGCAGGCAACGCCATGAGCTTTGGCAAGTCGAAGGCCCGCTTCCAGATGGAGGCCAAAACCGGCGTCGTGTTTGACGATGTAGCTGGTATCGAGGAGGCCAAGGAAGAACTGCAAGAGGTAGTTACCTTCCTCAAGAGCCCGGAGAAATTTACCGCCATTGGAGCGCGCATTCCCAAAGGGGTGCTGCTGATTGGTCAGCCTGGTACGGGTAAGACCCTGCTGGCTAAGGCGATCGCGGGCGAGGCCGCCGTCCCCTTCTTCAGCATCTCCGGTTCTGAATTTGTGGAAATGTTTGTGGGTGTAGGCGCATCGCGGGTGCGCGACCTGTTCCGCAAAGCCAAAGAGAATGCCCCCTGCATTGTGTTCATTGACGAGATTGATGCCGTGGGTCGCCAGCGGGGCGCGGGCATCGGCGGCGGCAACGACGAGCGTGAGCAAACCCTCAACCAGCTGCTCACCGAAATGGATGGCTTTGAGGGCAACAGCGGCATCATCGTGATTGCCGCCACCAACCGGGTGGATGTGCTCGACCTGGCGCTGCTGCGTCCGGGCCGCTTTGACCGTCAGGTGGTGGTTGACCTGCCCACTTACAAGGGGCGGCTGTCAATTTTGGAAGTGCACGCCCGCAACAAAAAGATTGAGCCCGAGGTTTCCCTTGAGGCAGTGGCGCGGCGCACCCCCGGTTTTTCTGGAGCTGAGCTGGCCAACCTGCTCAATGAAGCGGCCATTCTCACCGCCCGCCGCCGCAAAGAGTCGATGGGCATGACCGAGATTGAAGATGCGATCGATCGCATCACTATTGGCCTCAGCCTCACCCCTCTGCTCGACAGCAGCCGCAAGCGCATGACCGCCTACCATGAGGTTGGCCACGCTCTGCTCACCACCCTGCTCACCCACTCCGACGAGCTGAACAAGGTGACGATCATTCCACGATCGGGCGGCATTGAGGGCTTTACCCAGTCGTTGCCCAACGAAGACATCATCGATAGCGGCCTCTACACCCGCAACTGGCTGATCGATCGCATCACCGTAGCCCTGGGAGGCTTTGCCGCCGAAGCCGAGGTGTTTGGTGACGACGAAACCACCACCGGAGCCAGCGGCGACATTCAACAGGTGAGCAACCTGGCCCGTCAAATGGTCACCCTCTACGGCATGTCTGAGCTTGGTCCCGTAGCCTTAGAAAGCATGGACAACCAGGTGTTCCTAGGCCGCAACCTGATGCCCCGCAGCGAGGTGTCGGAGGAAATGGCCAGCAAAATCGATGCCCAGGTGCGCGGCATTGCCTTAACCTGCCTCGATCGCGCCCGCAGCCTGCTGCGCGAGCACCGCGTGTTGATGGATCACTTAGTAGACGTACTGCTAGAGCGCGAGACCGTGGACGGCGAAGAATTTCGCCAAATTGTCAGCGAATATACTCAAATTCCGGAGAAATTTTTGGTCAAAGCTGGCTAGAACACCTTGTGGTGCCCTGTCTCTGCCTAAAGATAGAACGCTGATGCTCTCTATCTTTACCTCCTACCTATGTCTGTGGGGGGATTCAATTGGGGTGGACGAATCGCTAGAACTGGGGAGCTTTGGCAAGTGGTGATGAGACAGAACCACCAAATCGCCGAAATAAGTTTTCCTATCCGATTCTGGAGACCGACTATGAATACCTTTTTTGCTTCAGCGATGGCCTGGGCACGCAATGTTGCGATCGCTCTTTCCTGCATGCTGGTGCTGCTGACCGCTACCCCTGCTCTGGCCAATAGCAGTACCCCTAGTAGCCCCACCCAGGGCACAGCCCCCCTCAACGGCGTATACAACGAAGCTGAAAAATCGGTGCAGCCTGAGAATGCCCTTGACGGCGACAAGGTAATCGACCGAGCCAACCAAGGGCTGAACGAAGTGCAGAAAAACGCCGATACCAACCAGATGAACACCCCCGCTAACTCTGGCCAGGCCACTTCGCCTATCGATAAGATCAAAGCCGCTCTGAGCAATTTGACCAAGTAAGCACACTCAACAGCTCTTCCTGATGCCGTTGGCCAGGGAGTAACGCGGTAAACTAGGAGGGTTTTCTCCTGGAGCTGGCTACCCTGGTCAGCGGTGTTTTTTATGGCTCTCGCGATCGCAGATCTGATCTCTAAACTCGAAGCCTGGGCCAACCCCGCCTGGCAAGAAGACTGGGACAACTGTGGTTGGCAAGTGCAGCCCGGCCTGCTCGACGAACCGGCTTATGTGCTGGTATGCCTCACGCCCACCCTGGCAGTGATGGCCGAAGCCCTCAAACTCCGTCAGCAAGGCGTAGGCGTAAACCTAATTTTGGCCCACCATCCACTGATTTTTAGCCCGCTGAAGCGCGTCATTCAGGGCGACCCAGTGGGGGATATGGTGCGCCAGGCGATCGCCCACAACATTGGCATCTACACCGCTCACACCAACTTTGACCAGGTGCAAGATGGCACCGCCGACCTGCTGGCCCAGGTGCTGCACCTGCAAAACCCAGAACCCGTGGTTCCTACCCAACCTGGCATTGGCTACGGGCGTGTAGGCGACCTCAGCCCCGCCCTCAGTCTGCAAGGGCTGCTAGATCTGATCCAAGCCAAGCTCTCGCCGCCACGCCTAATCTATTCCCCCGCCGCCGATCTAACCCAAACCATTAGCCGGGTAGCGGTGCTGGGGGGCAGTGGCGCCAGCTTCATGGGAGCGGTAGCTAAAACCGGGGCACAGGCATACCTGACCTCAGACTGCAAGTTTCACCAGTTTCAGGAAGGACGCGATCGCAACCTCGTGCTGATCGATGCGGGTCACTACGCTACCGAACGCCCCGCTTGCGATCGCCTGACGGAGATTGTGCAGCAGTGGGGTGCCCCCTGGGCACAGCTCAGCGACCAAGACGAAGATTTTCGCCAATTTTGGGGCAACTGAAGCCTCTGTTTCATCTCAAGGGTTATATCAAGTCACTTAGGTGAACTCTCAACAGCAGCTCTGCACTTCTAGCCAGTTGTCCTCATCAAAATCTGCCCACTGCCTGTCTACTGGCTAGGGCTTTATGCAGAGCCATTACTTTGCCCCCTTGGAACCCTGATAAAGGATGGGGTAGTATCGGCAATAACCTTATGCGCTAGGAGGGCTAGGCTCATGTTCCATCTGTACTTTGGAGCGTTTGATATTGTGCTTTATTTGGCGGGTATCTACTCTGCTATGGCCCTATCTAAAGCTCTCTGCGACCAAATGGATGAAACTGAAGCCGCCCAGAACGTGACCACCACGGCTCCTCAGGTTGCCCCCATGCAGGCGATCGCCCCCCACCTAGTAGCTCCCGCCCCCAAGCGTGAGAAAGTCAGCGTCAAAGTATCAGCGAGCTGACGCCAGTCAAAGCCATTCATAGAAGCAAATACGTCTTTGTAGCTCGCTCGGCAGCTGAGTGCGGCGGGGCTGCATTTTGCAGCTCATTTTTGTCAACGGTAGGTGCCCTGAGCTACTGGTAGAAACTGCCACAGTAGATCGTCCTTCCCGGCAGGGATTTGACAATATGGAGCTGTGAGAGCTGAGAGCTACACCCTGTGTTTTCGGGGCTTGGCACAGCCTCTCTGAAAGAGAATTGCCCCAAAACCGAGCAATTTTGTCCTTTAGTGCTCTACTTTTTGTGTTTTGTGCCACTGTAGGTAGCTGGCACAACCCTCTAGCGAACAAATAGGGTCAGTAGAATGAGGAGACAACTGGCGCGGTTAGAGCATTGGCGACGCGCATGGTCACTGGCACACCAATGGATCAACAACGCGGCTATGCTCGATTTTTTTAAGTATCGAGTGGGGCAGTCAGCGTGGACCAAGCTGATCGGCCGCACCCTGATGAAGTGGCAGCAAGACGATTGCCTTGAGATGGGTGCCGCCCTCGCCTACTACGCCCTGTTTTCAATGTTTCCGATGATTTTGGTGTCGTTGAGCATTGTGGGTTTTCTCATTGGCCCCAGCACCGATGCCTACAACGCCGTGCTCCATTTCGCCCAGGAGGCTTTGCCCCCCGACGCCTTTCCCCTAGTGCAGGCCACCCTCATAGAGTTTCATAACGGCAGCACTAGCGCCAGCATCGTCGGTTTTGGCATTTTGCTGTTTACCTCCAGCGGTTTTTTTGGGGCCCTCAGCCGGTCTTTTGACAAAATTTGGCACACCAAGCCCAGTCACCACCGCTTTGACGGCATGGGAGAAGTGGCTTTTATCTTTTTGTGGCGGCGGTTTCTGGCGTTTTTGCTGGTGATTGGGGCCACCAGCCTGATCTTTGTGTCGCTGCTTTCCAACATTGCTATCGGCACCATTACCAAGATTTTGGAAGGGGTGAACGAGTGGGTGACGGTGCTGGCGATCGATCAGGTACAGCTGCTATCGTGGCTGCGGCTAGGCATCTCTTTCGTGACGCTGACGTTGGTGGTCATGGTGCTCTATAAAACTCTGCCTAGCACCCGTGTGGCTTGGCGCGATGTGTGGCTGGGGGCACTGCTCACTTCCGTTCTGTGGCTAATCTTGCAGCAGCTGATCAGCAACAGTGTAATTAGCCTAGGCAGTCAGTTTCGCTCCTACGGGGTGGTGGGTGGGGTCATGGTGCTCATGCTATGGATTTACCTCACCAGCCAAATTTTCTTTTTGGGGGGCGAGTTTACCTACGTCTATGCCCACCAGTTTGGCAGCCGTAAGGGTCAGAAAAAGCTAACGGCCAAGGTAGGGGGCCAGTAAGTGGTTTAATTTATAGAGCAGTTTACGGAATGGGCCAATGGCGACAGCGCAGCGTGGAGTAACGATCTGGTTTACGGGGTTGAGCGGGTCGGGTAAATCGACCATCGCTCGGGCTCTGGAGGCCGAACTGCGCCAGCGGGGTTGCCAGCTCGAGGTGCTCGACGGCGATGTTGTGCGCACTAACCTAACCAAGGGCCTGGGCTTTAGCAAAGAAGACCGGGATGAAAACATTCGCCGTATTGGTTTTGTGTCGCACCTGCTGACTCGCAACGGCGTGGTGGTGCTAGTGTCAGCGATTTCGCCCTATCGCGAGGCGCGGGATACGGTGCGCGATCGCATAGGTGACTTTGTGGAAGTCTTTGTCGATGCCCCCCTCAGCGTCTGCGAAGACCGCGACGTCAAAGGCCTCTACAAAAAAGCCCGCGCTGGCGAGATCAAGCAGTTCACCGGCATTGACGACCCCTACGAAGCGCCCCTCAACCCCGAGGTGCACTGCCACACCGATCAACAATCCGTCGAAGAGAGCGTGGCCCAGGTGATTGACAAGCTCGAAGCCATGGGCTACCTGGCGGCGGCAGCGGTAGCCTAGCCAACGCTATTAGTGACGGCATCCTAGCCTGCCATCAAATTGGGCAATCCGACGGCAGGCTCCCCCGGACTGTAGGCGCAAGTTTCTTTACCGCTATAGCAGTGATGCCCACTATTCCTCACAGAATAATGGGCATCGGGATTAACTAGTGCGAAACAAGATTTTCGAGGAAATTTTGCTCCCTAGCAGAGGTTTGATTTACTCTACCTCAAAGACCTTTTCCACGGCGTCTTTGCGGGTGACGGCCCAGAAGATGCCGGCACTGCCAGGGGCTCTGAGCTTACAGGCCGGGCACTCGCAGGTCGCACCGCCGGCAACCAGGCTAAGATATTTGATTTCGGCCTGGATAGAGACTTCGCTAATGGGCAGCCCCAGCATCTTTTTAATGTGGGATTCTAGGGGGCGACAGGCTCGTCGGGCGTAGCCTTGCCCTGCTCGTTCTGAGTAAATAACGTAATCTGAAAGCCAGGTGTCATTCATACGGCAACTCTATCGGGCGACTTTGCATCCCTCTTAAGGAATAGATTCAGATTACGCCTTAAGGTAGATGCAAATCAATGATTCCCCAAAAAAAGAGCGATATTTTCATTGAGCAGGTGACTTTAAACACATTCAGGCTTCCCCTTGCTGCGTACCAGTGGATAAGCTAAGCACCCAGCGTCACCCCAAAGCTCGGCTGCGCCGCAGTTTGCTGAGCAAGCGCGCAGGCGGTTCCCGACGGGCGTAGCTGACCAGATAGTCATGCACCAGCTGGTAGCGATCGATAGGAATATCGGGCAGCAAAAACACTAGGCCCGAGCCCACCAGAATATCGAGCACTAGGTCGAGCTGGTCTGATTGATAGACGGCACCGCGCAGTTTAATCTCTTCTTCGATGTCTTCTCGGCTGCGTTGGGGGCGATAGGGGCGGCTGTCGCGATCAATATCGGTGAGCAAATAAAGCACCAAGCGGGCCAGATCGGCATTCTCCGCGCCGCAGTCGTCCACAACGGTGCCCAAAAAATTTTGCACCAGGGTTTCTTTGGGAGAGTTTCCCAAGTCAAGGTATTCAACCAGGGTGTTGATCTCCTGGCGCTGGAGCTGAGCCCCCACCACCTGAAGTTCGATTGGGCGCACCTCGCCGATGGGGGTCGATAGGTCAGCCACCAGCTGGTCGATCAGGGCCGTTTCGAGGTAGAAGTGGGCGTCGTCGGTGAGGCGGCGGATTAAAAATTTGGCGTCGGTGGCCTTAAAATTGCCCAGGTAGTAGCGGTATTCTCGGCTGAGAATGTCGTTGTTGAGAATATCGAGGTCAAAGCCGCGCTCAATTTCGAGTAGGTGGTGGAGGTAGTCTTCGCGCAGGGATAGCACCACCTTGAGGTAAGGGGTGTTGAGGCAGTCGAGCAAGAAGGCGTAGAAGTCGCGGCGCTGGGTCAGCTCTACGGCATCGACGAAAAATTCTTCAAACTGATCAAAAATCAGCACGATTTGCCGATAGCTCTGCTCCGTGAGGCGTTTGAGGCGATCGCTCAGGTCGATGGGGTCAATGGGGGCCGCAGGGGGAATGCCGTCGGCCTCGCTGACCTGCTGTAGGGCACGAGCCAGAGCCTGGTTGACCTCATCGGGCCAGTCGCGGTAGCCCTTGACCAGCACCGCTAGGGTCGATCGCCCTTCAGGAAACGACTTGCTCAGGGCGGGCATCAGCCCGGCGTAGAGGATCGAGCTTTTGCCCACCCCCGACGGCCCATGAATAATCACCAGCGGGTAGCGGGCCTGCTCCAGGCGATCGGTGAGGGCATCGACATCGGCCTGGCGACCCGAGGACTGAATTTCGGTGGCCAGCAGCGCCCGGGAAGAGCCCTCGCCACCCCGCAGGGGCTCCTGGGGCTGAATTTCGCTTGCCCCAATAAAGGCGCGCAACTTAAAGCGGGTGTCGACCTGGCGCTGCTTGAGCTTGACCCCAAAGGCGGCGCGGTATTTTTTTTGCTGGTAATACTGCTGCTGCAGCGTTTGCAGAATGCTGCGGTAGAGGGGCAGATCGGTGTTGGGATCGGTATAGGTGTAGGCCGCTTCGAGCAGGGTAGTAGCCGCCTCGGGTTGCACCTGGGCAATGTACACCCGCCCCAGCAGAAAGAGGTACCAACCCCGCTGATACTGATTAGCCATCGCTAGGGCAGAGCGAGACGACTCGGCATCGGATTCGCTAGCGGAACCGGTAGTAACAGCCCCTGCGATCGCCAGAATATTCAACGCCCGCTCAGCATTGGTTTTGGCGGTGGCAGCATCGCCTTGGGCCAGGGCCACCTCCGCCAGGTAGCCGTGGTTGCGGGCTAGGCGAATGGGGTCTTGGCGGTGCAGGGTCAACCCCTCCTGGGCGGTGCGGGCCAGAGCAGTCCAGGCCCCCAGTTTTTGCTGCACCTCCGCCAGGGCGTGAATAAATTTGCCCACCAGGTCGGGCTCCCCCAGGTCGCGAAAAATGCGCAGGCAAGCGGTGAAGTAGCTCTCAGCCTTGTGCAGCATGCGATCGTAGACCACCCGCTGCAGAATGGCCTGGCTGCGACAGGTCGCCCCCAGATAGAAGAGGAGGACAGCTTGTTTTTGACGGGGGGTAGGGGGTGGCGGAGTCAGAGGTGGGGAGGTAGGGGGATGGGCACGGGTGGATTTTTGCCAGTAGTTCAAGCTTTGCTCGAAGTGATAGCGGGCCACATCGAGGTCGCTGCGGCTAAAGGCGTCGCGGCCCTTGAGAAAGTCGAGGCTGGCCGTGAGCTCACTGCCGAGGGTGGCGTGGGTTTGGGCAATGTCGGCCAGGGCAAACTCTAGCTCTGTGCGCAAGGTCGACCCCGGTTGAAAGTCGGTGGCTTCGGCGGGGTGGGGGCTGCTATCCCCCAATGAGAGCATGGTGGCAAATAAGTCGTTAGCGCTGGCGTGGAGTGAGTCGATCAGCTCACCGGGGGGATACTCAAAGGGGATAGGGGCAGCGGCAAAGCTCTTGAAGTCGGGAGCATGGCGGTTGAGAACGGCCAGAGTGCGATCGCTCACCCACAGCACCACCGGAAACGGCAGTGCTTGGGGAAAGGCGTTGCGCCCCAGGTTAGCGGCTTTAAACACCGCCGCAGCATTTTCCAGCTGCTCTAGACCGGTCACCATCAGCGCCGAAGGTAATGGGGAGTCGGGGGGCAGGGTCAACGCTTGGAGCAGAGTAGTGACGTGGGTGGGCAGCGATCGCTCCACTAGGGGCGTATAGGTCTGCAAATGATCGACCATCAGCCGCTGCAAGCGCGAGTAGTTACACCGAGCCAGCACCAGCGAAAAGCGATTGGGCCTGAGGGTAATCGCCCGCTTGAGCTCAGCCAGAGCTGCCCGGTTGTGGGCCACAATGTCACTGGTGCCCAGGCGTTGAAGCCCGCTCATGGTCGACTCTGCTGGGCCAGCCAGCTACGGTAGCGATCGGTCTCGGCCAGCAGGGGGTTAGGGCCGAACCAGCGGCCTTGGGCGTCGCGGTACTCGTACAAAAACAGGCTGCGCACCAAAATGTTGTAATCTTCGTCACCCTGCACATCCTGGCGGGAGACGGCCTGGAGCAGCAGATCCCACTCGTGGTCGCTGACCAGACCCATCAGGCTATCGCGCTCGTTGCGAATCACCGCCTCTAGGGTGTCGCGCAAAAAGGGCGGGTCTTGCTTGCGCAGGCAGCCATCTAGCAGGCGAATTAGGTTGCGCATGTGACCGCCGCTCACCTGACAGAGGCGATCGAGGGTGGCCATCTCGTCGAAGACTTCGCCCACCGCATCGATACGCTGGTTCACGTTGAAATCAGGAAAGGCGCGAATCAGCACCATCTGCCGCAGCAGCGCCATGCCCGCCTCGTCGGTGTTGCCCTTGCGGTCCTGCATTGGCACCATGGGCAGCACCATGGGGTTGGTGCCAAAGCGATTCGACAGCCGCACCAGGTCATTCGAAAACATCAGCTCTAGGGGAATGGTGTAGACCATGTGGCAGTCGAGCTGCCTGAGCTGCTCACCCCGGTCCACAAAAATGTATTCTGACTGGAGCCGTCCCTGGGAGCGGGGGGCGCTGTCGATGCGATCGAGATTATCCATAATCACCACCAAGCGATTTTTGCCCTGCTCTTGGAGGCGATCGTTGGCGGGGGTGAGCAGCTCGTCGTTGATGGCGGTAATAATGCTGCGGGTGCGCGGCTCCAGATACTGTCTGAGCTGGCTACGCATGTCGGGGCTCTGCTTGGCCGAGGCCGTAATGCTGGCAATGCCTGCCGAAAAGCTCACATCGGAGATTTCCATCGGGGTGCGCAGGGTGTCGGCCAGGTTTTGAAACAGGCCTTGCAGGTAGGTGGGCCGGGTAGCAATGCCAAGTTTGTCGAGGTGCTCGCTGATGTTGTGGGCAATGCTGAGCAGAATGTCGGAGATTTCGACATCGGCCATTTCCAAGTCGCGGTCTGACTCAAAGTAGACCACCTCATAGCTGCGCCGCACCAGAGCGTCCTGAAGGCGAAAGAGTTCTGTCGACTTGCCGCAGCCGATGTGGCCGGTAAATAGCTGGGTAGTGGGACGGTTGCGAGCCAGGCGGGCAATTTTGCGCTCTAGCTCTTGAACAATATCGCCACCGCGCACGGTGGAGAAGTCGATGTAGTAGCGCTTACCCCGCAGCGGCTGGGTGGGGTCGCAGGCATCATAAAACTGCTGTAGCTCCAGCATAGGCAACGGCTGTAAGGTTGCCCCCAGGGTAGCGCAAGGGCCGGTAGGCGAAGGTAAAGCTTTAGCGACCGTTATTCTTAGGGTTAAATGAATCTAGGGATAGACCTGGGGATAGTCAGCGGGCTCGACAACCTCCCCGGGTAAGTCGCTGCACTCTTGGTAGCGGAAGGTTTCTAGCTCTAGCTCACCCCCCGACCAGCGGTAGTCGGCCAAGGAGCCACAGTCACCAATGCCCCGCGCTTTACTGAATACCGTCAGTAGCTCTTGGTCGGGGTCAAAGGTGGCCAGGCCGCCCACAGTGCCCTCGCTACTGCGCACAAACTGCCCGGTTTCATCGGGATAAAACACGTCGAGCGACAGCGGCTGCCACGAGCCATCGGGCTGGTAGGCCACGTAGGCGTAGACCGACTGGTAGGCGGCGTTGGCACAGACCAGCTCCACTAGGGCACGGTCATCTAACCGATAAACCCGCGACTCTGCCTGGGCAACCTCGGGCTGATAAAGCCCGTTGCAGAGGTCGAGGCTTTCGACTTGGTCGTAAACGGTTTGCAGAATCACCTCGTCTGCAGGCAGGTTGCTCTCACTATTAGGGTCAGCGGCAGTGCCCGACTCGGCTGGGGTCGGAGATGATGCTTCGGGGGTAGGGGTTGGCGGCGTATTGCAACTGGCGATCGCAATTATCACCAAAGCTGCCATTATGCTCTGGGCGTTAAGTTGTCTCACTCGGTGCTCCTCAGCGCGATCGCCGGTTAGGTTGCCATGATCCTATTTTGCTAGCATTCCCGTCCTGGTAGTAGCTAACTTCAATAGCGGCGCATTCCCTAACCTCAGCCCAATCCTTCTTTAGCGGTAAGCAAAGGCTCTAAAGTACCGTCTGCGGGTGGATTAACGCGATCGGGAAAAGCCGATAAAATTTGAACAAAACTACCTAGCCCTCAAAATTCTGAAGTCTATGCTGTCAACGCGGATACCCTCTTCCCCTTCTCAATTGCAGCCGGAAGCGGGCTACCTCGTTTATACCCTAGGGCAGCTTACAGAGCGTATTCAGAAGCCGTTTGCCGTCGATTTAGGAGTAGACCTTCACACCTTAGAGCGGCGGGGGCATCACTCCCTATAATGGCAAACCTCAATGGCTCTACGAGGCCAACCTACAACCAGCGCACCGTTCTCGTTCTAGATCGGGTTTACGGCAGAGCCGATATCTATCAGCAGCTCTTGCAGCAGCATGGCGAACTGTCGTATCAGGTTGTAGCTCAGCTGTATGACGGCCCGATCTTAGACCTGTGTCAGACTCAGCAAGTCGATGGCATTCTTCTAGAGTCTCACCATCCCGACAGTCGCAGTTTTGAGCTAGTGCAACACCTCCGAGCCCAGCTGCACCACCAATGCCCACCGATTATTGTGATTGGCGAGAACGATGCCAATGTGGCTATCCAGGCGATGAAACTGGGGGCGATCGACTATCTGTGCCGCAGCGAGTTTACCGTCGATCAGCTTCAGCGGGCTCTCGATGCGATGATGCCCTGCACCCACCCAGTCACCTACCCCAGACCGCAAGATCGAGAACGGTTTCTGGCTGTGGGGTCAGATTTGCAGGCGATCGCCGGCTATGACGGCTATTTTCGCTGGGTGAGCCCCACCTTTGAACAGGTGCTGGGCTGGACGACCGCCGAAATGACCGCCCGCCCCTGGGTTGACTTTATCCATCCAGACGATGTTGCCCCCTCGATCGCAGCGGCCGACACCCTGCTCTCTGGCGGCGAAATTTTGGCCTTTGAAAACCGCTATCGCCATCGCGACGGCACCTATCGCTGGCTGCGCTGGCGCTGTCAGCTGGACGCTGAGCAGCAGGTGAGCTACGGCACCGCCGTTGACATCAGCGCGCTCAAACAGTCTGAGGCTGCTCTCGACAACAGCAACGACGATCTAGTTGAGCAATCGCACGTTTTCGACGCCATGCTGTCGGCTATCAGCGATTTTGTCTATCTCTTCGATCGCGACGGCCGCTTTGTGTTTGCCAACCAACCCCTGCTCGATCTGTGGGGATTGTCGTTAGAAGATGTTGTCGGGAAAAACTTCTTTGACCTCAACTACCCCGAGGCGTTAGCGGCTAAATTTCAGCGACAGGTTGAGCAGGTGTTTACCACCGCCCAACCCGTCAGAGATGAGGCCTCATACACCAGCCCGATCGGTATCAGTGGCGTCTACGAGCACATCTTCACCCCGCTGTCTGACCCAGACGGCTCAGTGCAAGCGGTGGTGGGCTCGACCCGCAACATTACCGAACGCCAGCGCACCGCCACCGCCCTGCAAGAGAGCGAAGAACGGTTTCGTCTGATGGCTAATACGGTGCCAGAAGTAATCTGGATTACCGACGCCGCCGGTCGAGTCGAGTTTGTCAACCAGCAGTGGAGGAACTATACGGGGGCCGATCGCGAGCCAACCACAGCAATCGAGGCTCTGATCAGCTGCGTCCATCCCGACGACGTGACCATGACGCTGAACACGTTCAACCAAGCGTTGGAGAGCGGCAGTTTGTTCAAAACTGAGCACCGCATTCGCTCAGCAGCCGGTTTCTACCACTGGTTTTTGATTCAGGCCGAACCCTACCGCGATCCGCAGACTGGCCGAATTGTGCGCTGGTTTGGCACCCTAGTTGACATCCACGATCGCAAGTTAGCCGAAGCCGCCCTAAGCGCCTCGGAGACCAAATATCGATCACTGTTCAACTCCATGGACGAAGGCTTTTGCATTTTGCAGATGATCTTCGACGAGCAAGAGCGGCCCATCGACTACCGCTACATCGAGACCAATCCCGTCTTTGAGCGGCAGTCGGGGCTAGCCAATGCCCTCGGCAAGACCATTCGCGAGCTAGTGCCCAATATTGAGTCCTTTTGGTTTGACATCTTCGGCCGAGTTGCCCTCACCGGCGAACCTATGCGCTTTGAAGACCAGGCCCAGTCAATGGGTCGATGGTTTGACGTCAACGCCTTTCGCGTCGGTGCCCCCCACGAGCGCAAAGTGGCCGTGCTCTTCCAAGACATCACCGGAGCCAAAGAGGCTGAGGCCCGACTGCATCGAGCCGCCAAACTAGACGCGTTTCGAGTCACCCTAGCCGATGCGCTGCGAGTGCTGAGCGACCCCCTTGAGGTGCAAGCCACCGCCTGCCACCTGATTGGCGAAGAGCTAAACGCCAGCCGAGTCTATTACTACGAATACAACGAAGCTACCCTCATGGGTACCGTTCACAATGACTATAGACAAGCCGGTGAGCCCAGCCTAGCAGGGGTTTACCATTTTGAAGATTTCTCAACTGTGCACACGCTGCTGCGCACAGGGCATCCGCTGCTGCTGGCCGACGTGGCCAACACCACGATGCTCACCCCGGCAGAACAGGCCCAGTTTAAAGAGTTAGGCATGGCGGCGGTGGTCTCCATTCCCCTGGTCAAAGACTACCAGCTGGTCGCGGTATTTAGCGTCGGTCAGTCGGTTCCCCGCGACTGGACGGCCCTTGAAATTTCGTTGATTCACGAGACCGCCGAGCGCACTTGGGCTGCCGTCGAGCGCGCCCAGGCCGAAGCGCGACTGAGCCAAAGCGAAGCCCAGTTTCGTCTACTCGTCACCGCTAGCTCAGATACGCTCTATAAAATGAGCGCTGACTGGAGCGAGATGTACAGCATTGATGGCCAGGCGTTTCTGCCCAGCACCGATCGCCCCAATCGCTCATGGCTAGACACCTACATTCCCCAGGGCGATCGCCCGCGAGTGCAGGAGGCCATTCAGCAGGCCATTGGCGACAAGCGCCCCTTTGAGCTAGAACACGAGGTGTTGCGACCAGACGGTACCGTGGGCTGGACTGTGTCGCGGGCGGTGCCGCTACTCAACGAGCACAATGAAATCGTTGAATGGTTTGGAGCGGCCAGCGATGTCACCGAGCGCAAGCAGCTGCTAGAGCGAGAGCAGACGGCACGAGAAAATGCGGAGCGGGCCAACCGCACCAAAGACGAGTTTTTGGCGATTCTCTCCCATGAACTCAGGTCGCCCCTCAACCCCATTTTGGGCTGGGCTAAACTGCTTCAGACTAATCAGCTCGATGCCGAAAAGACCCGTCGCGCCTTGTCAACTATCGAGCGCAACGCCAAGCTGCAAACCCAGCTGATCGACGACCTGCTCGATGTGGCTAAAATTCTGCGGGGCAAGCTTGAGATTAGCGATGTTGCAATCAATTTAGCCTCGGTAATTGAGGCCTCTACCGATGTGGTGAGAACCGCTGTGCAGGCCAAAGCGATCGCGCTGCACACCACCCTAGCCGACGATTGCTTAGTCAGAGGAGATAGCGCCCGCCTCCAGCAGGTGATCTGGAATCTTTTGTCTAACGCCGTCAAATTTACGCCTCAGGGCGGGCAGATCGAGCTGTGCCTCGAAGCGGTGAACGGTTGCGCCCAGGTGACCATCACCGATACCGGCAAGGGCATTAGCCGCGAGTTTTTGCCGCAGCTCTTTGACTCGTTTCGACAGGAAGATGTGTCGATTACTCGCCAGTACGGCGGGCTGGGGCTGGGGCTGTCGATCGTTAAGTACTTGGTCGAAGCCCACGGTGGCAGCATTGTCGCCGATAGCCCAGGCGAGGGGCAGGGGTCAACCTTTACCCTGCGGCTGCCGCTGATGACCGATGCCGCCGTTCCACCTACTGAGGACGCCCGTCTGCCCACCGTCATCGACCTAACGGGCGTTAGAGTGCTAGCCGTGGACGACAGCCAAGACAGTCTCGATTTGATTACTACGGTGTTGAGTCAACATGGGGCCGAGGTGCGAGGCGTCACTTCGGCCCATGAGGTGTTGCCCCATTTGACCAATTTTGAGCCCGATGTCTTGGTCTGTGACATCGCCATGCCCGACATGGATGGCTACACCCTACTGCAACAGATTCGCCACTTACCGGCCGAATATGGCAGCCAAGTACCGGCGATCGCCGTCACCGCCTTTGCCCGCGAGGAAGATCGCCACCGCGCCCTGGCCAATGGCTTTCAGCAACATATGACTAAACCCATCGAGCCCGAAAGACTGCTGTTGGTGGTGACAGAACTAGCTATAGCCAGCCGTGCCGCTCACAGTGAGCTTTTAGAGTGAGGCAATCACCCCCACTTAACTCAAAAGCTGACAGCAGATGGATCAGAGCAAAGGTTTTAGCAGCGGCGATCGCCATCGCCCATCGACAGCATCGATAGTCAGGATAGATGGAAGGTTTTGCTGGGGCGATCGCCCTTCGCTAGGGTGTAAAGCAGGCTGTTTTCGGTGAATCCCCTGCTATGGATATTGGACTGGCCTTTGGGCTGTCGTTTGGGTTGCTGCTGGTAAGTGCGGTGCAGGGCATATTTATCGCCTATCCGCTGCTGCTGGCCATGGCCTTGTTTGTGGGGGTGCTGCGGCGGCGAGGCTTTTCGCTACAGGCGCTGGTGACTATGGGGTGGACCGGCAGCCAAAAAGCCCTACCCGTAATTGGGGTGCTGCTCATTATTGGTGCCGTCACCGCCAGCTGGATGGCGGCGGGCACGGTGCCGACGCTGGTTTACTACGGCCTCCAAGTGGTAACGCCTCACAGCTTTGTGTTGGTGGCCTTTGGGCTGGCTAGTGCTGTGTCGCTGCTGCTGGGCACCTCCTTTGGCACCGTGGGCACTGTAGGGGTGGCGCTGATGATCATGGTGGCGGGGGGCGAAAACAGCGGGTTTGATCGCCACCTGATTGCCGGAGCAATTATTGCTGGAGCCTACGTAGGCGATCGCGCCTCACCGATGTCCTCTAGTGCGCTGTTGATTGCCGCCATCACCCGCACCGATCTCTACGACAACATTCGCCACATGTGGCGCACCTCGCTGCTGCCTCTGGGGCTGGCGATCGCAATCTACGCTGGCTTTGCCGAGTTTGCCCCAGTTCCCCTAGCCGAGTCCAACCTGGTGGCTGATCTGGCGGCCGAGTTTCGCCTGGGTCCGGTGGCGCTGCTGCCAGCAGGGGTCATGGTGGTGCTGTCGCTGCTGAAGGTACCGGTGCAGCGGGCCATGGTGGCCAGCACTGCCACGGCGATCGCCCTGGCGATTGCCTATCAGCACTACAGTGGGTGGCAGGTGCTGCAATATCTGCTCACCGGGTTTCACCTAGAGGCTGACTCGCCGCTCAGCGCTATTGTGCTGGGTGGCGGCGTGGCGGCAATGCTGCGGGTGTCGCTGGTGGTAGTAATCTCGACCGCCTTTGTGGGCATTTTTGCTGAAACCCGGCTGCTACACCGGCTGGAGCGATCGCTAGAGCGGGTCAAAACACCCGGCGATCGCATCTGGGCCACCACCGTGATTGGCACCCTCTCAGCCGCCTTTGGCTGCACCCAAACTATCGCCATTTTGCAGACCCAACAGCTGCTCGGCCCCACTTACCACCGCACCTCTGTCCCACCCCCTGCCCTAGCCCTCGACCTAGAAAACACCGTCGTGGTGATCTCCCCATTAATTCCTTGGAACATCGCTGGGCTGGTTCCCGCCACCATTTTGGGAGTGAATGCGGGGTTTATTCCCTTTGCCTGCTATCTCTACCTGCTGCCGCTGATGGGTTTGGCCTGGGTTAAGGGGCGATCGTCGCTGTGTGAAAACCTAACAACCCGTTGCTGAGTCTAAGCGCTTTAAGGGGGATGTTTAGCTTTAATTCTCTTTGCCTATCTAAGGCTGTCTTTGACCTATGGGTCAGTACCCACATGAGTTTGCCGTAGCTGTGGGGCAACTCGGTGATAAAGGCAAAGCCCCATAGGTGAAGAGTCGGCACGGTGGTTTTAATGCAAAAACCCATAACCTTAGTACAGGCTATGGGTTCAAAATTGCTCAGGTCTGAGAACTGACACCGGAGTGGTAAGCCACCCCGGTTCAGCAACCTACCCCTTGCCGCTACACGACAGGGTTCCAGCTAACTTCCGTGGTGTCTAACACAACACCATCTTTTAACGTCGTACCATCCATCAACCACAGGACATTTTCCCCAGAGCCTGGATGGTGCCACAGCAGGTCTAGGTTACCATCCTGGTTAAAGTCAGCGGCTCCCTCTGCCTTCCAACTAGCTTCAGCGGCAGTAGTTTCATAACCCTTAACGAGGGTAGTGCCATCCATTTCCCAGAACACGTTGACACCGGCAGTGCGGTGTTCCCAGAAAATGTCTACCTTGCCATCCTTGGTAAAGTCGCCGACGGCCCCCACTTCCCAATCGAGGCCTGGATTGACAGTAATCAACTCGCCAGAGACTAGGTTGGTGCCATCCATAAACCAGACCGCAAGCTGACCCGAATTGGCATTGCGCCAGAGGATGTCGTCTTTACCATTGCTGTTGAAGTCGCCAGCTTCAACCACTTTCCAGCCATCGGTAGAACTGTTAGAGAGAAGAGCGCCAGACTCAAGGTTAACTCCATCCATGAGCCAAGCAACGGCCTGATTACTCGTTTTGTGCTGCCAGATTAGATCAGGGCCGCCATCGCCATTGAGGTCACCCACGGCCTTGATGTCCCAGTTGACATCCGCTACAGCCGGTGAGAGAAAATCACCTCCGGCTAATTTAGTGTTGTCCATCAGCCAGAATACCGACTCGCCAACGGTTTGGTGCCGCCAAAAGATATCGACAGAACCGTCGCCGTTAAAGTCAGAGGTGGCGTTGAACTTCGCGACCTTCCCGCTCGCACTCGTCAGCGACTCTGCAGTGCCTTGTCCATCGACATAGCTCACCGCTACCTGCAAGAACTGATCTACTTGGTTATTGCGGGGGCTAAAGGTACTGCCAGTCGCGCCATCAATGTTGCTCCAGGTAATGCCATCGACAGATTGCTTCCACTGGTAGCTCAGAGTGCCTAAGCCATCAGCATCAGCCAGAGTAGAGGTATTTGCCGTCAAGGTTTGACCCTGGACGACGGTGCCGTTGATAGTGACGCTGCCCGTAGGTGCGTCGTTAACATTGGCCACTTTGGCAGACGTGGCATTGCTCAAGACCGATTCAGCGGTACCGTCACCATCGGTGTAGCTAACCTGCGACCGCACGAACTGGTTGACCTGCCCTTGAGTAAGGGTAAAGGTACTGGCTGTCGCCTCAGCAATCGTTGTCCAGGTCACGCCATCGGTCGACTGCTGCCACTGGTAGCTCAAGGTGCCTAGGCCGTCGGCATCAGACAGGTTAGAGGTATTTGCCGTCAGGATTTGACCTTGGGCGACGGTGCCGTCAATGGTCACGCTGCCTGTGGGTGCGTAGCTAACATTAGCCACTTTGGCCGCCGTGGCGTTGCTGTTAACCAACTCAGCTTTACCACCGCCGTCGGTGTAGCTCACCTGCGACCGCACGAACTGGTTAACCTGCCCTTGAGTAAGGGTAAAGGTACTGGCCGTAGCCCCAGCAATGGTCGTCCAGGTGATGCCGTCGGTGGACTGCTGCCACTGGTAGTTTAAGGTGCCCAAGCCATCGAGATCGCCAAACGAGGCGGAGGCAGTGGCAGTGAGCAGTGAGCCTTGCTCTGCATTACCAGTGAGGGTCACGCCACCTGTAGGTAGATCGTTAACGTTGGCGATTTTGCTAGCTGTAGGAGCGCTAAAGACTTCTTCAGCAGCGCCAAAGCCATCAACGTAACTTACCCGCGCCCGCACGAACTGGCCGACCTGCCCTTGAGCAAGCGTAAAGGTACTGGCCGTAGCCCCAACAATGGTCGTCCAGGTGATGCCATCGCTAGACTGCTGCCACTGGTAATTGAGTACACCCAGTCCATCTAGGTCTACCAAATTTGATGTGTTGGCGGTAAGTATGCTGTTTTGCTGGGGAGCACCACTGAGGGTAACAGGAGCACCCCCGCCACCTGCTGCAACAGCAAGAGTATTGTGGTCGCTTGGTGTCAGCGCTGGAGCTAGGGCTGTAAAGGTATTGGTTACAGGATCCCAGCTAGAGAAGGTGGTACCGTAAATTCCACCTAGATAAAACAACCCCTCTTCTGCATCTACTGCCGCCGATAGCCACGAGCCCACAGGGTTGTTAGCGGGGCCAACCTGCTGAAGCGCTATGCCATTGCTGGCCAGGTCATAGGCATAAATTGGGGTGTCACTCCCCTGCGCATAGTAGCGCCCATCATAAATTTCGCCAAATCGACGAATTTCGCCAGTGCCAACCTGACCAACATTAAATGTCGTGATGGTACCGCTGGCTAGGTTTACTTCCCAAGCAGCGTGTACACTAGCTTGGCTAACGACAAACTTGCCTGTGATTGGGTCATAGTCTGCCGAACCACCCGCTGCTCCAGGCAACGCTAAAGAACTCCAGGTACCACCCTGGGTGTAGTAGAGAGTAGTTTGTCCCCGAGCTGTAAGGACAAACTGGTTGTTGTTGGTAACCTCTAAGTTGCCCCAGTCCCAATTGACATTTGGCCCAGCCTGCACATCGGCCCAAGTATCATTGCCAGGGTTATAACGTTGAATAGAGTTGGTAGCGCTGTTTAGCATGTACAGCTCGTTATTAGCCGAGACTGCCAGTTGAGTAGCCGTAGTGATGGGGTTTAGGGCACTCCAACTGTTGGTTGTTGGGTCGTAAACCGCAAAGTCATGAACGTTCCTTTCTACAGCAGTGCGATAGACCTTTTTAACGCTTAAACCACTGGGTGCATCGTTGACGTTGGCCACTTTGGCTGCCGTGGCGTTGCTGTTAACAGTTTCGAGGGTGCCGCCGCCGTCGATATAGCTAACCTGCGATCGCACGAACTGGTTGACCTGCCCTTGAGTGAGGGTAAACGTACTAGCCGCAGCCCCAGCAATGGTCGTCCAACTCACACCATCGGTGGACTGCTGCCACTGGTAGCTCAAAGTGCCCAGACCATCGGGGTCGGCTAGGGTGGCGGTGGCGGTGAGGGTTGCGCCTTGGGTGGGGGTGCCGCTGATGGTGACGGCGCCGGTGGCAGGGTCATTGACGTTAGCCACTGCGGTGGTTGCCGGACTGGTTTTCGTTTCCAAAGTGCCGCCGCCATCGGTAAAGCTAGCGTTCACCCGGATAACTTTGTTCACCTGGGTTTGGGTGAGGGCAAAGGTTGCCGCCGTGGCCCCGGTAATATTGGTCCAGGTGGTGCCATTGGTGGACTCTTGCCACTGATAGTTAATCGTACCAAGGCCATCCACATCGGCTAGGGTGGCGGTGGCGGTGAGGGTTGCGCCTTGGGTGGGGGTGCCACTGATGGTGACACTGCCCGTCGGTGGGGTGTTAGTGGGAGGTGGCTCGGTACCAAAGGAACCGCCCCGGATAAAAACTGCCGAGTCAAAAGCTCCATCGCCTACATCACCAATAAAAATCTGCAGGGTATTGGTTTGTCCAGCGATCAACGATCCTTCGAGGGTTAGCGGCTTGGTATAGGCATCCAGCTGCACATCGGCCCCGCCCGTATTATTCACATAATCGGGGTGAAATGGGCCCGTGGGGCTAGGGGCGAGGTTATTAATCGATACGGTTTGCCCATCGCTAAGCTTTGCTAGGTTAGTCCCATTCAGTCTTAGCTCAAAGCTATCGTTAACGGTTCCTCCTCCATACTCTGGAAATTCTTCTGAGCCAAAGACAAAATCAAAAAAAACCTTAGGATCAATAATCCCAGCCGCGACATCGAAGGTTATGGTTATGGTGGCAACGTCAAAGAAGCCAGAAGAAGAAGTACCGAAATTGGTACTTGCATTTGCCAAATTATTGGGACCTATAACATTAGTAACGGCACCTGTGCTGAGTACAATACCAGAGTCAAAGGAGAAGGGCGCGTTGCTAAACGTCCCAAAAGCAGCAGCATTACCACTTGTTGTGAGTTGAACATTACTGAGTCCAACTACATTACCTAGCAGGGTATTCAGCAAGGTAGTAGCGTTATTAGTCTGGGTAACTGAAATCACAAAGGCCCCTGGGTAGGTTTCAAGCACATCTTGTGAAAAGGCATCGCTGGGAATGAGTGTTCCCACGTGGGCATCTAGATGCCAAGAACCACCCTGTTCAGCGTTACCCACTTTGGTGGTGCTGGCCCCGATGGCGGCCCCAGTCAATTTGTGAAGTTTTTCGATGAATTCGGTTCCGGCATCCCCGGCGGCCACATTACAGCCGTAGAGCAGCAGAGTAGAGTTTGAATTTTGGCCAGAGAACCACGACTTTAGCGCTTGGGCATGGTCTTCTAGGTTAGTGAGATTGAGTTGAGTGTTGCCTAGGTATAAAACACCAGGAGCACCGTGGGAGACAATATACACAGTGCTGACAGGGTGAGTCTCAAGGTAGTTGGTAATCTGACCAATACCATCCACATCGGCAGCCAACACCTTTACAGCAACCCCAGGCAACACCCCACTTACAAGGCTCGGAACGTCGCTAACATTGGCATCAATAAAAACAACGGACTGGGTATGCTGAAACATTAGTGTACTCCTAGTGGAATGAGCGAGACTTTGAGTTTCGCTGGTGTTTCAAAAGCAATCAAGGCACCGGAAAAACCAGCGACCGATGAAGCTGAGAAGCAACACTGAAATCTCAAAAACAATGGCGAATGAACAAGACTTTGGGAGAAAAATTTGCTTTCTCTCAAAAAGTATTAAACGGCTACATCTGAATTAGTTAGCAGGCTTTGCTTCGTTTGCGACATGCCAAGGCTACTAATAAATTGAGGTGAAATAAGCCTATCTGTTGTAGACCTAGATTTTTCAGATTACTACAAAGCAACTTGATAAATGATGAAGTTATTGTTGCTTGAGCAATCAAATTAAAAAGCTTGTAGCTTAAAAATCTAAAGCGTAGAGTGCGCCAATAGACTCAAATTGTAAAGCTGAACGAACATGGACGGGGCTTGAAGCATAGATGGATCCGTTTCGAAAGATGGACTAGACAGCAGGAGAGAGAATGGCTGTTTCAATGTTATTCGCCACCGAAAACATATATCTCTCTAGTGAATGTGCCCAGTTCTCTTCAAAAAACCCCAAACACCTGCTGCCATTACAAACCGTAACTCCAAGCTCTGATGGCAACCCGCTCTTCACGCTCCTTTTGTTATCTCTGTTTCTAGCAGGAAAGTCGTAAAATTTAGCTATACCAATTTAGTTTCTTACTTGTTTTTGTCAGCGCTGTTCTCTAATACAAAGTTCAGTAATTTCTCTGAGGTGAGGACAGATCCTCTCAATAGAGGTGGTGTTGAGTGGGTACAGAATAATTTGGGCAGGCGATCGCAATGGTCTGGCCGTCAGCCTGATTTGCTCCCTTAAGCTACTAGTTGAAAATACGGTCATTTCTCTCCAGACTAGGATTACTGACAGCCCGCGTTAAGAGAAAACCCCTATTTTTTGGACAACAGTAGCCGCGATCGCCCTAGGCTTTTGCACCACCACTTTGCCCTTGAGTCTGCCGCCGCTGACGCAGGCCACATTTCAACAGTGCTTAACCCACCTGGCTCTACTAGGCCAAGCGGATGGGGGCAGCTCGCCGCAGTTGCCGCCTACCAGCAGCCCTTCATCCTGCCAGTTTGAGCCAAGGCCTAGTATTGCGGCTTGGTAAACTCAGCCGCGGGCTACAAAGATTCTCCTATTCCAAGCCCAAATGTCTTAGCGTTTTAATTCTCGCTCAGCGTAGAGGGTTAAGTAGTGATCTTAAAAACTAACCATTAACAAACGCCTTAGTCCTGATTTGTATCAGCGTCTAGTTTGGTGGCTAATGCCCCTTGCGAAACACTGCAGCCGCCCAGATTTTGCAACGTCTGGGCCAAATCTAGCCCTGTGGTCTGCTTCATCTGCTCCATAAACGAGGCCAGCTTGGTAGCATTGCCGCCCCGTCCCGGATCGATCACGGTGATGCTTTCGACCTGCACATCAGGCACGGTGTCGACCAGATTCGCCAGCAGCGACTCCAGTTTCTGAAAGAGGAAGATTTCTCGGGCGTGGTCGCCTGCGGCCTTCCAGGTAGTAGCCAGTTCGCGAATGCCCTCGGCGCGGGCGCGACCGTCTTCGACAATGCTGGCGGCGTCGCCCTTGGCACGGGCCTGGGCCTGCTGGCAAGAGGCGGCGGCGGGGGCAATCACATCGGCCTGGAGCTGCTGCTCGACCTGGTTGCGGCGTTCGCGCTGAACGGCGAGTTCGGCTTCGGTACGGGCAACTTCGGCGGCAATTTCGGACTCGGCTTCGGAGATGGCGGCCTGGCGCTGGCTGAGGGCGTTTTGCAGACGGCGATCGGCATCGGCGCGGGTGGTTTCTATTTTGGCCTCGATTTGGCGCAGGGAGGTGCGCTTGAGGTTTTCGGCAGCTTGCAGGGCCGACTGGGTTTTGGCCTCAGCCTCAGCGATGCGGGCGTCGCGCAGCAGGTCGGCCCGCTGCTTGCGCCCGATCGAGTTTAGGTAGCCGACGTCGTCGGAGATGTTTTGAATTTGCAGGTTGTCGAGAATCAGGCCGAGCTGAGCCAAGTCGTCGTCGGCTTCGTCGAGCAGGTTGCGGACAAAGGCCATCTTGTCCTCGTTCACCTGCTCAGGGGTGAGGGTTGCCAGCACGCCCCGCAGGTTGCCCTCCAAAGTTTCGCGAGCAATTTTTTCGATTTCCTCGCGGCTCTTGCCCAGCAAGCGCTCGATCGCATTGTGAATCGCCGGTTCTTCACCCGCAATTTTGATGTTGGCCACGCCATCGACGTTGAGGGGAATGCCGCCCTTGGAGTAGGCGCTGGCCACCTTCAGCTCGATGATCATGTTAGTGAGTTCCATGCGGAACGTCTTTTCGAGTAGGGGTTTGCGAATGCTGCTGCCGCCCTTAACCAAGCGATAGCCGACGCTGTGCCCATCGCCGACGGTGCGGCGATCGCCCGCAAAGATCAGCACTTCGCTGGGCTGGCAGATGTAGTAGAGATTTTTGATGATCAGCAGCAGGCTGCCGGTGGCCCCAAACATGACCACCAGGAGGGTGAAGATTAGGCTCATGGGGTTTGCTCCGAGGGTAGGGATTTGGGAGTAGGGGCCGAGGGGGTGAGGGGAGAGATAGCGGCTAGAGGAATACCGAGGATGTCTTCGGACTGACGCAGAAACTGCTTCACCATTTCGGGGTAGGCGTTGAGTAGCGATGCAATCGCCTTGCCGTCGCCGTTGTCAATTACGTTCACTTGCCCTAGGTGCAGGCGACCGGGAATTCGCCCCGCCTCTTTGAGCACCATTTCGAGCTGCTGCACCAAAAAGATCTGGGAGGCATCTACTCCCGTTTCTTGCCAGACCTGAACCAGCATTTGGCTGGCTTGGGCCGAGGCCTTAGCGTTTTCTTCGAGGGTGGCGGCGGCCCCTCGGGCCTGAAACTCTTGAGCGCGCTGTTGGGCCTTGGCGGGCAGCACTTTTTCCACCTCTAGGCGGGCCTGTTCCAAATGGGCGCGAATCGCTTGAAGTTCTCGCTGGGCGCGGGCGCGGGCCTCTTCGGCGGCTGTCAGGGTGCGCTCTTCTTCGATGCGAGCCTGCTTTTCGACCTCGGCAGTGATGCGGCGCAGCTCGTTTTCTTTTTCTTGAATTACGGTGCGGGCCTGGGTTTTGGCGACTTCGGCCTCGCGGCTGCTGTCGGCTTCAATTTGCTCGGCTTCGGCGACGGCGTTAGATTCAGCAATTTCGGCATCGCGCACCACGTTGGCGATCTGCCGCCGCCCAATGGAGTTGAGGTAGTCAACCTGGTCGGCGACGCTTTGAATTTTGAGGGTGTCGAGCTGCAACCCCAGCTTGACCAAGTCGTTACGCACGTCGCTGGCGATGCGCTCGGCAAACTGGAGCCGGTCTTCGTTCAACTGTTCGGGGGTGAGGGTGGCCACCACGCCACGCAGGTTGCCCTCCAGGGTTTCCCGCGCCACCCGAGAAATTTCTTCGCGACCTCGGCCTAAAAAGCGCTCGATCGCATTGCCGACCAGCACCTCGTCGCGAGCGATTTTGACATTGGCGATCGCCTGAATATCCAGCGGCGTGCCTCCCTTTGAGTAGGCGTTGGTGACCTCAATTGGCACCGGCATGGTGGTCAAATCCATGGTTTTGACCGTTTCGAGAATAGGAATGCGGAAGGTTCGCCCGCCGTAGATCACCCGGTAACCCAGGGTTTGCCCGTCGGCCCGGCGATACTTGCGCCCGGAGATAATCAAAATTTTGTTGGGGTCGCAGATCTGCACCAGGGCGTTGACGCCCCAAATGGTAATTAGCACCACGAAGATCAGGACGGCGATCGCCCCCCCCCCCAAAGCCCGCCCCCCGCTCTGCCCAATCACCGACACCGGTGGCATCACCTCCGCGATCGCCACCGTATCGGCTCTAGTCATTCCATCCGCCATACATAACCTCTTCCTTGAGTCGTCATCGCTAGCACCAGGCCATATTGAAAATGGGAGGGAGTGATAGGGTGATCGGGTGATGGAGTTACAGGGTGATAGGATGCCTTTTCTAACTCCTCCACTCCATCACTCCCCCACTCCCTACTCCCTCAACCCCTCAGCCGCGGCCACCCACAGCTTGTTGTGCTCCATCCCCACCACCAGCACCGTTTCGCCAACGCGAAACTCGCGGTCTTCCTGGGTAATGGCAAAAAAGCTGACGGTCGAGCCAGCAATGCTGAGGCTGACTTTGCCTCGGCTGTCGGTATCGAAAGGAATTTCTACCGTGGCGATCTGGCCCGTCAGGGTTTCGGGACGAATCAGGCTGCTAACCGACTGCCGACCGAGCGATCGCAGCACCAGCGCCGCCACCAGCCCACAAAACAGACCCATCAGTAGTGCAATTAGCGTTCCTAACCAGACCGCTAAGTTGGGCTGTACTAGGTTGATCAATAGCCCCGTCAGACCAAAAAAGCAGAGGGCAAAGGTCCAAAACCGCAGGCTGAGAAAGGGCAGCCACCAGCGATCGCGCAGAGCCGTCAGCGTTTGGTCAATCTGGGTGCCTGCGTCAATGTCGTCAACACTGGCAGATGCTTCGACATTGAAGTCAAGATTGGTGTCGATGTCTACGCCATCCAGCCCGCCGACGGCAGCCAACAAGACAAAAATGCCCCCGACAATGAAACACAGACCGTAGATCAGCATAATTGGCGGCACCTCAGGGGGTTGGCCAGGTTTATCCCCGTTGCCAGGGTACTCGCGCCGACCCAGTCTACGCCCGTGTTCTTCACTAATTGGAACGTGAAAGCAGATGCGAGTCAGCCCACATCGGCGGCAGCATCTACAGCATAAGCTGGGGAATGGGCAAATTTCACGGCGGTCATAGGTTCAGGCAGGATGGCTTGACCACCATTGGCCACCACTTCGACGGTGCCGCGAAACATGTTCATGCCGCAGGCAAACTCGTAGCGACCGGGCTGGGTTGGGGTGAACTCGATTGCCGTAGTCTGATTTACCGGCAGCACCTGGGCAATGCGAAAATCAGGGAAGCGCACTTCTTCTAAGCAACTGCTGGGATCTTTGCGGTAAAAATTCAGCCGCACTGGCTGCCCCTCCTGCACTACGATGTGGCTGGGATCGTAGCCCCCATCGACGGTAACGGTGACTTCCTGCACACCGTCCGTAGCCGTAGCTTGGCGAGACTTAGGTTTGCTGAATAAGAACCACCAGAGTTCGAGGCCGATCAGCCCTAGCCCAGCACTGGTAACGGCAACTCTAGACCATAGGGGTTGTTCGATGCGCTGAAACTGCCCAGTGGACTCAGCCATGCCCGTATGGTCCATTTGGGCTAGGGTACCGCTGGCAAGGGTGGTGGTGAGGACCAAACTGGCGAAACCGCTGAGGGTAAGGTGTTTGAGTTTCATGGGAAAGAACCTGGGAATGGGGGGTGAGGGAGTAGGGAGTGGGGGAGTAATGGGGTAGGGGAGTTGGGGAGTAATTGAGGATTCAACACTTAAATCACCCAATCACTCCATCACCCCGTACCCCTATCACCCTCGCAACTTGGGCCGAAAATTCCGCAACCGTAGCGCATTCGTCACTACTGACACGGAGCTGAGGGCCATCGCGGCTCCGGCAATAATCGGGCTGAGCAGCCAGCCAAAGATGGGATAGAGGATGCCCGCCGCGATCGGGATGCCTGCGACGTTGTAGATGAAGGCGAAGAACAGGTTTTGGCGAATGTTGGCCATAGTGGCGCGGGAAAGCTGAATGGCGGTGACGATGCCGTGCAGGTCGCCAGAGATTAGGGTGATGTCACTGGCGGCGATCGCCACATCTGTCCCCGTGCCGATCGCCATGCCGACATCGGCTTGAGCAAGCGCAGGCGCGTCGTTGATGCCGTCGCCCACCATGGCCACGATCTTGCCCTCCCGTTGCAGACTTTCGACCTGGGCGGCTTTTTGGTCGGGGCGCACCTCGGCAAAGACGCGGGTAACACCGACTTCGCGGGCGATCACCTCGGCGGTGCGGCGGTTGTCGCCGGTTAGCATCACCACCTCTAGGCCCATGCGTTGCAGAGTGCGAATGGCAGCGGCAGAGGAGGGTTTGACCGCATCGGCAATGCCCAAAATGGCTTTCACCCGGCCATCAACGGCCAACCACACCACGGTACGACCCAGGTATTCGGTGCGCTCCCACTGCTGCTGTAGGCGATCGGTGGCGATGCCGAGTTCTTGCATCCAGCGGTGGGTGCCAATTTGAACTCGCTGCCCAGACACAGTGCCCTGAACGCCGCTGCCAGCAATGGCCTCAAAGCTTTGGGAATTCTCTAGGGTCACCCCTTGTGATTGAGCGTAGTTGACCACGGCTTCGGCCAGGGGATGCTCAGAGTTGCGTTCGAGAGATCCCGCCAGTTTCAGCAGATGCAGTTCGGTAGCGGTGCCGTTTACGGTTAGGTAATCGGTCACCGTGGGTTTGCCCTGGGTAATTGTCCCAGTCTTGTCCAGCACGATGGTTTGGATTTTGTGGGCCAACTCTAGGCTGTCGGCTCCTTTGATCAGAATGCCATTCTCAGCGCCTTTACCGGTGCCCACCATGATTGAGGTCGGCGTCGCCAGGCCGAGGGCACAGGGGCAGGCAATAATCAGCACGCCCACGGTGGTAATCAGCGCCATGGTGACGTTGCCCATGACGTTGTACCAGACGATAAAGGTGAGAATGGCGATCGCCATCACCATCGGCACAAACCAGGCCGTCACGCGATCGGCCATCTTTTGAATCGGGGCCTTTGACCCCTGGGCCTGCTGCACTAGCTTGACGATCTGCGCCAGGAAGGTATCTTTGCCCACGCGGGTAGCGCGAAACTTGAAGCTGCCGGTTTTATTCAGGGTTGCCCCAATCACCTCGTCGCCCACGGTCTTTTGCACGGGCACGCTTTCCCCCGTCACCATTGCCTCATCCAGGGTGGACGAGCCTTCGACGATTTCGCCATCCACCGGAATTTTCTCGCCAGGACGCACCAGAATGATGTCGCCCAGCACCACCTCAGCAATGGGAATATCAACTTCTTGACCCCGGCGAATCACCCGCGCGGTTTTGGCCTGCAACCCCATCAGCTTGCGGATGGCTTCGGAGGTTTGGCCCTTGGCCCGGTTCTCCAGCAGTCGCCCCAGCAAAATCAGGGCGATAATCACCGCAGCAGCTTCAAAGTACACGTCAGGATAGAGCCCTTGGTCGATGAACCACTGGGGGTAGAGGGTAGGGAACAGCGAGTAGAGAAACGCGGTGCCGGTACCCACGGCCACTAGCGTGTCCATGCTGGCCGAGTGGCGCTTGAGAGCTTTCCAGGCGTTGAGGTAAAAGGAGTTCCCGGCCCAGAACAGCACGGGCGTGGTTAGCACCAGCTGAACCCAAGGGTTGTGCAGCCACGTCGGAATAAAGGGAATTGGCAACCCCGTCATCATCGGCAGCGAGCCGATCACCAAAATGGCGGCGATCGCCAGGCTAAACACAGCTTTGCGAGTGAGTTTGCGGTTTTCAGCTTCTCGCTCTCGCCGCTCGGCATCGTCTTCTGGGGCCATAACATCGTCTAGGGGCTGGGCCTTGTAGCCCGCCTCATCCACCGCCGCCTGAATCTCGGCTGGATTCGTTTGCCGAGGGTTGTAGGTGACAGCCGCTTGCTCAGCTCCAAAATTGACGTTACAGACATCGACACCGGGCACCGAGCGAATGGCGGCTTCGACATTGCTAGCGCAGGCGGCACAGCTCATGCCCCGCAGCTTAAAGGTTTGATTTTGCATCGCTTTGATCCTCAAATTTTGAGTAGGCTGCGGGCTCAAGCAACGGTGTAGCCGGCGGTGGTGATCGCCTGCTTAATCTCGGTTTCTGAGGCTGCGGTGGTAACGTTGACCTGCTTCGTTTTGGGGTCGGCATTCACCTGGGCCGTGGCATCGATTGCTTGAATTGCCTGAGTGACAGTATTGACACAGGCAGAACAGGCCAGGTTAGGAACAGTCAGCTGAATCGTCATGGCTAAGCCTTTGAACTCGTATGGCTCTATGGTGAAGCTTCCAGTGAGCTAGAGAGTCAAGGGGGTAGGTGTATATTTATTTTGCTCGGCTAGCCCGGCAGGTCACATGAGGCTAAATAGGGCGATCGCATCCTACAGCTACACAACGTCAATGGTTATCCCCTGTGGATGCAGCAAGGTGTCTTTCCCGCTAGCTATTCCATTCATCGTTCAAGGCTCACCCTTTGTCCTAAATTCGCCTCAGAAGGCATTGTTTATTTAAGCTGCCGTCACAATCAACCACCCTAAACAGGGGAAGCTGAAAGGCCTGCAACCTTGCTACTTCGGCAAATTCTAGAAATTATGGCTTAAAAAGCAGCGCCGACAAGGCCTTAAGCAAGTTGAAAGGTAAAGCCTTAGCCTTCTAAAGGCTTTTCCTAGAAAACAAACAATGTGTCACCAGCGGCTTGACGACACCACTATGTCTCAATGAAATTAATCTGGCCTCAACGACACTGATACGTTACTGATGATAAATAGTGAGTCACTGCACAACATCTAAGCGGGTGGGGGGAATCGAACCCCCATCATTAGCTTGGAAGGCTAAGGTTTTACCACTAAACTACACCCGCAAACCAGTTTTTACTTTACCACAATGGGTCTGGGAGCTGAGCTACTTGGGGCTGCCAAATATCGAGCTAACTAACCCTCATACCTTTTGATGGATACGATACCAGACGCCTTGAACTAAATCTTTATAATGAGGGGCCAGCACTACTTGTTGTAAGGCGGCAAGATTTCCCTCTGTAGTGCGCTAGCCCCAGGGTTGAGCGGTGTGTGGATGACCTGCTGCTGTTGTTTAGAGAGTTAGAGTTTGCCTGTGTCTGCATCTGCATCGACAGCTTATCTATTAGTGTCTCACGGTAGCCGCGACCCACGACCCGGGCAAGGCATGGAGCGGTTAGCTCACTTCGTGCGATCGCAGGAACCTGGCCTATGGGGGAACCAGCCGAGCCCCCCAAACTGTTCAGATAGCTGTATGGAGCTAGATAGCCGTATGGAGCTTGGTGAACGGGCGGCAATGGAGCGATCGGCGACTAGTCAGGCGGCATCATTTCTACGGCGGGCTCCAGCGTTAGACTGGCTGCGTCCCAGCACGACTAGCCCTCTTGGGGAAGAAGCCGGTATTTTTCGCAGCCGAGTCTCTCAGCCCGAGACGGTGAATGGTCCCCTAGTGGGCACCGCCTGCCTTGAAGTTGGAGCCGTGCCGCTGCATCAGCAAATTGTCGCCTTTAGCCAGCGGGCTCAGGCCGCCGGGGTCAATCGCGTGCGGGTGCTCCCCTTGTTTTTGCTGGCTGGCGTCCACGTGATGGAAGACATTCCAGCGGAGGTCGAGCTGGCCCGTCACGAGCTGCCGGACCTAAACCTAGAGATCTGCCCGCACTTGGGCAGCCATCCCGGTCTTATAGGTCTTCTGCGCCACAAGCTAAGCACCACCGCCACCGAAGCGCTAATTGTGTTGTCCCACGGCAGCCGCCGACCCGGGGGCAATGCTCCTATTTACACCCTGGCTCAGGGGCTGGGGGGCACTGCCGCCTTTTGGGCTGTCGCTCCCAGTCTAGACACCCAAGTGATTCACTATATGCAGAGTGGGGTGCAGCGGGTGGCAATTTTGCCCTATTTCTTGTTTGCGGGCAGCACCACCGATGCCATTACCCACCACACCGAAGAGCTGGCCGAGCGCTTTCCTCGAATGGGGTTTCATCTGCTGCCGCCGCTGGGGCCTTCGCCCGAACTGGCCAACCTGGTGATTGACCTTGCCCTCGATCGCATACCGACCAAGCCTCAGCAGGCGCTGGTGCCAATGCAGCGCGTGGCCTTTCGCCACGCGGTTCACCCGTCGTCGCTCGTATCTTAGACACAGCGATCGCTACCTTGGGTCGGCAACGGTCTACCCTAGGGAATGGCCAATTTCCTCAGCCAGCCTCTTTGCCTTTTGTTTGGATTTATCACGCCTATGGTGTCGGCAGCTTCTCGGCCTACAGTTCAGCCCCAGGGGGGCCAACCCTACGGCATGGTTTACCTGGTCGGCGCAGGGCCGGGCGATCCGGGCCTGTTTACGCTGCGGGGCAAGGGGCTGCTGGAGTGCGCTGATGTGGTCATCCACGACGCCTTAGTAAGCGCTCCTATCTTGGCCATGATTAACCCCCAGGCCACGGTGATCAACGCGGGCAAGCGACGCGGTCGCCATTCCCTAGGGCAGGAGGAAATCAATCAGCTGATCATTGATCAGGCCAAGGCCCACGCTGTGGTAGTGCGCCTCAAAGGGGGCGATCCCTTTGTGTTTGGACGCGGCGGCGAAGAAATGGCCGCCCTGATAGAAGCCGGCATTCGGGTGGAGGTGGTGCCGGGCATTACGGCTGGAGTCGCGGTGCCGGCCTATGCGGGCATTCCGGTGACCCACCGCAGCCAGAGTTCGTCGGTGACTTTTGTGACCGGCCATGAGTCGGCCGGCAAGTATCGACCGAGGGTGAACTGGCGCGCTCTGGCACAGGGGTCTGAAACCATTGTGGTGTACATGGGCATTCACAACCTAGGGACGATTACCGCCGAGCTGCTCGCGGCCGACCTTAGCGCCGATACCCCCGTGGCGCTAATTCGCTGGGGCACCTACCCGCAACAAGAAACACTGATTGGCACGCTGACTACCATCGTGGCCCAGGTGGCAGAGACGGGGTTTGAAGCTCCGGCGATCGCTGTGATCGGCTCAGTGGTGAACTGGCACGAGGTTTTTAGCCACTGTCGTCCCACCGGCACCCTTTGGCCCTAGCCCTCGGGTAGGGAGGCTAGCGGTTTAAGGCCGGACCTAGCCGTTTGGTCTAGCGAAGACATCCCAGAGTCTAGATACACTTGCGGTAAGTTCTAACGTTTTCCGCGAGGTAATTGCTATGGCTGGGGTGCCCACGCCAGGTCTAGACCTGATCAAAACTTTTGAGGGCTTGAGTTTACAAGCCTATCCAGACCCCAAGACCGGGAATTTGCCCATCACCATCGGCTGGGGCTCAACCCGCGATAAGAATGGCCAGCCCTTTAAGTTGGGCGATCGCATCACCCGAGAAGAGGCCGACGAGCTACTAATGCGGCAAGTCGCCAACAACTATCTACCGCCGCAGGAGCGCATTCCCACCTGGTCAACGATGAATGACAACCAGCGGGGGGCGATTCTCAGCTTTGCCTACAATCTGGGCGCCTACTTTTACGGGTCCAGCGGTTTTGAAACCATTTCGCGGGTGCTGCGCAATCAGGAGTGGCAGAACCTTGAGGCGGCCCTTATTCTCTACCGTAACCCTGGCACCAATGTGGAGGAAGGGCTGCTGCGCCGCCGCCTATCGGAGGCCAATGTGTTTTTAGCAGGCACGCCGGGGGTAGCCCTCAGCACCGCCGGGCAGCGTTATCTAGCGGGCGGTCGCACTCCCAGCGGCAACCGCTACCTGAGCCAAGAGGCCCAGGCCTATCTAGCCAACCGACCCGCAGTATCGGGCAGCGGCGGCGGGGTACCGACAGCATCGGGACCGCGACTGCTATCCCTCACCAACCCCTACACCAATGGTCAGGATGTGCAGCAGGTGCAGCAGGCGCTGGTGCGCTGGGGGGCAAATCTAGTTGCGGACGGATATTTTGGTCCGGCGACGGCGATCGCCGTCGAGCAGTTTCAGCGATCGCAGGGCCTTCCGGCTGATGGTGTTGTTGGCCCCCAAACTTGGGCGCGGCTGCAACAGTCGCCTCCTGCCCCATCCCTTGCCCAAAACCGGCTGCTGCGGCTCACCAACCCGCTCACCTCGGGCAGCGACGTGCTGACGCTGCAGCAGGCCCTCAGCCGCCAGGGCATTGCCGTCACCGCCGACGGCATCTTCGGCCCTGGCACCGATCGCGCCGTGCGCCAGTTTCAAGCCAGCCGAGGTCTGACCGCCGATGGCGTCGTCGGTCCCGAAACCTGGACAAGGCTACAACAGCAGGCCACCACCCCACCCACCCCGACCTCGCCCTCCTTTATACGAGTGCTGCGGTTGGCCAACCCCTATACCCGAGGCAACGATGTGCGGGCTGTGCAGCAGGCGATCGCCCGCGCCGGATTTTCGGTAGTAGCCGATGGGGTGTTTGGCCCCGGCACCGATCGCGCCGTGCGCCAGTATCAAGCCAGCCGAGGCTTAACCGCCGATGGCGTTGTCGGCTCCCGCACCCGCGCCAGTCTAGGGGTCTAACGACCAAAACTGCCATGTTCGTCTAGACGCTTTGCAGATCACTCTATCTTTATTCCCCCAGCACCCTGAAGCTGGGGGAAATGAAATTAATTATTTTGCTTTTTACAAGTCGCGAGATCATGGTTGTTTTAAAGTTGTTTTTTACAGCCCTAGAGATATTTGATTACCTGATCTGCCGCCTGTCAAAGAGTTTACAGATCAGGCTATTTATCTCACTTGAGAGAATCTTACAATCCTCTGTCTGGAGTAAATAAGCACTACACTAATAGAATATTCTTCATACCGAATCCTATTTGGTTACACCCGGTTTGTAGGGGCATTGCAGTGCAATACCCCTACGAGATCTCCGTTTTGAACCGGGATCTTTCAAGGCGGATTTTGTATCAGAAGGCAATTGGTAAGTTCTGTTTTTTGTAGCAGAAGTGAAGATCTCCCTAAATCCCGCTTTTTAAGAAAGGCAAGTGGTATCAATAGATGACTAAAAGCTACAGTGGCTCACCTTTAAAGCACTCGCTCAGGTAGGCTAGCCGCGCCTGATTTATGTAGATTTTGAGCAATTTGGCGCGTTGCGGAACATAAGCTGCCCTTTTGGCTTCTACGTTAAGGGGTTAAACTCGTGGCCTGGACTCTTCATAATGGACTGTGCCAAGTTTGACTGCAATTTGAGGGCCATTCGAGCAAAGGGGCGGCGATCGCCTACAATCGATCTGCTAATTTGCCTATTGATGTGTAGGACTTGAGAGTGGCGGAATTTATGTACAGCAGTTACCAATACAAAAGGAAGAAGCCGCGTCGCCGTTTACGGTTGGCGCTGTTTCTGCTGCTGCTGATTGGCATTCCTGTTGGCATTGAGTTGCTAACGCGACTGGTAGCCCACGCCACGGGCACCAGCGATCGCTTCACCGCTAATCCGGCCTCTGATGTCATTGATTCTTACCATCTGCGGTTTGTCAGCCGAAATGGCCAGCCCTACGCGGGTCTGCCCAGCGACGGCAAGTTGAACGCGCTGCGCGACCCCCTATTGGGCTATCGGCTGGCGGGCAACCAGCAGAGCAATTTTTGGCAGATCAACGACAGCGGCTTTCGAGACGAAGAAGCCGTGCCCAGCGCCAAGGCAGCAGGGGAGATTAGAATTTTTGTCCTCGGTGGTTCGACGGCTTTTGGGCAGCTTAGCTCCAACAACCAAACCACCTTTGCCAGCAAGTTAGAAACCCGGCTCAACGATCAAGTCGCCCAGCAGCGGGCTAACCCTGGGCAGTTTCAGCCCAGTGCGCTGCCCTTTCGGGCTGACCAGGTGCAAAAAGCCCTAGCGCTGCCACCGCGCATTCGCGATGGGCAATATCGAGTTGTGAATGCAGCCGTACCCGGTTACGCATCGGGCAATGCGCTGGCCATGCTGACCCAGCGGGTGGCCGCTTACAATCCAGACTTTGTAGTGGTGATGGGGGGCTACGCCGACCTGATGTTGCCTAGCGCCGACCGGGGCAGCGATGTGCCGGGGCTAGAGCAATATTTGACCGGGGAAAGCCAGTCGTTTGGCGCTCAGCTGAGTGAGCAGACACGGGCTTGGTTTGACCAGCTCTATGTGGTGCAGGGCATCAAACGCTACGGTCTGCAAAGCCAGCAAGCAGAGCCGCGCCTGGCAGAACCGCTCAATCTCTACTCACCCACTTTGGATGCCACCCTCAGCGATCGCCTGCCCGCCGACCAAGCCGAACTCGAACAGCGCATCGATCGCTACGGTCGCCACATGCGGCAGATGGTGAGCTGGGCCGCAGCCAATAAAAAGCGTCTCATCATCGCCATTGAGCCAGAGATCTCTAGTCGCAAACCAGAGTCTTTGACTCCTGAAGAATCGGCGATTTTGGGCGAATTAGACAATGCTTACCTGGAGCAAATGCGCACTGGTTTTGCAGGCTTAGCTGCTGTTGCTAACCAGGCCAAGACCCAGTCAGCCAATGCTCAGGTGTTGAATTTTTACCCGCTCTATGAAGACTTTGCGGGGCAGGCGTTTCAAAGCCCAGCGGGGTTAACCGATGAGGCCTACACGCTCATATCAGACCGGCTCTATGAGGCGATTGCTAACCAAGTGGCCCTTCAACCCGAGCCCTATGGGCTCTGAAGTACAAAAGCATCAGGTAGATACGCAAAATCTACCCAACGCTAAAAGGATATGGAATGGACGTCGGTGAAAATGTCTGATTTTCGCTGTTGAACCCGTTTACGTCCCTCATGGAGAGAAAGTCTTTGATGGGAGCTAACTCCTCAAGAGAAAAGGACACTAGCCAATCAACCGTATACACTTCCGGTGACTCACACAATGAATTACCTAGGCGTGGACGATAAAATTGAACCCCAATATTCCTCTTTGTTGAAAGGTTTACAAAAAAGTCAACAGCATCTTCATAAAAGTGGGATGAATCAGACAGATCTCTGCTAAATGCTGAGGATTACAACGATCCTAAAGCTGACAAAGCACCTTACGTTTGCCGATCGCTCCCTAATTTAAGCAAAGCCTGTCGTAACTGCGTTGGTACGCTCGACTTGATGAATAAAGTCAAGCATGAGAGATGTAGATTTCTCGGGATACCAGAGTCCCCATTCGTGCCAGCCTTCCTCTACAGTAACTAATCTGGAATCTGGAATTATTGCAGCCATCTCCCGTGCGACACTTATCGGTTCAGTCAGGTCTTTTTCTGACCATAACAATAAGCAAGGAGCTTTAATTTTTGGCAGTAAATGTTTCAGATTTACCTGTAAGGAAAGTAGTAACGCTTGAATAACGTTTCCCGTGTTAAACAAAAGGTTATGGGAGAAGACTCGGGGAATATCAACCAATTTTAATCTTAGTCTTGGAAGAAGCAATTGGGCTGTCATTTCAATCGCCCTTCTTGGTATTATCTCTGGGATAGATACAGTCGGAATGCCGGTACTATCTACTAGAATCAAACTTTTTATTCTGTCTGGAGCAAGAGCAGATAAAGCAATTGAAATTCCTCCTCCAAACGAGTGCCCTACCAGGTGTACTTGTTGAAGATTTAAGGCATCCAGAAACGAAAGTAGAAGTTTAGCGTAGCCGTCGTAATCGGGAATGAGGTTGGAGTAGGGCGAGCGGGCAAAACTGGGCAAATCAGGAGCAATTACAGGATGGTGCTGTGCCAGGAGGGTCAGGACTTCATGATAAGGCACAACAGAAATTCCCCAACCGTGCAGAAGCACGATAGGAACTGAGTCTAACTTCAGCCCGCCCAGGGTATAAAAAATCTTGCAATCCCCCAGATCAACAGAATGCTCATGCAACTGGGATTGCGATGTAGAAGCTTGGCTGAAAAACATGCGCTTGCCATTCTTACTATCTCTGTGACTGTAACAAACCCTGATACTTTGTGGGGCTCTCTCAAGAGGGATAAGCGCTACTGCTGACTGTAAACGATTCTTGTGATTCTCTCTGTCTAGCGATCGCTATCAGCGACAACCTATAGTCTTATATCTACGGCAATAATTGTTGCTTATCCATTGCATAGCACTTGTTAGTAAATCGCCCTATGAAAAAATGGTTCGTTGCGATCCGAAGGAAAGCTGAGGATTGCAACAACTCTAAAGCCGACAACGCATCCTACGTTTTCTAAGACACGCGTGTTTGCTTATCAAGCTACACGCTCAAATGGATTCATTCTCCACCAGCTGGGCACAAATTTTGATCGATTATATTACAGCAGAGTCGCAGCCTTGGTTAGGTCAAGCACCTCGCAATCAAACTATCTTACCTATACTCTATGTTAAATCAGTTTTTTGATGGTAGGTCGTCCTATTTGATTATCTCTATTAAGAACCGCATAGGAATGCTTTTAGCGAATCAGAGTCATGTTTAATTGGGGATGTCTACTTGTCAATAACCATTCTACGTCTACCAAACTATGCTACATAAAAAAACAAACTTCTTGCTCTCAATCGCACTATTAGCGCTGGGCTTACCCCTACTATCAATACAGCCCAGCAAGGCTCAGCAGCCTGCTATAGGCACTGTTCAAAGCTTAAATGTGGGCGATCGCGCCTGTTATGTCGAAGTGGTAAATGACGAGGGAGAAACGTTTACAGAATTTGCCGACTTTGAGATTTGTGAGCAAAATCTCGTTGGCGAGCAGGTACGATTTACCTATGAAATGGGCGACATCCAAGCGGCTTCGTGTCAAGGCGATCCCGAATGCGCTGACACAGAAACGGTGATGCTGATTACCCAAGCCCAAGTCATATCAGAACCTAACCCAGAACCACGGCCTGCCCTCAGCCGAGTGCAAGATTTTCCAGACGGTACCTACCGCTACTGGAACAGCACCCCTAGCAGCAGTGTTGTCTCCGATGCGGCGTTACTTGCAAACGGTGGCGTCACCTTTACTTTCAGCAAGCGGGGCAGCGCTATTACAGGGGTATTTGGCTATGTTGATGGGGAAGCGATTTGTGTGCAAGGCCAGGTAAGTGGCAATACGATATCGGGCTTTGCGGTTCAAAATTTGCAGGGGGCTAAAGTCCTCAGCACCGGAGAGACATTTCAAAGTTTTGGACCCAGCAGCTATTTGCAAGTGCGTCGAGGTCGCCAGGTTAGCCCCAGCGTAGTGCGCTATGGCAGCGCCTTGCTAAACCTCAACAACCTTAACCGCATTAATGCGGGTAGCCGAGTACCGCCACGGGGCTGTTAAACGAGCTTCCCTTAGCGGGCTAATGCAGCAGCAGGGCGATCGCGTCGAGCAGGTCGCTGAGGTCGTAGGGCTTGAGCAAAAAGGTGCTGGCTCCAGCAGCCAGCGCCTTCTCCTGATAGGTGGGCAAGCCACTGGTGCCAATAATTTTAACGCTGGGCTGCATAGCTTTAAGCCGCTGAATCAGGGTAATGCCATCCATGCCCGGCATCATCATATCGACCACCACCAGGGAGGTCGGCTGCTGAACAAAGCAGTCCAGCGCCTCGAAGCCATTGCTGGCCATCACAATGCGGTAGTTGTAGCTGAGCAGCAGCGATCGCACCGAATCTTGCACCGAGGCATCGTCCTCTACCACCAGCAGCAGTTCCCCCCGGCCTTGCTGGGGAGCGCCGGGCCCGTCGGCCTCGGGGGCATCGCTGACCGAGGGCTGGGTGAGGGCCGGCAGATAGACCTGCATCTGGGTGCCCTCATCCACCTCGCTGACCACCTGCACAAAGCCATCGCTGGCCTTAACAATGCCCAACACCGTGGCCAGCCCCAGCCCGGTGCCCTGGCCCGGTGCTTTGGTGGTAAAGAAAGGGTCAAAGATGCGATCGCGCAGCTCTGGGTCAATGCCCGTGCCCGTGTCGGCTACCGTCAGCCGCACATACTGCCCCGCATGAGCATCGAGGTGGGCTTGAGCCAGGGCCACATCCACCGTTACCAGCTCCGCCGCCAGGGTCAACCTACCGCCCTCGTGCATAGCGTCGCGGGCGTTGACGCACAGGTTCATCAGCACCTGGTGCAGGTGGGTTGGGTCAACGCTGACCCGCAGCTCTTGGCCTCTGGCCAAAGTTGGCTTCGGCAGGTGCAGGTCTATGTGCTTGGGAAAACTCTGCTGCAAGATGTGCCCCAGATCTTGCAGCAGCGGCCCCAAATTGACCTCCGTGCGCGTGCCGCTGCTGCTGCGAGTAATTGACAAAATTTGCTGCACCATGCTGGCCCCGCGCTTGGCGCTCTCTTCCAGCAGTCGCAGATGATCTTGAGCTTTGTCGCTGAGGTGATGCTGGGTGAGGCGCAGCAGTTGGGCGATCGTGACAATCGGGGTAAATACGTTGTTGAGGTCGTGGGCAATGCCGCTGGCCAACCGCCCCAGACTCTCAACTCGCTGGACCTGGTAAAACTGCGCCTCTAGAGCCTTTTTAGCGGTAATGTCGGTCTCGACCGTGAGAATAAACTTGGGCCGCCCAGCTTCGTCGCGCACCAGGGTCCAGCGGGCGGCGACGGTCACCGCTTGGTCGGTTTTAGTAAACCGGTCGAGTTCGCCGCGCCACTCGCCGCGCTCTAGCAGGGCGGGCATCATCTCGCCGTGCTGGGCGGTTTCGCTGCGTAGCAGGTCGTAGGCCACCTGGCCCACCACCTCCTCGGCGGCAAAGCCGTAGAGGCGCTCGGCCCCCCGGTTCCAGTAGAGCAGGTGGTGGTCGAGGTCGCGCACGGTGATGGCGTCGGAGGCGATATCGAGCAGGGCCGCCTGTTCGCGAATTTTGCGCTCGGCGGTTTTGCGCCCAGTGATATCGCGCCCCTCGGGCACCAGCATAATCACCTGACCCTGCTCATCTAGAACTGGCTTAATGGAGAAGTCGACCCAGGCGGTGGAGCCATCGGCCCAGATGTGCTGGTTTTCCATGCGGATGGTGTCGCCCAGGGCGGCGCGGGCGATCGCCTGCCGCAGGCGCTCCCGCTGCTCAGGAAAGTGATCCCACCAGGGGGTGAGCCAGAAGGGCTGGCCAATCACCGCCTCGGCTTCAGCCGCAATCACGCTCAGGGCCGTGCGGTTGACGTCGAGCACGGTGCCGTCAGTTTTAAGCAGACCAATAAACTCAAAGGTGCTGTCAAAGATGGCCCGCAGCTTGCGCTCGCTCTCCTTAAGGGCGGCGTCGGCCTGCCGCCGCTCGGTGACATTGCGAAACAGCACCGCCACCTGACGCAGTTCCGGTGCGCCGAAGCGAAAGCCAAATACGTCGAACCAGCGCTCCATTTCTTCGGCGTGATCTTCAAAGCGCACGGGCTCACCGGTGAGCGCCACTCGGCCCAGCTTTTCAAACCAGTGGGTTTCGAGGTTGGGCACCATTTCGCGGACGCGTTTGCCCTTGGCATCGATCAGGCCGGTCTGCTGGGCAAAGGTGGGGTTGATGTCGAGAAAGCGATGGTCAATGGGGCGATCGCTCTCGTCAAAAATCATCTCGATGACGCAAAACCCCTCGTCCATAGAGTTGAACAGCAGGCGATACTTTTCTTCTGAGTCGCGCAGGGCGGCCTCGGAGCGTTTGCGCTCGGTAATGTCGATCGCGCCGCCATAGATCCGATCGTCGTCGGCATGAAGCCGCGCCTTCCACAGCAGCCAGCGGTAGGAGCCGTCTTTGTGGCGGTAGCGATTCTCAAAGGCCAAGGTGTTGCGCCCTTCGAAGATCGCGGTAGTTTCGTTGACAGAGGCTGCCAAATCGTCGGGGTGGACAAAGTCACGCCAGGGAACAGCGGTCATTTCGGCGGCGGTCCAGCCCAGGGCCTGCTCAAAGGTAGGGCTGACCCAGCGAAAGTAGCCGCTGCGATCGCTAATCGTGCGCAGATCAAACCCCACCGCTAAGAACCGATCGCGATCGCGCTCTAGCTGCTTGCGCTCGGTAATGTCGTAGTTAACAGAAGTCACCACCCAAAAGCCAGCGGCAATCTCGCGCGAAGCAAAGTCGCTGTGAACCCAGCGCATTGTGCCATCCTGATGGCGAAATCGGTATTCAGCGGTGGTCTGACCACCGGCAAAAAAGTCTTTAAATAGGGGCATAATCACCCGATCGCGATCGTCGGGATGCACCTGGGCCAGCCAAAACTGTTTGTCGTCGTAGACGCTACGAGGGTAGCCAAACAGATGCTCGCACCCGGCAGACCAATATACATGCTCCCAGCAGCCATCAGCATAGACTTGAAAGCTGGCGATCGCCGCGATCGAGCTGTCTAAAATGCTGCTGAGCTTCGCCTCCGACGCCTTGAGGGAAAGCTCTAGCCGTTTGCAGCGGCTCAGCTCAGCCACGGGGCTAATTAAGGCGGTGGGCTTACCGATTAGAGCACTCACCCGAGCAACGAGATCTACCGCTTCAAAGGGTTTTCTCAAGGTTTCTGTGGCCCAGAGCGGGGTGTCTAGGGCCTCACTCGTCAACAGCAGTAGGCGACTTTGGGGCAGATGGGCGCGCAACTCTGGCCCCAGACTCAACCCCACAGCCCCATCGAGAATGACTAAGTCATATGGTCCCTTGACGATTAGGCTGGCAATGTCGCTGTGGGTGACGCGGGGGTCAATACAGGCTACCTCCACCGCGCACGCTACGCTGTCCAGCAGCAGCTTTAGAGCCTGAGCAACCAGCAGTTCGGATTCTATCACCAGCAGTTTCATCGAGCGTTCCAGCGGCAAACGGTCTAAACCCAGATCCTAAGGAAATCAAAGGGTGGTGTAGGGAAAACAAGGCCGTTTCGCAACGAAATCCGGTTCCTTCACAAAGAAACATTGAGGGGTTTTTCGTTCTAGCAATAATTTAACGACCCTGAGGCCAGGAGGGTTGAGTCGGGCATGCTGGGCCCAGCATCCGTCAAGGGTCGTTAAAAACGTGTCATCGCTGATTGTTCTGTTACTGATTTGCGCTGGGGTTGGATTTGTGGCGATCGCCCTCCTCAGCCGCCAGGCCAACTCCACCTCGCCTAAGCCGACCCAAGCGCACGGAACTGACACCGCTCAGTCCTACTCCTACAGCTATCAAAAGTATCTGTTCACCCAAGCGGAGACTACTTTCTACCACGCGTTGCAGAATGCGACCCAAAGTCAGTATCTCGTCTTTGGCAAGGTGCGCGTTGCCGATGTGCTCAAGCCTCAGACTGACAACCGAGGCGACTGGCAGCGGGCTTTCAACAAGATATCGGCTAAACACTTCGATTTTGTGCTCTGCGATCGCGCCAGCCTCAAAGTTTTAGCCGCCGTTGAACTCGACGACAGCAGCCACCAGCGTGTAGACCGGGTCAAACGCGACGATTTTCTCAACTAGGCCGTCAAGAGCGCTGGACTACCCCTAATTCGCTTTCCGGTGCAGACCGCCTACGATCGCGAAGACATTCAGCACCACATTGCTCAAAAGTTGGGACTGCCTCAGTCTAAGAAAGCCAAGCCAGAGATCAAGCCAAAGGCCAAACTAGTCGAGCCCAGCGTTAAACCAAAGCCAAAGCCCAAACCTAAAGTGCCTCCCAGCAAACCATAGGCGACCGTGCCTTCCGCTGCGGTCCAATTCCTCCAGGTGTGCTTTATGCATTTTCTGTTAGGGTTGGCAATGGTGTTGAGTTTTCAACATTGGGGTTGAATCCTCACCGATAGCATTGAATCCGCAACGATGAAGCTACTCTGCATTAGTAACGGCCACGGCGAAGACGGCATTGCGGTTCGCATTCTCAAGCAGCTGCGCCAACTGCCCGGTGCGCCGACCCTGGCCGCGCTGCCGATTGTGGGTGAGGGACGCGCCTATGAAAAAGCGGGTATTGCCATCCAGGGACCGACCCAAGCGATGCCTTCCGGCGGCTTTATCTACATGGATCGCTACCAGCTGTGGCGCGATTTGCAGGGGGGGCTGGTGGGGTTGACCTTAGCCCAGATCAAAACCGCCCGCCAGTGGGCCAAAAGCGGCGGCAAAATTTTGGCGGTGGGGGATATCGTGCCCCTGGCGATCGCCTGGCAGAGTGGCGCTGAGTATTTTTTCACAGGTACCGCCAAGTCAGAATACTATCTGCGTAACGAAACGGGGCGATTGCCTGGTCGCCCTCCCCTGGAAGGCTGGTCGGGCTCGGTCTATGTGCCCTGGGAGCGCTGGCTGATGGCTCGCCCTCGCTGCCAAGGGGCTTTTGTGCGCGACCAGCTCACCGCTGATCTGCTGCAAAAGCGCGGGGTACCGGCCCTCTACCCCGGTAACCCGATGATGGACGACCTGAACACCAGCGCCGACAAGCTCGCCCAGCTGACTGCCACCTTTGCCCCAGCTCCAGCTCAACTCACCCTGGCCCTGCTGCCCGGCTCCCGCGCGCCCGAAGCTTTTGATAACTGGCAGCGAATGGTAAGCGCGATCGCATCAGTAATGGAGACCTTCGGCGATCGCCAAGTGCGTCTACTCGCTGCCCTCGCTCCCTCCCTCAACTTGGCTGCATTTAAGGATGTCTTGCTAGACGCTGGCTGGCAGCCGGTTGCTGGGAAATACCCCACATTTCAGCGAAACAACGGTGGGCTGGTGCTGACCACCAATGCCTTTGCTGAATGCCTGCACCTGGCCGACGCGGCGATCGCGACCGCTGGCACCGCCACCGAGCAGGCCGTCGGCCTGGGCAAGCCCGTCTTCACCTTCCCTGGCCCTGGGCCACAGTTCACCTACGCCTTTGCCGAGTCTCAATCAAGGTTGCTGGGGCAATCGATCATTTTGCTGAGCCAGCCCAGTGAAACAGGGGCAGCGCTACAAGCCTGCCTGGCCGATGGCTCCCGGCTTCAGAGCATTGCCGAGAATGGTCGCCGTCGTATGGGCCTACCCGGGGCGGCCAAGGCGATCGCCAAAGCCCTGCACCAGCACTACGCTGCGCCCTATTCCGACGCCACCTCTTCAGCCACCTGATTGCGGCTGGGGTCGCCATAGCGAAATGGCCCCGTTTGCATGACTACCTTCGTCCTCAGGTCGGCGGGCGCTTCTGCCGCACCCCAGTGAGCCTGAATCGCCTGCAACAACTGGTCTTGCTGCACCCTCAGGTCGGGGATGTCCCAGCCCTTGTTGATAATCGCAAACCACACCGGCCCCTTTTCGGCCGTGGGCACCATTCCCGCCAGAGCGCTGACCTCCGCTAAGCTGCCGGTCTTGACTGCCGCCGTGGCAGGAATGCGGCGATCGATGAGGGTGCCCATGTCTTCCCCTGACACCGGCAGGACGTCAGCTACCGAAAAGTCCTGAGCGCTCAATTCCCGCTGAATGGCCGTTGTCATGGCCACCGCCGCCCGTGCCGACATTTGATTTTCTACTCCTAGTCCTGAACCGTTGACCAGGCTAATCTCCCCAGCGGGCAGTTCGGCGGCGGCGGTAGCCTTAGCCATTACCGGCTCCGCCCCCCCAACCAAGCCGGCAACCAGTTCAGACATCACGTTATTGCTATAGATATTCATGGCTTTGAGAATAGCCACCAGCGGCAGCGACTGATGCTGCACCACCCACTCCACATCGCTGGTCTCTAGCTCCGTCGCCGGCACCCAGCGGGCTGTGCCGACAATCTCTAGGCTGGGCTGCGGCGTGCCGGGCGGCAGGTTGGCGTAGGCCTGGCGCGCCTCCCATGTCCAGGTTGATGCCGACATCGCCTGCTGCAAATCCGCCAGAGAATCCGCCGGCTCCTCCCCAAAATTCATGGTGAAGGAGCCGCTGACCAAAATCTCCCCGGTCACCCGCTGAATGCCCAGCTCTTGCAGGCGGTTGGCCAGCACGATGCCCTCTTCCCACACAAACAGCGGGTCGCCGCTGCCCTGAATCACTAGGTCGCCGTCGAGCACACCATCGGCCTGAAGGGTGCCGCGCATGCCTACCCGAGTCTCGAAACGGTGGTCAAGGGGCCAAGTTTTAAGGGCGGCCAGGGTGGTCGCTAGCTTAGTCAGCGAGGCAGCGGGCATCAGCACGTCGCCCCGGTGCTCGGCGATCGCGCTCTGGCCCACCTGAATCCAAACGCCCTGGTCGGGCACTGACCAGCCCTGCCGCTGCAGCCCCGCCACATAGTCGGCCACGATCGCCTCTACTACCGGATCGCGGGCCAGCTCCGCAATCCACGGCGACTGCCACTCAATTTGCAACGCGGCGGGGTTGAGCCCAGACGGCTGCAGGGGCTTGGGTTCTCCCATGCCTAAAAGGACTGAGAACAGGCCCAGGGGTAGGGTCATTAGCGATAGGGAAGTCACCGATTGCGAATCCTCCACGCGGTGTAGCCCAATCTCGGGCGATACCCGACTAAGATACACCAGATGGCTGGCAGTGAGCGGAGAGATGGGCAGAGGGCGAGGGGAATACCGAGAGCGAACTCACCCCTGATTCAAGCCGGCAACTCCAAGGTCAGTTCCCGAGCCTTTACCCTGTACTTGAACTTTATATCCTCCCCAGTTCACGCCGATGATTGTCTGCATTGCTGACCTGCTGACCCCAGATGAAGTGGCCCAAATCAAAGCGGGCCTGGCCCAGGCCGCATTTGTGCCGGGGGAGACGACGGCGGGCTGGCACGCCAAGCTGGTTAAGCAGAACGAGCAGGCAGCTAAACAGGCGGCCGTTGAGCCGTTGAAGGCGGTGGTGCAAAAGGCTCTGGCACGAAATCCGCTGTTTCAGGCGATCGCCTTTCCCCGCATCATCCATTCCCTGCTGTTTAGCCGCTACGGGGTGGGGATGAGCTACGGACGGCATACCGACAATGCCCTGATGGGAGGCGCCAACTTTTATCGCTCAGATGTGTCGCTGACGGTGTTTTTGAGCGGGCCCGAAGATTACGATGGCGGCGAACTGGTGATTGAGGGAGCCGACAGCGAGCAGCCCTACAAGCTGGCGGCGGGGAGCGCTATTGTCTACCCATCCACTACGCTGCATCGGGTGGAGCCGGTGGTAAAGGGCGATCGCATTGTAGTCGTGGGCTGGGTGCAAAGCCTGGTGCGCGATGCCGCCCGCCGCGAAATTCTCTTCGACCTCGAAACTGTAAAGCGCACCCTGTTTGCCCAAACCGGCAAAACCCCAGAGTTTGATCTGCTGACCAAAACCACCGCCAACCTGCTACGCCAGTGGGCTGAGTAGGGGCACAGAGCTGTGCAGTAGGCCTATTCTTCTGGAATAATCCCCCTTGTCCCCAGGTTTGGGAGCAAAATGTCTGCTACCTCTGGGAAATGTCGTTTCATACAGTTGTCACATACTCCGTGGGTGAAGCCGACATCCGAATATTTCTGAATAAACGACTCTACGGTTGACCAGTAGCCCTCATCGTTGCGAATGCCTTTGCAATAGGAGCAAATGGGAATTAACCCAGCCATTAGCTCCATTTTTTCTAGCGCCTCAGCCAGTTGCGAAGACACCCGCTGTAGCTCTAACTGCATCACCACCTGGCGCGCCAGAGCTTCTAAAGTCCTGATTTGGCAGACTTCTAAAGTCCTAGGTTTTCGGTCAATCACACACAGCGTTCCGAGCGGCTGACCACCAGGAGAGATCAAAGGAACTCCAGCATAGAATCGAATGCCTAGCTCGCCAGTTACCAACGGATTGTTGGCAAACCGCTCGTCATCGGTCGCGTCATTCACAATCATGATCGCTGGGCTCAAGATGGCGTGGGCGCAGAATGAAACATCTCGGCCGGTCTCTTGCGCCGTAAGACCTACCTTAGATTTAAACCACTGCCGCTCTGCGTCGACCAGGCTAATGAGCGCAATGGGCACATCGCAGATGAAGGCGGCAAGCGAAGTGATGTCGTCGTAGGAACGCTCGGCGGGTGTATCTAAAACCTTGTATTGCCTAAGCGCTTCAAGTCGATCAGCTTCTTGGGTAGGTATGTTGGCTTGCATCAGATTGCGGCGATGCCTTGGTCAATTGCATAAATCATTCTAAAAAGCTGACCAAAAAGCATGTAACTTACGAGCGAAGACTTGACAGTGCTTAACGTGTACCTTGTAAAAACTTGGCCCTATAGAGCTAGCTACGAGGTAACGTTCGCCGAGTGGAATGCCTTGCATAGGAAACGACGAGCAAGCTAATTACCACGCAAGGCAGAGATATTCCCACAACCTTTAATAAAGTGTTACATTTATAAACATGAAGTCATATTAGAGAGACGTCATCATGGATATTCGCCAAGAGTTACCCCTTGAGCAACAGTTCGAGCTTCGGGTATTTGAAGAGCAAGTGCAATCGCTTTCCCCAGAAGATGCTCAAACTCTCCTTGTGCAGCTCAAAGAAGCAATGCTGTACCAAACCACCACATTTCGGGAAATTTTGAAGAACACTTGGGAAATTGGTAAAGGCCCCGACTCCCTGCGCGAAGCACTATCAGAAGGATAATTTCCTTTGCCAGAGACGCCAATGACCTCAAGACAGTTCACGCTTAGCGCTTACAGCGACAATTAGCCCGGCTTTTTCCAAGCATTCGATCAAGGAAAAAGCTGGGCTAACATTTTATTGGGCGTCCACGGTATATAGCTATCTCACATTGGTGTGAGAAGTTCCGCAACGGCAGTTGGAAGAGATCTGTCGAACTGCCCGCCCGTATTTTGACTAACCAGATAGTTTCAAAACTGCCTACGATCGCTGCAACGCCAACACTTGATCAGAGGTTATGGGTTCGGCGGTCATGGTGTAGAGCACACCCTCCCGCACCGAGACCAGATTTAAGTAATAGTTGGGCTTGCCGGGCTTGCTGACGGCGTATACCCGCACCCCAGAGTCTATAGACAGGACATCGCCAGTGATGTTGCTCACGGTGTAGCCCTGGGATTCTAGCCGCGCTTGCAGATCGCCTGCGGCGCTGCGCCAGCTGCTGCTCACCGGGCTGCGCCAGCAGTCGGCCAGCCCTTGGCAGGCGGCCTGGGCCCCATCTAAATGGGGGAAGTTGGCGTAAAGCGCTGGTGGGCCAGGTGATTCTGAGGCGGGTGCAGCGGGAGGGGTTGAGGCCGGTTCTGGAGCCGCCGCTGTGGGCTGCGGCGAGGGTTTGGGCTGAGCGGCGGGAGCCGGCGCTATTGAGGCTTGAGGTGCAGTCTGAGAAGGGATCGCGGTTGTAGCTGCCCCAGGCTTTGCCGAGGTTAAAGCTGGCGGTGCTTTGACTGGGGCTACGGCTGGAGGTGCTTCTACAGCGGGTGGCAGCACGGTTAACGCCACATCCTCTAGCGGGGGAGCCGGTTCTGCTAGGTCTTCTGTCAGCGGGGGAGCTTGGTTTGAGTCGGGGACGACCAGGGCCAGCAAGACTCCGTGGGCGGCGAGGGACGCGATCGCACACACTACTCCCAGCCACGATCGCGATCGCCCCTTGGTCTTTGATGCAGAGCGGCGCAGGGAGAACGGTGGGGTAGTTAGTCTGGGAGTCATTGTCGAAAGGTTGCGCTCGCAGATGCGGTTAAGCTAACAAGACTTATTCTTCATTGGCCATTCTAAAGCTATTCTTCTCTAGTCTCAAGCCCTTGCCTACAGGGTACTGACTCAATAGCAGAGACATCGACGAAGCGCAAGGGTATTGCGACTATCCGCCATAGGGCTAAGCTTAAATGCGGCATTATCAAGAGAAGGTCGCATTAAGCGATACAATGCAACCTGATATCTCAATGATCTGGGGCCGTCCGGTTGGAGTTGCCTAGAGATTTAGTTGAGGTTTAATTTTTGGAGGTAAAAACCCTATGAGATTAGGAAGACGCGCATTTTTAGGGGCCGGTGCCGCCGCAACTGCCGTAGCCGCAGGCTACCTACGCCAGCGCCCTGCTAGCGCCCAGTTTGGCTTTCGCCGTGGCCCGGTGGTCAATCTCTATTCTGCTCGCCACTACGACACTGACGACCAGATCTACACTGGCTTCCGGGAAGCCACGGGCATTCGTGTCAACGTGGTTGAGGCCGAGGCCGACCAGCTGATTGAGCGCATCAAGAGCGAGGGCGCAAATAGCCCCGCCGATATTCTCATGACTGTGGATGCCGGTCGCCTCTGGCGCGCCGAGCAAGAAGATATGTTCCAGCCGGTCACCTCATCGGTGCTGAGCGAGGCGATTCCCGAAAATCTGCGCCACCCCGACGGGCTGTGGTTTGGTCTAACCAAGCGGGCGCGGGTGCTGGTGTACAACAAAGACACCGTTGATCCCTCTGAGCTATCGACCTACGAAGATCTGGCCGACCCCAAGTGGCGCGGGCGGATTCTCGTTCGCAGCTCGACCAACATCTATAACCAGTCCCTAGTCGGGTCGATGATTGCTGCCCATGGGGCAGAAGAAACTGAAGCGTGGGCGCGGGGCTTGGTGGCCAACTTGGCCCGCGACCCCGAGGGGGGTGATAGCGACCAGATCAAGGCCGCTGCTGCTGGGCTAGGCGATATTGCCATCTCCAACACCTACTACCTTGCTCGTCTGGCCAAGTCTGATAAGGCCGAGGAGCAGGCGATCGCTGAAAAGATGGGTGTGTTCTTCCCCAACCAGGGTGATGGCGCTAACGGGCGCGGCACCCACGTCAATATCAGCGGTGCCGGGGTGGTCAAGACCGCGCCCAACGCTGAGGCTGCTGTGAAGTTCCTAGAGTATCTAGCTAGCCCCGAGGCCCAGCGCATCTTCGCCGAGAGCAACAACGAGTACCCCGTGGTGCAAGGCGTTGAGATCGACTCTGTGGTGGCAGGCTTTGGCGAATTTAAAGAAGACTCGCTGAATGCCTCGGTGTTTGGCAGCAACAACCCCGAAGCTCTGCGCATCACCGATCGCGCCGGTTGGAAGTAGGTCTAGCATCGCTAGCTTCATCTGCTGACTGATGAATGCCCTCTCAGGTTTGAGAGGGCATTCATCGTTTAAGGGGTTCGAGGATTGCTGATCGAGACCGGGGAACTTGATGGCCAAGCTCTGAGACTCGACGGCGAGGGTATGAGGCTCAATACTGAGTCTTTGAGACTCGACGGCAAGGCGATCGCACCTCACCCCACTAGCTTTAAACCTCGACAGCGAGGCCACTAGTCTCACGGTTGAGGCAAAAAGTCTCGACTGCGAGACCCACACTCTCGCGGGTCAACCTAGATAGACTCAAGCCTGAGTGTTTCAGTCTCGCAGTTGAGTCTCAGCGCTTCGGCATTGAGTATCAGTATCTCAAGCGGCTAGGGCCGAGCCTCGGCCATCACGTCTACTTTCTCGGCTTTTTGACGCATAGACTTAAAGCGCTCTCCGAGCTGGGCGGCGACGGCTTTGAGACCGGGCTGGCGCTTGGCGGCGGCTTTGACATAGTCATAGACGCTGAGGCTGCTGGTCATGGCTTCGCTGCCGACGGCTAGCAGGGTGTCGTCAACCTTTTCGGTCATCTGGCGCAGGTTGAGCCGCAGTTCGCTCAGCACCGTGGCGAGCTGGTAGTCGCGGGCTAGCTCGGCGGCGTCGAAGCTGGCGGGCAAAATGTCGGGATTGGCCTGGGCGGCGGTGAGGCTATTGCTGACAAAGGCGAGGCTTTTGTCGCCCATTTTGTAGAGGCGGCGACGTTCTTCGGCGGTGAGGTTGACTAAAACGGCATCTTTTGCTGAATGGTGGCCAGGGCAGCTTTGATTTCGTTGAGGTCTGCGGTAGACAGGTCGGCACTGATGTTTTGGTATGGCATAAGATAGAGCACTTTGCGATGGTTTAGTGTGGCAAATGACGGCCATCTGCCATTGCAATAAGGTGCCCAGGGGGCAATGGGCGATCGCCAGGGCAAACCCATTCGTAAGAGAGCTTTGGGCCTGCGCCTGGAAAGGAAGCTATTCGATGCGATCGGGAATTTTGGACTGGGCGGCTTGATAGTGGACTTCGCAAAGCCAGAGGTAATCGCCTGTGTAGGTGGGCATTCGCTTTAGCCCTAACCGCTGATGGTGGGGGTCTTCTTTGCGCAAAAAGGCATGTAGAGCCAGAAGGCCCGATCGCTCGGCTTCGGTGAGTAGACTATCCTTTAGGCGACCGGGTTCAGCGACAGAAAAATCCTCTTTGAGCAGAGTGCCTGTAGCATCTTTCATGGCATCTAGAGACTTCTGAATCGTCCAATCGTCCATGATGTCTTTGCCAAAGTAGAGGTTGGCGGCAGGAATTGCCAGGGGCAGTACAGTTTTCAGAACCCGCGAGACGAGGTTGGCGTAGGGGGCAACTTCGATCACCCAGTCGCGGGGGGCTTCAAATTCATAGACGCCTAAATTGGGCTGATGAACCCGGTGCTGGCAGTTTTCGGCTTCGCACCACAGGTGCAGGCGATAGCGTTTGTCGAATAGCCGCCGCCAGTTGCCGTCGATTGGTTCGAGGGTGAATAAGCGGGGACCATCTTTGGCTTCATTGGCGATCGCCCGCATGATGCCCATGGTGTAGTTAGCGATGCGGCTTTCCCACTCGGCCAGGTTATCTTGAATTTCGGCAAAGCCGCGATCAACTTTGGTCTCAATGCGAGTGAGCTGTTCACGGGTGGTTTCTTCTTCGAATCCGTAGAGCAAGTCCACAATATTGTGACGAGTACGGCAAAACTGACAGGGATAACGAACATCCCCTTCTTCTAAAAACTGTCGTAGGGCGCCGATTTCAAAGCGACCCATGCAGGCTTGGTTATCTGTTTTGGTCGGACAAGGGACAGCAAAGTAGTAGCGGCCTTGCAATCCTGGCCAGGTGTAATCAATTAAGGTCTGGAGAGTTTGCTGTAACACATTGGTGAAATACTCGGGCCAAACGGCTTCGGTATAGAGGTGGAGTTCTCTATCGCGCAGCTCCAGCATGGCTTCGCCGTGACGGTTGTTGCGTAGAAACATGCCTTTTTGCCAGTGCAGCCGGTGCTCTTTGCCGTCGTTTTCGTGGCGCTGATAGATGTACTCGTGGGTACGCACAATCATCCACGGAATTAGCCCCGGTGGCGATTCTTCCATGACGCAGACCATGGCAATACGGCGGCGGTTGGGTTCGGGTTCTTCTTCTGGAAGCCAAGGCAAGCTGGGCCGCACCTGGGGAACGTGTTGAGAGACCAAGCTACCAGTACCGTCTTCTAAACGGTAGGAGACATCGTATTTCTCCATCAGCCGTAAAAAGAAGGGATATAGTTCAGGTTCGTAGCGGGGTTCGTTGGCAAAGGGATGGTCGAACAAAACCTCTTTGAGGCGGCTGTCGGGCAAAATGCCGTCCATGGCTTGGGTGGTGCGGTCTTCCAGCACAAAGCCGATCGCCTTGGTTAACCATTCTGGTTGCAGCACCACGTCGTCTTGCAGCGCTTCGTCGTCGCCGTAGTAAACGATGTAGCCCAAGTCGTGCATCAGGTCGGCTAGGGTGCGAGTGGCAATGGCACTCAGACCGTGACGTTCGCACACGGCGGTAAAGTTGGCGTAGGTAATGCGCGGTTCAGCCAAGGCCAGCAGTTCATCGCGCGATTCGCGCCAGGCCCGGTTGAGCTTGGCCCCCATTTGGTCAAAGGTTTTGGCAGTTTCGGCGATTAGCTGCTTGAGGGCAGCGATGCCCACTTTGTCACCTGTGTCTAGGTCGTCTATCAAGCTATCAACTTCAAGAAAGTCAACAATCATGTCGCCGTAGTCGCGTTTGAGCACGGGTTTGTCGATGCGGGCGATGCGCTCCCCGGTTTTGCAGTGAGTAGAAACGATAATGACACGGGCCGCTTCGCCCACTCGCAGGCGCAGCATTCTGAGCCAGTCTTCGACCTGGCACTGCTGCACGCCACGACGGGGTTCCCATAGCAGCAGATAGACGGAGCGTTTGCTAAAGAAAAACTGGTGGGTGACTCGATACACCTCTTGCCCACCAAAATCCCAGGCGTTGAATTTGAGTTGGATATCAGCTTTGTCGGGATGGGGCAAGCTGAGCGCTTGAATGTCGATGCTGATGCCGTGGGTGGTTTGCTCGCCCGCCTGAGGTTTTTTGCCCGTTAGCGCTTTGAGCAGGGTGGTTTTGCCCACATCACCTTCGCCAATTAACACCAGCTTGGCCTCGTAGAGGGTTTCCACCTCCTGAGGATTTTGCAGACTCCTGAGATAGGCAAAAAGCTCCTCCATGCCGCCCGAGTAGGCACTTTGTAAAATAGGATTAAGAGGATTGTCGTAAAGGACAAGCGCTGTGAGATTAGTTAGCGTCGAAATCGCTTCGGGAATCTCAGTGATTTGATTGCCAGAAAGGAAAAGCTTTGTAAGATTGGTGAGCCTGATTATCGCCTCAGGAATCTCAATAATTTGATTTTCTATGAGGAAAAGAGTCTCAAGCTTTGAAAGTTTTTCAATTACTACAGGAACCTCTTTAAGTTGATTTTCAGAAAGGTAAAGCTCTGTGAGATTTGTCAGCTTTGCAACTGCCTCAGGAATCTCGGTTAGCTGATTTTGAGAAAAGAAAAGCTCTGTAAGATTTGTCAGCTTTGTAACTGCTTCAGGAATCCGAGTGAGTCGATTGACGGAAAAGGAGAGCTCTGTGAGTTTTGTCAACGTTGCAATTGTCTCAGGAATCTGAGTGAGTCGATTGTAAGAAAAGTAAAGGCTTGTAAGATTCGTAAGTTTGGATATACCTTCGGGTATTGCCGTGAGCTGGTTTTCGGAAAAATCAAGCGATGTAAGATTGGTTAGCCTTGAAATTGCCTCAGGAATCGCTGTGAGTTGATTCCCTCGAAGGTTAAGCTCTATGAGATTGGTAAGCTGAAATATCGTCTCGGGGATCTCGGTGATTTAATTTTTGGAAAGGTTAATTGCTGTGAGACCGGTTAAATTTGTGATATTGGCAGGTACCTCAGTCAGCCCCAATTCACTCAAATCCAGCTCAGTGGCCCCTTCCTTCAGCGCCGCTGCAATCCGCTCTTCCGCTATCCGGTATGCCTCATTCTGTGCCATCGCCGTGCCTTTACGTTGCAAAACCCATCTACCGCCTCAGTTATAGCCCGCCTATCCGGCTTTCTGGCTACCCTGTCTCTCTACCGCATCACAATTCCTGCCAGTGCTACGATCAACCCATCCAGCGTACGCGCCAAAATCTATGCCTAAACCGATCTCAGCCTTTCAAAAAGCCATTGATGCGGTCGAGTCTCTTTCCCTTCAAGATCAAGAGGCTGTGCTCACCCTGTTGCAAAAACGCATCGCAGACCAGCGCCGCCAAGAACTCAGCCAGAGCGTAGCCCAAGTTCGCCACGAATTTGCTCAAGGCAACGTCCAGTTCGGTTCAGTTGACAATTTCATGGCAGGTTTAGACTATTGAGACACTGAGACACCTTTTCCAAACCTCGCGGGTTAGTTGCTAGGTGGAGGCGTAATGAGCTGTAGATTCCCAATTCCTGCAAAGTCTTTGATGTTGTGAGTAACTAGCGGTAAGCCGTAGCGTAAAGCTGTTGCGGCAATCCAAGCATCCTGCGGAGAAATCAGTCGTCCTCCACTCTGGCGATCGCTACGAACCTGTGCCCATTCCCGACAAAGCGGCTGGTCAACCGGAATAACAAGATAATTTGATAGGTATTGCTCTAGCCGTGAAAGGCGGCGATCGCCCCATTGACGTAAGATTGCCCACTGAAAAAGTTCAGCAACGGTCATGAACGAAAGTGCCAATTCCTGATCGCTCAACAGTGGCAGGTAAGGGTCGGCATAGTCACTACCTTTGAAGATGAAGGAAGCGATGTCTGTATCAATGAGCAAAAGAGCCATAAAAATTCAGCTAGCTCACTTCCTGGCGTTGCTTTCGCAGAAAGGCAAGGAAATCCTCAATCGAGTCTTCTACGGGCCAAAAGTCAGCAGCCAGATCTTTTAGGCTATGAACGGTCGTGGGGCTTTGGGTATCGCGTAGCTGCTGAAGTGAGATGCCTTGCCAAAACTGAGCACTGAGCACTTTGATATCGGGTTGAGGATTTGCGCCCAAATCGCTTTGGGTGAGAATTTGCAGCAGTTGCAGCCGCTCTGTGGGCGAGAGCGGCTGAATGGCAGCGATCGCGGCTTCAAGTTGTGGAGTCATGGCATACCTCCAAGGAGATCTAGACCTTGTCTAGAGCATAGCGATCTATGCCATTCAGCGGCCAATTTTAGACCTTACCCTCGTTGGCGATCTGCTTGCTCAGCCATAGCACCGGCAGCAACCCCACCAAAATGATCGCCAGCGCCGGGGCCGAAGCCTCGATCAGCCGCTCGTCAGCCGCATATTGATAAACCCGCACCGCCAGCGTGTCGAAATTAAACGGGCGAATGATCAGCGTAGCGGGCAGCTCCTTCATCACATCCACAAACACCAGCATGGTGGCCGTGAGCAAGCTGCTCCCCAGCAGCGGGCGATGAATTTTCATCAGCGTTTGGTTGGGAGTTTGGCCCAGGCTGCGGGCCGCATCATCCAGCGAAGGCTTAATTTTGCCTAACCCCGCCTCGATCGCCCCAAAGCTCACCGCCAAAAACCGCACCAGGTAGGCAAACAGCAGCGCAACAATCGTGCCGCTCAGCAGCAGCCCGGTAGAAACTCCAAACGTCTGTCGCATCCAACCATCGATCGCATTGTCAAACTGCGCCAGAGGAATCAGCGTGCCCACCGCAATCACCGCGCCGGGTACGGCGTAGCCCAGGTTAGCCCCCTGCACCGACAGCGTGAGAAAGGGCCTACCGTTGAGCCGCAGACCGTAGGCCATCACCAGCGCCAGCAGCACCGCCAGCACCGCCGCCAACACCGCCAGCACCAGACTGTTAAACCCCAGCACCACAAAGTCGCCATTCAAGGTGGCCTCGGCATTGCGCACCGTCATCGCCAGCAGCAGCCCGGTGGGAATGATCAGCCCCAGCAGCACGGGGGCGGCGCAGACCAGCCAGGCCCCCACCGCCCGCAGCCCGCCCAGCCCGTAACGCGACTGCGAAATCGTGCGGGCCATGCCCTGGTAGTAGCGAGCCCGACGACGCGACCGCTGCTCTAGCACCACCAGCGCAAAGATAAATAGCAGCAGCACCGCCGAGAGCTGCACCGCCGCCGGGCGATCGCCCATGCCAAACCAGGTGCGATAGATGCCCGTAGTAAACGTCGGCACGCTGAAGTAGGCCACAGTGCCAAAGTCGTTCAGGGTTTCCATCAGAGCTAGGGCGGTGCCAGCGGCGATCGCCGGTCGAGCCAAGGGCAGCGCCACCGAGCGAAAGCTGCTCCAGGGGCCACAGCCCAAACAGCGGCTCGCCTCCAGCGTCGCGGTTGACTGCTCTAGAAACGCCACCCGCGCCAGCAGATACACATAGGGATACAGCGTCAGGCTAAACAGCAAAATCGCCCCCTCAATGGAGCGAATGTTGGGGAACCAGTAGTCGGTGGCCTGCTGCCAACCAAACAGGCCGCGCAGGGCCGTCTGCACTGGGCCAAAATACTCCAGCGTGTCGGTATAGACGTAGGCAAGGATGTAGGTGGGGGCGGCCAACGGCAGCAGCAGCAGCCACTCAAACCAGCGGCGACCCCAAAATTGGCAGGTGCTCACCAGCCAGGCGGTGCTCACCCCGATCGCCAGCACCCCCAGCCCCACCCCCACCATTAGCACCAGCGAGTTGCGAATGTATTCGGGCAGCACCGTCGCGGCCAGGTGCCCCCAGGCGTCGCTGGAGTTAGTAAACAGGCTGGCGAGAATGATTGCCACCGGCAGCAGCATCACCAGGGCGATCAACCCCACGCCCAGCGTCCAGCCGTCGAGCCGTGGCAGTGAGGCTTTCCAGGGGGCACCGAAGGATTTCATAACCGGCAATTATTGCTACCCATTCCTTTTAGCACAGAACGAAACCCCGCCCCTCAACCGGGTCACGACTAAAAAGTCTTCTATAGCCAAAGAACGACTTTGAGGATGATTAGAGCCGCACATAGCCCGAGTTTTCGTTACTGAAGTATGCTTTGCAGAGAGTTCCTGCGGGGCCAGGTTAGCCCTCGCCAAGCCATCCCAGGCCAGGGCGCAAATTTCGCCCCTCGCCCGACAGCACCCAACTGCCCGTTGCCAATCTGACTATGGATATTCTCAATCTATTAACCCGTCTGCTGCTGTGGCTTGGCATCGGCTACTTTCTGTGGTGGGTGCTCAAAAAATTCATTCCCGCCAACTTTTTGACCTGGTTCGGCGGAGCCATGATCTTGGCGCTGATTGCGGGGGCGTTTTTATTCCCCGACGACAGCACCATTGGGGTGTTTTGGCAGTTTTTGGTGTTTCCGCTTACCCCTCTGGGCGGGGCGATTACGCTGCTGGCGTTGTCCCTCAGCGACGGCATGAAAAAGGTCAATGGGCGCATGGTGACGGTGGCGTTGCTGATTTTATTCTTCGCCAGCATGCCGCTGATTGCGCGGGCCTTGGTCAACCATTCTGAACAGTCGGTGCAGCGGGCCTACGCCAGCCAGCAGCGGCTATGTAGCGACATCTGCCCCGCGATCGATCAAGTGCCCGTCGATCGGGCCGTGTCAATTGTGGTGATTGGCGAAAACGCTGACGCCTACCGCCTGACCAACGCCCTCAACAGCCGCATCGACGCCGACAACCCCCTCGACCCGGCGCTGGTGGCCCAGCTCAACAGTGCTGCCAATGTCTACAACCGCATTAGTGCGGCCCGCCCCTTTGTGACCGTCACCGCTGGGCCTCGGTTTGGCACGGGCGAAGAGCAAGAACCCCTCAGGCAGGCAATTCGTCAGCAGCTGGTGGGTCGGGGCGTACCCTCAGAGAGCATTCGGGTTGAGGCCACGGGCACCGACATTCGCAACACAGTGGTCGATCAAAGGAACTTTTTAAGCGAGCAGGGGTTGTTTACTGCGCCTGCCCGCTCAGGCCGCTTTGACACCGCCCGCAACAACCGCGACGCTAACCGGGTGGTGCTGGTGGCCCCCGCTTTAACTATGCGCCGCGCCGCACTGGCCTTTGAGAATGAGGGCATTCAGGTGGTGGCAGCCCCCACCGAGCTATATAGCACCCCCAACCTGGAAAACCGCGATACCCTGGCCAGCCTGGCCGACCTAGCCCCCAACGTCAACGCCCTGGCGCTGACCACGCGCTACTGGGGCGAGCTGCTGAGCGCCATCTACTACTACCTGCGGGGCTGGCTGCCTCCCTTTAGCATGCAGTGGGATGAGGTGGTTGAGACGATCTAGTTGAAGCCGTTTTGACAGCTAGGAATCGGCGCGCTAGAGCTCCAAGCAGTTAGGGTCGGGGTATAGGGTGCAAGGTGCAAGGTGTAGGGTGCAGGGCGTTACCGTAGACCTTAAACCCTATACCCTGTACCTCTCCGGCAATTTACGAAACAGCTATAGTCCAGTGTATGCGTCCAATTGCCCCTGCCAAATTCGTCTAGGATAGGGGGGCAATTAGGGCGGATGTTATGGCGCGATCGCAGCTACAAAAACTGGGTACCTACCTCAAACCCCACTGGCGGCAGGCTGGCCTGGGTGTTGTTGCACTATTTATTGTGAACTTGGTTGGCGTGTGGATACCGCTGCTGATTCGCAACGGCATCGACGAGCTTCAGGTCACTTTCAGCTTTGACCGAATCATGTACTACGCGCTGCTGGTGCTGGTGCTGGCCTCGGTGATGTGGGTGATTCGTATGGTGTCGCGCATTACCCTGTTTGGGGTGGGCCGCCAGGTGGAGTTTGACCTCAAGCAGCGCATCTTTCAGCACCTGCTGAGCATGGAGCCCGCCTACTTCGGCCGCAACACCGCCGGGGAGCTGATCAGCCGCGCCACCAGCGACGTGGACAACATTCGCCGCTTGCTGGGCTTTGCGATTTTGAGCTTGGCCAATACCCTGTTTGCCTATGCCCTGACGGTGCCGGTGATGCTGTCAATCAGCGTGCGGCTGACGCTGATTTCGCTGATTGTCTACCCGCTGATGCTGGTGCTGGTGCAGACCTTTAGCGATCGCCTGCGCAACGAGCAGCTCCATGTGCAGGAGCGCATCTCCGACCTCAGCGACCTGATTCAAGAAGACATGAGCGGCATTGCGCTAATCAAAATCTACGCCCAGGAAGAGAACGAGCGCCGCGCCTTTAACCACCGCAACACCAGCCTGCTCGACGCCAACCTCAAGCTGGCCCGCACCCGTAACATGCTGTTTCCGCTGCTGGGGGGGCTGGCCAGTGTGGGTCTGCTGGTGATTTTGGCCACGGGGGCGGGGGCGATCGCCGAGGGGGTGATCACCGTGGGCGACTTTGTAGCCCTGCTGCTCTATGTGGAGCGGCTGGTGTTTCCCACCGCCCTGCTGGGGTTCACCATCACCGCCTACCAGCGCGGCGAGGTCAGCATCAACCGCATTGAAGAAATCCTCGACGCCGAACCGGAGGTGCAGACGGCCGCCACCGCCATCCCCCTGCCCCTGGAGCAGATCAAGGGCAGCCTAGAGGCCCGCCACCTCAACTACGCCTACCCCGACAGCAAAGTCCCGGCACTGGATGAGGTGAACTTTAAGATTGCGCCGGGGGAGCAAATTGCGATCGTCGGCCCCATTGGCTCGGGCAAATCGACCCTGGCCAACGCCCTGCCCCGCCTGCTCGACATTGGCCCCGGCCAGCTATATCTAGATGGCTACGATGTGACCGAGCTGCCCTTGGCCGACTTGAGACGGGCGATCGCCTACGTGCCCCAAGACAGCTTTCTCTTCAGCACCAGCATCAACAACAACATCCGCTACGGCGAACCCTTGATGGAGTTCTCCGAGGTGCAGTACGCCGCCAAGCAGGCCCAGATGGATGAAGAGATTCAGAACTTTCCCCACCACTATGACACCATCGTCGGCGAGCGCGGCATTACCCTTTCGGGAGGGCAGCGGCAGCGCACGGCTCTAGCCCGCGCCTTGGTGGTCGATGCCCCCATTCTGGTGCTCGACGACGCCCTCTCCAGCGTTGACAACCGCACCGCCACCGCCATTCTCAATGCCCTCTCGGAAGGCACTCAGCAAAAGACAGTGCTGTTTATCTCGCACCAGATGTCTGCCGCCGCCACCGCCGATCGCATCTTTGTGATGGATAAAGGTCGCATTGTGCAGCAGGGCCGCCACCGCGACCTGGTGCAGCAGCCCGGCCTCTACCGCAACCTATGGGAGCAGCACCAGCTAGAGTCCGTGTTGCAGTAGCGAGCCACTTTGCCCGGGGGTGGGTTAGAGCAAATCCAGGTAGGGTTGACAGGAAAAAAGAGCAGCCAATCAAACCCAGGCCAGAGTAAAGAAGACAGCAAGGAAAATGACCGCTATGGAAAGCATTAAAGTGCGTCAGCACATTGGGCAAGATGGCATTCTGCACCTTGCTCTGCCTGTTGGGTTGGCCGACCGAGATGTAGACGTAATGGTGATATATCAACCTGTTCAGGCGTCAGCTTCTGTAGAAATATCCTTAGCAGCTTTCTACGGCATCTGCGCTGATGACCCCATTGTGACTGACGGGCACGGCATTTTGGCAGCTCTAGATGACGATTTGACCGGAGCTTTTGATTAAGCATGCGCTACTTGCTCGATACCAACGTATGCGTCGTGTTCTTAAATGGGCGATCGCCTCTAGTGCGCGATCGCCTACTTTCTACGCCGACTAAAGCTATGGCAATCTGCTCAGTGGTTAAAGCCGAGCTTTTCTACGGTGCCTTGCGTAGCAACAATCCAGTACAAACGCTAGAGCGACAACAGTTGTTCCTAAAGCAATTCACCTCGCTTCCCTTTGACGATGGGTCGGCTTTGGCTGTTGGCAGAATGGGAGCAGCACCAGCTGGAGATGGCCTTGTGATAGACCGTTAGGTAATGAGGCAAACAGCTCTAAAACCCTGGCTGGGCTAGGATTAGCTGCATCCTTGTGTAACTCAGGAGCGTGATCCATGGTTTCGATGGCAGGCAAAGTTGCGATCGTGACTGGGGCAAGTTCTGGCATTGGTCGGGCTACGGCGATCGCCTTTGGTCAAGCGGGTGCAACTGTGGTGGTGGTCGCTCGCCGCTCCGACAAGGGCGAGGAAACTGTCCAACAGATCAAAGCAGCCCAGGGAGAGGCGATGTTTATCCAAGCCGACGTCACCCAGGCGTCAGATCTCGAAGCTATGGTTAAACAAACCGTCGACACCTACGGTCGCCTCGACTATGCCTTTAACAACGCCGGTTCAGGCACCTCGGGTAAACTGGCCGACCTCTCCGAAGCCGACTGGGATTTTGAAATCAACGCCAACCTCAAGTCGGTTTGGCTGTCGATGAAGTACGAAATTCCCGCTATGCAGCAGTCGGGCGGTGGGGCGATCGTGAATACCTCTTCCCAAGGCGCACTGCTGGGGGTGGCTGGGTATGGGGCCTACGGAGCCGCTAAAGCGGGAGTCATTGCCCTGTCGCGCGCCGCGGCGGCGGAGTATTCTAGCGAGCGCATTCGCATCAACACCGTGAGCCCCGGCGCAGTCAAAACCGATCTATGGGCCGAAGCCCCGCCTGAAATGCTCGATCAGGTAGCCGCCGGCATTCCGCTGCAGCGAATCGGCAGGCCAGAAGATATTGCCGAGGCCGTCGTCTGGCTGTGTTCTGAGGGGGCTGGGTTTGTGACTGGCCACAACCTCGTCGTGGATGGCGGGTTCACCGCCGTGCAAAAGTAGACAGCCCAGGGGTGGGAAGTAGATTTATGGGTTAAGCACAGGTGCTTGTGATCCCGAATCCCGCATGAGTACCCCCGATTTGTAGGGGCGTAGCATGCTACGCCCCTACGGGCTTCCTGATTATGAATCGGGGTTTACCAAAGCTCATGTCTCAAGCTACAGGGCTAACGCAGGAAATTGCCCTGTTGAGATCGCTCCTTATCGTCTGCGTTCTGGCTCAGATTGTCTGCACTCTGACTCAGACGACTGGTCGGGGCACTTGGGGTTTAACGCTTTGCGAGTCAAGTTGGTGGTGTACCACCCAGCACAGAGTGCCAGCACGGCCCCACCGCCTTGCAGCGACAGTTTTCTGGCGGTGAGCCCCTCCTGAAACAGGGCAACGCCAAAGGAGCCCAAATAGACATACAGCGTAATTACCGGCAGCATGCCCACCCAGGAAAAAAAGCAGTACTGCCAAAAATTCACCTTGGTGCAGCTAAAGCCATAGTTGAGCAGGTTAGACGGCACCAGGGGCGACAGCCGCGTCAGCAGCAAAATCTTCCAACCCTTTTGGCCGACGGCGTGATCTAGGCGAGCAAAGCTGGGGTTTTTGATCATCCAGCGCTTGATGCGATCGCGGGCTAGGGTGCGCCCCACCCAAAAACAGGCGATCGCCCCTAGGGTATCGGCCACCGAAGCCACCACAATACCCTGCATCAAACCAAAGACCGCCCCGGCCACCAAAATCAGCACAATGTTAGGCAGACCCAATACGGTCGCCAGCAAATACACCGCCACAAAGACCGGAGCCGCCACAAAACCCAACGCGCTGAGCCAGCCTTCAATATTCACAAACCAAGCTTGCAGCGGCAGTTGACTGCTCAGCAAAGCCGCAATTACGCCGCAGCAGGCCAACAGCCAAAACTTCCGGCTCCGCAAAATTGTCAATTTCATACCTGTCAGATCCCGCGCCAATAGAGACAGGCTGGGGGAGTAGTTAACTTTAATCAGCGATCGGAACTTTCGCCGTCTGCCTTGAGAAACGTAAGCGTTGCAGCTTGAACATCATAAGACGGACACAAACTCAATACTGATGCCTGACACACTCTTCCCTTGGAAGATGTGGGCCCGTTGCTTTCCTGTCAAAATCAAACAAAAGCTAGAGCAGGGGTCGGCATGCAACTCGATGGCGTCATTTTAGATGTTGATGGAACACTGGTTTTGAGCAACGATGCCCACGCCAGGTCCTGGGTTGAGTCCTTCGCCAGCCACGGTTATGACGTGCCCTTTGACCAGGTGCGCGCGATGATGGGAATGGGTGGCGATCAGCTCATGCCCAAGCTGATTCCTGAACTCAATGACGAAGAAGAACCCGGCAAGACAATCGCCAGCGATCGCAAAAAACTGGTCTTGAATAAGTATGCGCCCGACATTGCCCCCGCCAACGGCGCACGGGCGCTGGTGCAAAAAATGCTGGAAGCGGGCCTGCACGTGGTGATTGCCACCTCCGCCAGCCCTAAGGAACTAGAGGTGATGCTCAAAATCGCCGAGCTGGACGATCTGCTGCACGAAACCACCACGTCCAGCGATGCCGAAAACTCTAAACCCGCCCCCGACATCGTCGAAGCCGCCGTCAAAAAGGCACAGCTCGCGCCCGATCGCATGGTGATGCTGGCCGATACCCCCTACGACATTGAGTCGGCAGGCGGAGCCGGGGTGAAGGTGATTGCCGTGCGCTGCGGTGGTTTTAGCGATGAGGAGTTAGCGGGCGCGATCGCTATCTACGACGACCCCGCCGACCTGCTCCACCACTACGAGCACTCTCCCCTTGGGCAAGCCGCAGCGGGTTAACCCCTATCGAAGAAGGCCTTCGAGGAGGTCGTTACACTGAAGCTATAGCTGTGTCGAGCCGTCTTTATGAAACTGGGCCAGAGTCTGCTAATTGTGGGGGTTGTGGCAATCGGGGTGGGGGCGCTGCTTCTTTGGGCCTACAGCAAAGCCTCTGCACCGCTGCCCGTAGGCTTTCCGCCACCAACGGCGGATGGGGAAATTGAAATCAAGCAGTATCCCGACTATCGGGCCGCTACGGTGCAGGTCACGGGAGATTTAGCTAACGCGCCCTCCCAAGGCTTCTCGCCGCTCTTTCGTCACATTAGCAGCAACGATATTTCAATGACGGCTCCGGTAGAAACGCGCTACCCGACTACGACCCTTGAGGCTGGTGCGGTGAGCGAAGGGGACGCATCGGTTTCGTTTTTGTACCGTAGTTTAGATATCGTGCCCCAGGAAATCGCCCAAAACGTGCAAGTAGAAGACATTTCGCCCATGACGGTGGTGAGTGTTGGCGTTAGGGGCGGCTATGACTACGAGGTCTACACCAGCGGCATTCAACAGCTGCAAGCCTGGTTAGCAGCGCATCCTGAGTATGCAGTGGCAGGGCCGCCCCGCCGCTTCTTTTACGATGGCCCCTATGTGCCCGATGCCCTAAAGCGGAGCGATATTCAAATTCCAATTCGGAAGAACTAATAGCACCATCCCGGCTCGTCTAGCTCCGGCAGCGGCAGTTCTTCTGTTAACGGTGAAAGCTGAATAATGTAGCTACTCAAGGGTGGGTGGCCATTTTTTCGCTCAGATACAGGTTGGTAACATACTTCAGCGTCACCGTGCCGTCGATCGTGGCCCAGGCTCCATGCCAGGCGGCGATGGTATCGAGAAACTGGAGGTGGGCTCGCCCTTCCTTAGGAATATAGGACGAGCTGAGCGATCGCCCCACCACCTCAGGCAGCGTCAGCGTTTGGCCATGGTCAAAGCTCAGGTGCTGCACCCGCGAAAACTCACGCTGCTGTTCAATCGCCTTGAGCGCCTGGGTGTGGTCGCGGTGGTCAATGGCGCGGGTCGCTACGGCATGGATGATCTGATAGTAGGCCGCCGTGCCCGAGTCCTCTAGATCCCAATCATTCCAAAGCAGGGCCAAGCGCCCCCCTGGCGGCAAGATGCGGCTAAACTCCGCCAGCGCCAGCGGTGCGTTGAACCAGTGAAATGACTGGCAACAGGTGACAATATGCACAGACTCATCCGCCAGCCCCGTCTGTTCGCCCGTGCCAGGGTGAAAGACCACTTGGGAGTGCGGTTCGGCCGCCTCGCGCATGGCGGCATTGGGTTCGACCGCGATCACCCTAGGGCCGCGATCGCCCAGCTGCCGACTCGAAATGCCCGTGCCTGCCCCAACATCAGCGATGACTAGCGATCGCAGGTTGTCCACATCGGCCAAAATGGCGGCGATCGCCTCCGGAGGATAGCCCGGCCGATAGCGAGCATAGTCTTGGGCGCGGTCAGAAAAGCGTCCCAGCGGGTTTAGGGTATGAAGCGGTAAGACATTGGGGGGCATAGAGCGATCGCCATACTGCTACGTCGCTATCGTAACCCAGCGGTGCAGCAGTCAGAAGCTCTACCAGCGCACCTCGCCAATCCAGTACAGTAAGCCTAAACCCTCCTTACCGCGTCCATGACCACGACTAAACTCAAGCCCGACTGGGCCGGCGAAGATCTGCTCTCGCGCATTGTCAACCGCGCCATTCAAACCCCCGCTCTCTACGCCCTGATGAAGCGCCAGGCCCGCCAGGTGCTTATTAAAACCGCCGAGAAAAATGGTGTTCCTTGGCGACAAACCTGCCTCGATCTCGACACTCCCGAAATGCGTCAGCGGTTGGATGAGTTAACCAATTCGGCGGTGGTCTATCCTGACTATTACCAAGTGCCCTTCCACGCCTACAGCGAGGGCAACCTCTGCTGGCAAGCCGCCTTTGAGGCCGCCCCCGCCACCTACGCCATGGCCCTGCGGGTTTGGCCCCAGGAAGAGTTGTCCTGGCAAACAGCTCAAGCCCGGCTGCGCCACAGCTTTCTTGAGGTGCTTGATCAGCATGGCCCAGCCGAGGTGACAGACATTTTGGATGTGGGCTGCTCGGTGGGCATTTCTACCCTCAGTCTGCACCGCCACTACGCTCAAAGAAATCCGGTGCGCACCGTGGGCCTCGATCTGTCGCCCTACATGCTAGCGGTGGCTCAATCCCAAGATACCAACCGTGAAATTGCCCAATGGGTACACGGGGCGGCAGAAGCTACCGGCTTCCCCGCTGCGTCGTTTGATGTGGTGACGATGCAGTTTGTTGCCCACGAACTACCCCGCACCGCTACCCAGGCCATCTTTGCCGAAGCCCGGCGAGTGCTGCGGCCCGGCGGGGTCTTGGCCATTGTCGACAACAACCCCAAGTCGCCCGTGATTCAGGCGCTTCCCCCGGTGCTCTTCACCCTGATGAAAAGCACCGAACCCTGGAGCGACGACTACTACACCTTTGATTTAGAAGCAGCCCTGGTTGAGGCTGGCTTTGAGCCACCCATCGCAGTGCCCAGCGACCCCCGCCACCGCACCTTAGTAGCGCGCAAGGGAATGTAGCACCGACAAAACAGCGGAGACAAAGTGCGTCCGAAGAAATACGGGTAGAATAGGCTCAGTGCTGGCGTGGAATACCGCATTGGCACTGAGTTTGCGATCGCACCTGTCTTTTGCAATGGCCTTCGCAAGCGCCAGCGGCACAGCCTTAATTAGTGGCAGGGGTAAACCATGGGTGAATGGCTCGATCACAGCGTAGCGGTAGATGTTGATGTGCCGGTAGAAACGTCCTGGAATCTGTGGTCTGACCTAGAGCAGATGCCCCGCTGGATGAAGTGGATCGACTCTGTCAAAGTCTCCGATGCCGACCCCGAGATTTCAGAGTGGAAGCTGGCCTCCCGCGGGTTTGAGTTTACCTGGCGCTCTAAGATCACCAACCTAGTCACCCACCAGATTATTCAGTGGGAGGCGATCGACGGGCTGCCCAACCGAGGGGCCATTCGCTTTTACGATCGCAAAGAGGGTCAGTCAACCGTCAAGCTCACCGTGTCTTACTCGGTGCCTGGCGTCATCAAGTGGATGGACGGGCTGTTCCTCGGTCGGTTGGTCGAAGCTACGCTGCAAGACGACCTCAACCGCTTTCGCGACTACGCCATGGCGGACAAACAATCTCCTTCCCCCTAGGCACCATGGGCCTTACGGTAGAGCAGCCCCCCACCCCCACCCTAGTGCAAGGCTTTCAGCGGAGCTGGCAGACGTTGACCGACGCCCTGGTGCCCTTACCCGGCAGTCAACGCCGCCACTACGCCACGCTGCTGCTCACGCGGCTGATTGCCGTGGCGGCCCTGCAACAGCGGGGCTACTTGGGCGGTGACGAGTGGTATTTACACAATCAGTTTGGCCAGAGCCAGCAGCGCGAGCTAGATGGCTTCTTCTCACAGGTGCTACAGCCGCTTTGCCAGCAGGGGTTTACCCTGCCCGCCGAGGAGCGCCCCCCAGCTTTGCGCCAGCGGCTAGGGCCACTGCCTTTTGTGCCCACAGGGCCGTTTCGATTTACAGAACTAGACCAGCGCTGGGGCCACGTTCCCCTACCCGATGCTGCCTTTGAGCCCACCCTTCACTGGCTGGCCGATCTGGCAGCGGCGACGCCCGCTGGGTTAGACGCGGGCTTGGGCATGCTGCTAGAGCAGGCGGTCAATAGCTATGACGGAGTCGCCATGGCAACGCCAGCACCACTGCTAGGGGCACTGTGCGATCGCACCATCCACGCTACCCTACTCGACCGTGCTGAAGTGCTGATCGGGCGTCGCCATCGCTCCACCGAACAGCTTTTGAAGGAACTTTCCCCCGCCGAGGCCGGAACGCTGTTGACCGAGCTAGGGCAGCTCACCTTACTCGACCCCGCCTGTGGTTCAGGGCGCTTTCTCGTAGCGGCGCTCAATCAGCTGATGGAATTGGCCCTGGGATTGCGGGCGATCGCCACCCAAAATTCTGCCAAAACTATTCCCAACTGGGCCAAACCGTCCCCCAACAACCCCACCCTAGGCCTCTACCAACACCTGGCCACCCACGCCCTCTACGGCCTTGACCTGTGGCCCCCAGCGGTAGAGCTAGCGCGGCTACAGTTGTGGCTTCAGGGCGTGCAGCACACCAGCCAACCGACAGAACTCACCGCATTGCCTGACCTCACCCTGACCGTGCTTCAGGGCAATGCTTTGGTCGGTCTAGTGCGCGTCGATGACGAACGATTCGATCAGGTGCCGCCCCGACGTGGGGTCAAAGATCCCGAACAAGCCGTTCCGCTCCAGGGAAATCTGCTCCAACCCTTGATCGCTGACAGCTACCAGTCTGTGCTGGGTGAGCGCCAGGTGCGCCTAGAGCACTACCGCAGCCAGACTCAGCTGCTGGCCGAAGTGGGCAGCGTGCCCGCCTACGCCCAGGCCGACTTTTTGCGCGATCGCCTCGACGAACTCGACGCCATTGCCCAAGGCAAGCTCACTCACCTGCTGTGGAGCGAGGGCAGCCAGCAGCTGGGCCTACGGGTGCCCGATCCGACGGGCGATCGCCCCACTCGCCCCCTGAACCAGACCGATGTCGATGCCACTCAGCCCTTCCATTGGGGATTCTATTTTCACCAGCAGCGGCGCGATCAAGGCGGCTTCGACATCGTGCTCAGCCACTTCCCTCGCGGGGCCGTGGAGGCGACCCAAGCGGGCTTTGTGGAACGCTATGCCACTCTGTTTGAGCAAAAAAACGTGGCTCCCTCTACCTTTCGGCACAACCGCCAACCGGTGCTGACCATCGACCACGACCTCACCCAAGCCTGGGCCGAGTACCGGGGCCAGTTCACCTGGCTGAGTAACTACCTGCGCCGCTCTGACCAATATCCCCACAGCAGCTTAGGGCCTGATGGCCTGAGCCAGAATCGGCTTTTTTGGTCTCGGTTATTTCTAGAACGCAGCCTGCAACTCCTGCGGCCCGGCGGTCGCTGCGGGGTGTTACTCGACCCCTTTTGGGCCCAGAGCAACAGTGCCCCCCTGCGCCACTGGCTACAGCGCCAAACCGATCTGGCTACCGTGCTCGACCTGTCAAATCACCAAAAGCTCTGGCCCGACATCCCCTCTCGTACAACGCTCTGTGCACTGTGGCTGCGGCATCAGGGACCAACCCAGGGCAGCCCCTATGCCGCTTTTTCTAAGCCCAATACGGCCCTAGCGCCGGAAGCCCTCGGGGGTGTGCTGCAACGCCTCATCCACCCGACGGGATAGGGCGGCCAAGTCGGCGGAGTTGTCGATCACCACATCCGCCAAGGCCACTTTGTCTGCCAAGGGCATCTGGCTTTGAATGCGGGCGGTGGCCTGCTCGGCAGTCAAACCATTGCGTTCCATGAGGCGCTGACGTTGGCGATCAAAGGGACAGGTCACCACCCAAATTTCGCTCACCTGATCAGCTAGGTTGGCCTCAAACAAAAGTGGGATGACTTGCACCACGACGGGAGCCTCGGTCAGCTCAGCCATCGCCTCCCCGAAACGCTGGCGGACCACGGGGTGAATCTGCTGCTCTAGCCAGGCTTTTTCGGCGGGTTGGTTAAAGACGATTTCCCCCAGCGCTCCCCGGTTCAGGGTGCCGTCGGGGTGAAGCAGAGATGCTCCGTAGCGATTGGCGATCGCCCCCAACACCGCCGACCCCGGCTCCACGGCCTGACGAGCGTAGATATCGGCATCCAGCACGGGCAGGTGGTGTACTCGCGCCAGGTACTCGGATACGGTTGATTTGCCGGTGGCAATGCCCCCGGTTAGGCCGATAATGCGCTGGCCCATGTGACAATCGCCTCCGTCAGTCCATCTAAGGTATATTCCGCTGGCTCAATATCCACCCGGCCTAGAAGCTCGCGGCAGCTGTCTGAGGTTTTGGGGCCAATGGAGGCGATCGCCACCCCCTTCAGCACCTCGCGCCAGTCCGCACCTAAACCCTGTTCCAAAAGCTGAGCCGTATGCACCACGGTTTTCGAACTGGCAAAGGTGATCACATCCACATTGCCACTTTTCAGGGCTGTCAAGGCGTTTGGGTCGGCGAACTCTGGACAGCCCGATTCGTAGGCCGCCACTTCCACCACCTCGGCCCCGGCGGCGGTGAACTCCTGCACCAGCACTTCCCGACCGCCGCTTTCTACCCGGGGAAATAGCAACCGCTGCCCCGCCACCGCTTCAGGAAAGTGACCGACCAGGGAATCGGCAACAAAGTCGGGGGGAATAAAGTCTGGTACCAATCCCCGTTGTCTTAGCACCGCCGCCGTTTTACGCCCCACCACGGCAATTTTGAGCGAACTCAGGGCGCGCAGATCCTTCCCCTGCTCCAGCAGCCGATCCACAAAGAAATTCACCGCATTAGCCGAGGAGAGAATCAGCCAAGAGAAGGTGGGAAGAGCAGCGATCACTTCATCTAGCCCAGCCCAGCTCGACGGCGATCGCATCTCCAGTGCGGGGAGATCGATCACCGTAGCTCCCTGGGTGATGAGCAAGTCAGCAAAGGCGCTGGATTGTTCGGCCGCACGGGTGATGAGGATGGTCTTTTGAGTGAGAGGGAGGGGAGTGATGGGGTGATGGGATGCGTAGGGTGCATTCACGAAGCAATGCACCGCTCCAGGGCTCTCTCCAGAATGTTGGATTTTGGATTTTGAATCTTGGGTTGGTTGCTTGCCCGAAGCCAGATAAGGACGCAGGCGGACAACTTCCCCAAACACCATCACACAGGGGGAGAGGGTTTCGCCGCGAGTTGCCTGGCAAATGGTGAGCAGGCTGCCTTCCCACACCTGCTGCTGGGGGTGGCCGCCCCAGCGAATAATGGCCACTGGCATGTCGCCTCGGCAGCCGTTTTGGCGCAGGCGGTGAACGATTTCTTCGAGGTGGCGACTGCCCATGAGCAGCACCAGGGTGCGCAGGCGAGCCAGGGTGGGCCAGTCAAGCAGATCAAGATCGTGGGCGGTAAAAACGCCAAAGCCGTGGCTCCACACCGGGTCGGTGAGGGGAATACCCGCCAGCAGCGGGGCCGCCAGAGCCGACGAAACGCCGGGCACAACTTCTACTGGACAACCCGCCTCGCGTAGGGTCTGCACTTCGGCGGCAGTGCGGCCAAAGATAAAGGGGTCGCCGCTTTTAAGGCGTACCACTTGACGCCCTTCTAGTGCCAGTCTGACCAAGAGTTGATTGATGTCGGTTTGGGCGGTGCTGGGCAGACCACCGCGTTTGCCAACGTTGATGCGATCGCACCCCCTCGGCAACAACCCCAGCAGCTCCTCATCCACTAGCGCGTCGTACACCAGGCACTCGGCCCGCTGCAACAGGTCGCGCCCCCGCAGGGTGAGGTAGTCGATGCTCCCCGGCCCGGCCCCAACAATATAGACAGTCCCTGGCTCAGTCATAGCGATTACAAGGCGTGGGTTAGACGGGTTAGGGCGGCGATCAGGGAGTGGTTTTGCTCCTCGGTGCCTACCGAAATTCGCAGCTTGTCGTCTAACCGGGGTTGTTTGAAGTAGCGTACCAAAATGCCCTGCTCTTTTAGGGCCAGATACAGCTGCTCGGCGTTGGGCTGGGGCGGCGTAGCCAGGACAAAGTTGCCGTGGGAATCGAGCACGGTAAATCTCAGATGCCGCAGTTCTTTTGTTAACGTCGCCCGCGAGGATTTGATTTTGTCTACGCAGGTGTTTTTGTAGGATTGATCGCGCATGGCTGCCGTTCCTAGGGCGATCGCTAGGGCATCGACGTTGTAGCTGTCTTTGACCTTAAATAGCTCAGCCAACAGCGCCGGATTGGCAATCCCAAACCCTAGCCGCAGCCCCGCCAGCCCATAGCCCTTCGATAGGGTGCGCAGCACCATAACGTTGTCAAATTCCTGCACCAGCGACAGCGCTGAACCTTCAGCAAAATCGACATAGGCTTCATCAACCACGACTAGTCCTGAAGCCTGCTGGGCTAAGTCTCGCAGGTCAGACAGCGCTACCACGTGGCCCGAAGGGCTGTTTGGAGTGGCAATGAACGTAATCGCCCCCTGGGCCGCCACCAGATCCTTTAAAGGAAATTGAAAATCGTCGGGATAGGGAACCTCGACTACGGTAGCAGGTTGCAGCGCCGCCAGGGTGCGATATAGCACGTAGGTCGGGGTGGGGTAAACAATCGAGCGGGCTGCGTCGTCGGCACAGGCGCGCACCAAAAGATTGAGCAGGTCGTCGCTCCCGTTTCCCACAATGATCCAGTCCGCCGGTACGCCTAGAACATCGGCGATCGCCTGGCAAAAGTTACGGGCAAAAGGGTCAGGATACCGCCTGAGCAGCTCATCCTCGAAATGCCGCAGCACCTCGATCACCTGGGGAGAGGGCGGATAGGGGTTTTCGTTGGAGTTGAGCTTAATAATGCTTGTGCCAGGGCGAGGCTGTTCTCCCGGCACGTAGCCAGCCATCGCATCAATGTTGGGGCGAACGTAACTCATTACAAATAAATCGTGGGGATCAGAGTACTTCCTGTGAAATGCTGGATCACAGACATTCAGCCTGTTGAGGCAAGGTTTGATCATGCTGACCTTTTACCATACCCCGCTGTCGGTCAACTCCCGCCGCGTCTGGGTGGCGCTGCTAGAGAAGAATTTGCCCTTCGAGGAAATGGCCATGAGCATGGGGGGAGAGCAATTTCAGCCTGAGTTTTTGGCACTCAACCCCTTTCACCACATTCCCGTGCTGGTCGATGATGGCTTCACGGTCATTGAATCCTTCGCCATTTTGGATTATTTAGAAGCCAAGTACCCCACGACTTCGCTGCTGGCAACCACTCCTGAGGGCATCGCCACGATGCGCATGGTTGAAATGGTGACGGTAAACGAGCTGGTGCCCGCCATCAACCCGCTGATCAAACAGATGATGGGCTTTGGCCAAGACCCAGAGGAGGCGATCGCCCAGGCCAAGCAAAAGGCCGAGGTGGTGCTCAAGTTCTATACCGACAAGCTGGGGAATGGCCCCTTTTTCTGCGGCGAGCAGCTCACCCTGGCAGATGTGGTGGCGGGCACCTTTGCTCCCTGGTTTGAGCAGTTGGGCCTGCCTATGGCCGACTACCCCACCCTACAAGCCTGGACTAGCCGCCTGATGGATCGCCCCGCCTGGCAGAGGACCCAACCTTCAGCGGAAGATCTGGCGGCGTTTCGCGATCGCATGAAAGAGCGCATGGCCGCCCAAGGGCAGTAGTGATTCGTCGGGTGCCTCTCTGGGGTTGGATGCTGGGGTTGGGGGCGCTCGCCCTCAGCCTGCGCCTGGTTGGCCTGGGCCGCATCCATGGCCTAGTCTTCGACGAGATCTACTACGTCCCCTTCTCGCTCGACTATTTACAGGGAACGCCCAGCTTCGACGCCCACCCGCCCTTGGCCAAATACCTAATCGCCTTGGGCATTTGGATTGGGCAGTGGCCCGTTGCCTGGCTGGGTTGGCCCACGGTGGAGGTAGAGGGTGCTTTGGTCAGTCCGCTGGCCTTTCGCTGGCTGAATGCGATCGTGGGCGCAACAATTCCGGTACTGTTGGCGGCGCTGGCCTTTGCCCTCAGCCATGACTATCCACCCCAGCGCCATCGCACCTTCGCCCTGGTGGCCGGATTGCTAATGACGATGGAAGGGCTGACTCTAGTAGAGTCGCGCCTGGCGTTGATCAATATTTACGGGCTGGCCCTGGGGCTGCTGGGCCAGTGGGCATGGGTCAGGGCAGGTCAGGCCCAACATTCCTCGCGCTGGCGCTGGGTAGCAGGCATCGCCCTGGGGGCCGCCATCAGCGTGAAGTGGAACTGGGCAGGACTGTGGCTGGGCCTGCTGCTGTGGGAAATTCTCACAAGCGATGGGGAAGCCCCTCTCCCTAAATCCCTCTCCCCAGGGGAGAGGGACTTTGAAGTTTTCTCTGGCGCCCCTTCTCCCTTAGGGAGAAGGGGCTGGGGGATGAGGGGCAACCGCTGGCGCATGCGGGCGGCCTACCTAGGCGTGATTCCCTTGGCGACCTACCTGCTGCTGTGGCTGCCCCATCTAGCGTTAACGGGCGAATCGCTAGTGGGCATTCACCGTCGCCTTTGGTCTACCCACCAATCGATCGCAGCGGGGGCAGGTCACGATTACTGCTCGCCTTGGCACAGCTGGCCACTGATGATGCGCCCGGTAGCCTACTTTTACGAACGCGCTGACGGCATAGCCACGACCATCCACGCGATGGGGAACCCAGTGTTGTGGTGGCTGGGGACAGCGGCTGTATTAGCTCTGGGCCTGGGCTGGCTGAGTCGGCGAGTGACGGGTGAAAATCGCGGGGTTAGGTCCCCAAGCAATGCCGTAGTGCTGTTTATTCTGCTTAACTACCTAGCGAACTGGCTGCCCTGGGCGCTGGTGAGTCGCTGCACGTTTCTGTATCATGCGATGGGCATGGCGGCGGTTAGCACCTTGGGGCTAGCGTGGCTAATGGCGCAGTGGTGGCAGCACCCTCGCGATCGCCCGCTGGCTCTGGTGCTGCTGGGGGCGATCGCCCTCAGCTTTCTTTTCTGGCTCCCCCTTTACCTCGGCACTCCCCTCTCGCTAGAAGCGCTCCACCGCCGCTGGCTCCTGCCGGGGTGGATCTAGTGCCTTCAGCCCTGGATAGTGATCACGTTAAAGCCCTCTTCTGGGGCGGGCGGCACAAAATAGCTGGTGAACTGGTCAAAATCAGCCTCGGTTGGCGCATATTCGTGAGTGCCGCTTTCGTTACGCTGGCGCAGCCGCCGCTTGCACTCGGCATCCGGCACGTCTAGGTAATACAGACTATGGGCAACTCCAGCTCGCTCAACGATCGCTTTCATCCACTGCCGACTTTTCACCGTGTTGGCTGGGAAGTCGAGGACGACCGAGAGCCCCGTTCTCAGTAACGCCTCAACATGGGTGCCCATCACGCTGTTGAGGCGCGTGCTACATCGAACGTAGTCAGCCAGCGTGTTGAGCTCGTCAGGGTAGAGGGTGGACAGCCACTCGTCCTGGGCAATCAAAACCGTACCGGGCTGGCTCGCCAATTCGCGTGCCTTAGTAGACTTGCCCGCCGCAATTTTGCCGCACAGTAGGTAAAGGGTTGCGTCAGCCATTGCCGTCACCTCATCTGCGCCTAGCCCAACTTTTTTCTTTGACTTTGATAGCACAACCGACCCGAAAGCAGACTGTGTTGGCCGATCGCATCAGTAGCCGTGTTCTGTCAAAAACTCTAGCGACAGCCCATCTCCTCCTGCCGCAGAATCCTCCTTGCCCACCGTGAATTTCTCTACATACTTACCCAGCACGTCGCCCTCCAGGTTCACCGCCTGGCCAGGGCGCAGGTGTTGCAGGGTGGTTTCGCGGTAGGTCACAGGGATCACCGCCACGGCGAACCAGTTGCCGCTGGGGCTACAGTCGGCCACCGTCAGGCTAATGCCATTCACCGCAATGCTGCCCTTGGGCACGATGTAGCGGGCCACCCGGCGATCGCCCACGGTAAAACTAAGCTTCCAGGCGTTGTCGGTTTCGATCGCCGCTTCTAGATGGCCCTGCCCGTCGATGTGGCCGGTGACAAAGTGACCACCAATTTTGCTGCCCACTCGCAGTGACGACTCCAGGTTGACTCGACTGCCGTCGGGGAGGTTGCCCAGGGAGGTGCGATCGAGGGTTTCCGGTGAAACTGCGGCCACAAAGCCATCGGGCAACATGGTTTCTACCGTCAGGCAAATGCCATCTACCGCGATGCTATCCCCCAGTTCGACATCGGTAAGGGAACCAGGCAGTGGGCTGGTCTCCCAGCGCAGGTAGACCTGGGTATCGCCCTTGTGAAAGAGCATACCCGTCGCTTGAATCAGTCCAGTAAACATGGCTGTAACCTTAAGAAAATTCTCAGGGAAACTGCGACCCACCTAGGGCCCAATCGGGGCATACTTAAAGCAATAATTTTTTTCTTTAGAGTATCCCGTATTCCATCTGCTGATAGATAAGCTTAGGTAGACTAAGGGGGCAACCCCCGCCCACAGTCGCTTTAGAATCGCTTCACTGGGTAACCCTCAGCCTGCCATCCATAGAAATCGCCCGGTACGCAAACAGCCCAGTACACTAGTAATAGTATCGGTTCCAGGCTGACAAACACCCCTAGAGCACGCCAATCAACGGATCCAAGAGGCCAAACCAATGATTGAAATGAGAGTCGCCGGGATTGCCCTAGATGCGATGTCGCGAACTCCGGTAATTTTGCTGCGAGACACTACCGATCGCCGACAGGTTCCAATCTACATCAGCCGCGAGCAGGCCAATTCCATCATCGCGGTGCTCGAAAACCAGCCCGCCCCCCGTCCCCTCACCCACGACCTGTTTGTCAACTTGCTCGATGAGTGGGATATGACCCTGGAGCGCGTGGTCATTCACTCCCTACAAGACAACACATACTTTGCCCTGCTCACCCTTTCCAAGGGCGAAATTCGCCGCGAGCTAGACTCGCGCCCCAGTGATGCGATCGCGATCGCTCTGCGCCTTGACGCCCCCATCTGGGTGATGGAAGAAGTCGTCGCCGAGGCCTCTATCCCTGTCGATACCGACGCCGATGAGGCTGAGAAGAAAGCGTTTCAAGCCTTTCTGGCCAACATCAACCCCTCCGATTTCACCCACCGGGGCAAGTCCTCCACCAGCAACGATACGCTGGAAAGCTCTGACTCGTAGGGCAAAGGGTTTAGGGTATAAGGTACAAGGCTCAGGGTTTATGGCCACCCCTTAAACCCTATACCCTGCCCCCTTAAACCTTTCAGCTATGGACTATCGGCGGTTCGGTCGCACCAATCTATCGCTCTCGGTGCTATCTCTGGGCATCATGCGCGCTCTGGCTTCTGAGAAGGTGTTTCGCGACACTCTGATCGCTGGGTTGGCGCTGGGCATCAACCACATCGAAACTGCTCAGGCCTATGGCACTAGCGAGCGCTGGTTAGGGGCTTTTCTCAAAACAGCAGCGGTGCCAGACAACTTGGTAATCACCACCAAAGTTACACCTCAGCCTGACGCCGCCACAATGACTCAGCGCCTAGAGGAATCCCTGGAACGGCTGGGACTGCCCCAAATTGACTGTCTCGCCATCCACGGCCTCAACACCCCTGAGCACCTAGCCTGGGTGAGCGATCCCCAGGGCTGCATGGCGGCGGTGCGGCGCTTTCAAGCCGATGGCCGCGTTGGCCACGTGGGGTTTTCGACCCACGGCAGTCGGGAGGTGATCGAGGGGGCGATCGCTACTGATCAGTTCGATTTCGTCAACCTGCACTACTACTATTTATTTCAGCGCCACGCCCCCATCCTCAACCTCGCCACTGAGCGAGATATGGGTATTTTCATCATCTCCCCTGGCGACAAGGGCGGTATGCTCTACACCCCGCCCGCCCAGCTTGAGGAACTCTGCGCACCGTTTACCCCGTTGGAGTTGACCTATCGCTGGCTGCTGGCCGACCCGCGCATCACCACCCTTAGCACCGGTCCCGCCATCCCGGCAGAACTCGCAATTTTAGAAAGCTTGGGCGATCGCACCTATCCCCTCACCGCCGCCGAACTCGCCGCCTTAGAACGGCTCTCGGTACAGGAATCTGCTGCTTTAGGGAGCGATCGCTGCGCCCAGTGCTACGACTGCCTGCCCTGCCCTGAAGCCATTAATATTCCAGAAGTGCTGCGGCTCAGAAATCTGGCGGTGGCCTACGACATGCAGCCCTTTGGCGAATACCGGTACCGCATGTTTGAGAACGCAGGTCACTGGTTCCCCGGCCGCAAGGCCAACCGCTGCACCGACTGCGGCGACTGCCTGCCCCGCTGCCCGGAAAAGCTAGATATTCCCACTCTGCTGCGCGACACCCACGATCGCCTCCAAGGCCCCACCCGCCGCCGCCTCTGGGGCGATTAGGGTTCGTAGTTCCAGGAGACTTCTGGTAGGTTTCTCACCACGTAGCTTATGGATTGGCCCGATAGCTCTGCCAATCGCCGAAACGCCCGGCCTGACACGTAGCACTCTACCGCTGAAAAGCTGTGGGCACAGCGCCGATAAAACCGTTGAGCGCTGGGGTTATCGACGGCTCCGCCGGTAATATACTCACCACCTCGCTGCTGAACCTGAGCGGCGATCGCCATCATCAGCTGCGCCGCCACGCCTCTAGCACGATGGGCCGGATCGACGAACAAATCAATGATCACACCGCCTTTCATGCAGTGGTGCAGATCATAATGAGATCCCCAGGCGGCAAAGGCAATTGGCGTTAGCGGTTCTGTTTCCGCCACTATCAGCTCAAACTCGGCTCCAAACCCGTCCTGGGCCAGCTTTTGGGAGGTGCCACCCCAAGGGCGCTGAAAGGTCTCCTGCATGTACGCCTCTAGCAGGGCTGTGAGACTGGGCAGATCGTCTAAGGTTGCAGGGCGCACTTGGTAAGGCATCAGCCAACCTACTCACTGTTCAAGAAACAGGCTTTGGTGAGCACCATTGTGCAATGCAGAACAAACTACCGCTATAACCCGCGAGGGTAACGATGGATGGACCTACTACCACACCAAGGGGGCGACATCATCAAGCAGAGGACGCATCAGCTTACCTCTGGTCAAAAAAAGCCGGCATTAAAACACGCAAGCACTTAGCAAACCATGAGCAGTAGAACGTCGGTTGCTATACTAGCGGCATGGCATTTTTGGCATCATCACCCAGGGAATTACTGCTGGGCAGGAGCGGTCGGTTTAGACCCTCAATGTTTCTATCGCCGAGAAAATGCCTACTCTATAGCTAAGGCACTCACCCCCAGCCATTCACCCAGAGCCAAAGATACCGTGGAAGAACAAAAGCAACCCTCCGAAGTTATCACTCTCCTTTCTAGCCGCGAGCTAGAAAAAATGCGCAAAGCCTGCCAGCTCGCCGCTCAGCTGCTCGACTATCTGACTCCCCACGTCAAGCCCGGCGTCAGCACCCAAGAACTGAACGACTTGGCCGAGACCTGGACCCAAAAGCACGGTGCTAAAAGTGCTCCCTTGGGCTATGCCGGTACGGTGATGCCCTTTCCCCGCTCTATCTGTACCAGCATCAACGAAGTCATCTGCCACGGCATTCCCAACGGCGAAGACGTGCTGCGTGACGGCGACATCGTCAATATCGATGTCACCCCCATTTTGGACGGCTACCACGGCGACACCTCCCGCACCTTCTTGGTAGGCGATGTTTCCCCCACCGCCCGTCGTCTGGTTGAAGTCACCGAAGAAGCCATGTGGCGCGGAATTCGTGCGGTCAAGCCCGGGGCTCGGGTGGGCGACATCGGTGCGGCCATTCAAGAATATGCTGAAGGTGAAGGCTTCTCGGTGGTGCGCGACTTTGTGGGCCACGGCGTCCACCGCATTTTCCACGCCGCTCCGCAGATTCCTCACTATGGCGAAAAGGGCAAGGGCAAAAAGCTGCGTCCCGGCATGGTGTTCACCATTGAGCCGATGATCAATATTGGCAGCTATGAGGCTGAAGTGCTCCTGGATGGCTGGACGGCAATTACTGTCGATCGCTCCCTGTCGGCCCAGTTTGAGCACACCGTAGTGGTGACCAAAGACGGCGTTGATGTGCTGACGCTCTCGCCTGCCAAGGTTTTGGCCTAGCGATCGCAGCCCTGCAAATTTGAAATAACCGGTGGCTGAGCGAAGTCACCGGTTATTTTTTGCTGTCTGCAACTGTTAGCTGAACCATGGAGTCAAGGGCGGCCTGAATGCGCTGCCAACCAGCAGGCGAGCTAAAGTCGATGCCCATAAACGTGCTGCTAGACTTAGTTCGCAGCATGAGATAGACCACTCCCGCTACTAAAACAGCGCTAATGGCTGGAATATCTTTGTCTGGAGGAAAAGACCCTTTTTCTTCTAAAAACTTTAGGCTGTCTAGAGCAAATCTGTCTCGTACATGGGCAAGTTCACGGGTTAATTCATTGCCCTCAAGCAGTTCCCACCGCAAAATTTCTTGGGTCATGGGGCGCTCTTGCAAATTGTCTGAAAATCTTGACAGCAGATAGGCCATCCAGCCGGCCAGAGTTTCGGCATTCACCGTAGACTCATCCCCCACCAATTCCTCTACTGATGGCCAGTAGTCACCCTCCTTAGCAAAACTTTGGAGCAGCTGCGGCAGCCCTTCAAAATATCGGTAGATCAAAACTTTATCGACTCCGGCCTCACGGGCGATCGCATTCACCCCTAGACCTTTAAAGCCAGATTCGGCTAATAGCCTGCCGACGGCAGCCAAAATGCGGGCCTTGGTTTCTTCTTTGTCGCGCGCCATAAAGTCCTCTTGCTGGCTTGTCACCACCCGGTGACCATGATACCGTGTCACTGGGCGGTGACTTAGATCGATTCATTCTTTGGCTGAGAGCAGACTATGCACAAGCTACTGTTTGATCTTGAGGTTTATACCTATCAAATTGACTTCGCGGGCCATGTGAATAACTCTGTCTATATTCACTGGATGGAAATTGGTCGCCTCAAGCTGCTAGAAGCCATTGGCATGCCCATTCACGAAGTGCTCAAACAGGGAATCGCGCCGGTTTTAGTTGAAACCAACATTATTTATAAGTTGCCGCTGTATTTGGGCGATCGCGTCCAGGCCCAGATGTGGCTGTCGGAGCTGCGCAACGCCTCGGCAGTGATGCAGTTTCGGTTTTATAATGGCGACCAGGTGTTGGCCGCTGAGGGCGTGCAAAAAGGTCTGTTTGTGGATGCTAAAACCATGCGTCCCAAGCGCCTGACCCCTGATGAAAGGGCTTCGTTTTCGCCCTACCTAAACGTAGCCACAGAAGTCTAATTTTTGCTCGTTGAATCTTTCCATTTAGCCAAGGGAAACAGCGCCCCTGCGATCTGACACATTCACGATTGGGGTGTTTTCGAGCAGCTTTTTCGCTGCCGCCAGCGATCGCCTTGAGAATTTTTATCGGTCGCGTCGACTGGTGCAGCACCCTGGTTACAGAACTGCTCCGAGAGCCAACACCCTTGGAAGATGAATGCCGTTCGCCCCTACTCTGATTCAGGGGGCCAAGCGTCGTCGATGTCGCTGAGAACGGTATCTAGATCCTGTCCATCGACGTAGTCAACAATGCCTGACCAAAAGGCGCCCGTGCCGATCGCCCCCGGCATCAGATCAGCGCCGTCGAAGCGCAGCACATCGGCATTTCTCAAAATCTCGGCCTGCTTGCGGGTGAGGTCATCGGGGTAAGCATCGAGGCTCACCTGCTGGTGTGGCGAGATGTAGCTACCCAGCCCGGCCCAGATCGTGTGGGGTTCGGGGGTGGCCAGGTAGGCCATCAGGGCGCGCACCGCTGGCGTGTCGTTAAAGACGCCAAAGACAATGCCGCCCAAAATCACCGCATTGCCCTGGGCAGGGTCTATCGGCGGCAGCGGAAACACGCTGAGATTGACGCCGGGTTCGATGGTTTCGGGCAAAAATTCCACAATAAAGCTGGCCTGGTGATGCAGGTAGCAGCCCGGTGGGTTGGCAAACAGCGGCAGCGGAGCCTCCCCAAAGGGGGTGCTGAGAATGCCAGTGGTGCCGCCCAGCACCGCCTCGGGGTCGAGGGCGATCGCCCCAAAGCCCTCAAACGCCGCCTTTACCTGCGGGTCAGCAAAGGGAATCTGGTGGCTCACCCACTGGTCATAAACGTCTGGCCCCGCCTGGCGCAGCAAAATGTCCTCGACCCAGTCAGTGCCCACCCAGCCGGTGGCCTGTCCGCTTTCCATGCCCACACACCAAGGTTTGCTGCCGTCAGCGATCATGCGATCGCTGAGCGCTTCCATCTCGGCCCAGGTCTCAGGCACAGTGTAGCCCTTGGCCTCAAAGGCCTGCGGGTTGTACCACACCAGACTTTTCACATCTGCCCGCATCCACAGGCCATAGACATCGTCTTCTAGACTGACCAGATTTAGCAGGTACTCGTCGTAGGCGTCGCCCAGGGTGGCGCGATCGATAAAGTCGGTGAGGGGCACCATCTGCCCGGCCTCAGCAAAGTCCATCATCAGCCCCGGCTGCGGGAAAAGGGCCATATCTGGCGGGTTGCCCGAATCGACCCGCACCGGCACCAGGGTGGTAAAGGCATCGCTGCCTTCGTAGATAATTTCAATTCCGGTAGCTGCGGTAAAGGGAGCCATAGCGGCCCGCATCTTGTCTTCGCCCACGCCGGTCAGGGTGCCCAGAATGGTGATGGTATCGCCGGACTGCGCTTCGGTAGATTGGGGAGCGTTTGACTGCGACCGGCAGCCAACCATCACAACGCTGAAGATAAGCGTAAGCCCGACGAATTGGGGAAGTTTTTTCATTGTGGTGGCCTGATCTCAGTGGGCATGCATGGCCCTAACCTTAGGCCAGGTTACTCTACTGTGCCAGCCCTGCGAAAAGAATCCTTATTCCCCATAGACTACGCGGTTGCGTCCGGTCTGCTTGGCTCGGTAGAGCGCCCGATCAGCGATGTCGATCAGATATTGAGGCGACGTGCCGACAGTGGGAATTTGGCAGGCCACCCCAACGCTAACGGTGACATAGACCGTCTCGGTTTCTGTTTCAAAATTCACGATGTTGAGCGCGCAGATGCTGCGGCGAAGGGTTTCAGCAATGGTGAGTGCCCCCGAAAGATCGGTATTGGGCAAGACGACAGCAAACTCTTCGCCCCCATAGCGGGCGACTAGATCGGTAGGGCGATTAACCACGCCCTGGCTAGTTTGGGCAACGGTGGTCAGGCAAGCATCTCCAGCCAGGTGCCCGTGGCGATCGTTGAATTGCTTAAAGCGATCAACGTCAAACATGATCAGCGAAAGGGGTAATTGGCTGCGACTCAGGCGCTTCCACTCCTGCTGAAGAACGACGTCGAAATGGCGACGGTTGGCAATTTTAGTGAGGGCATCTTGGCGGCTCAGTTCATTGAGGCGTTGGTTGGCCTGCTCTAGGGCCTGGTTGGTCTCGGCTAGCCGTTCAGCTTGGCACTGGAGTTTGGCCAGTAGATCGGCCTGCTGCACGGCGATCGCCAACTGGTCAGCCACCTGCTCCAGCAGATCGACTTCTCCCGTACTCCACTGGCGGTAGTCGCTACAGGTCTGAGCGATCAAAAACCCCCAAAGACAGTTTTCTCCTTCGCCCTGGGCCTGTAGCACCGGGGCAATAATGGCCGACTTAGCCGCGATCGCCCGCATCAAGGGGCTGAGGCAGAGGTCAGCATCCTGCTGCTCTAGGTCGGCCACAGCACCCACGGTGCTCTGACCATAATGTTGATAGCAGGTTGACCGCAGCCCTTGCCCCTGGCACTGATGAGCGGTGATGGCTATAGGGCAGTCAGCCTCATGGGTAACCTGAATGACCTCGCCGCCGTGGCCCGAGGTGAACTGAAAAATCAGGGTGCGATCGACGTGTAGGTGGCGCTGCACCTCCTCAGTGGCAGTGGCCAAAATATCTTGTAGGTCTAGGGTTTGTCGAATGCGTTGGGTGATCTGCCAAAGAGTGTGATCTTGCTCTGACTTCCGCTGGAGGGCAAGTTCTGCCGCCTTGCGATCGGTCAGGTCTTGAATCAACGCAAAGTAGCCTTTCACCGCCCCCTCGGTGTCGTAGTCGGGTACCAGGGTGGCGTGCACATAGCGCGTCCCCGCCCGGTCATAATGTAGGGTGGCTTCATAGACCACCTTTTCTCCCGCTAAAACCCGATCGATATTGGGCTTAACCTTTTCGTAGGCGGCGGTGCCAATCACTGTTTCCAAGGAGCGACCATAGAGATCCTCCGGCTTGATACCAAACCAGTCTTGATACGTGACGTTGACGTATTGATAGCAAAGATTTTTGTCTACATAGGAAACGCAAGCAGGCATCGAGTCAACTATTTGCTGCAGCAGATGAAGCTGGGCATAAACTTGAATCTGCCTGTTCACGGTCGCCTCGTGCCGCCATGCCGTCGGGGAGAGCTGCAACTCCGATGACTCTGGAGTAATCTCGTTCCAAAAGCGGGGAGACTGCCGTTTACCTCTAGGCACCTTGGCCATAGAGAAAATCCTCTGGTGGTAGATTGAGCAGAACAGGTGCCAGAGTCGAATTATTCCCTGTTCAGCATTGTTCTTTGTTAAGTTAGCAAAAGTCGCTCCTAAACAATCCCCACCCAAAGAGTTAACTTATCGCCTCTTCAGTGTGGGAATTAAACAGGTGTAGGACATGGGTGTTCACGGCCAGTTCAACCCTGTCGCCCAAAGCCAGAGTCGAGCGGCGATCTACCCTAGCTGCGCAGCTCTGACCGTCGCCTAGAGCCAGGTAAACAATCACCTCATGGCCCATGCTTTCAGTGTGGGTAATGGTGCCTTTGAGGGGAGCGGTGACTATGCTAGGAGGCAGGTAGCGGGCATCGTGAATGTCTTCGGGGCGAATGCCGCAGATTACCCGCTGACTGATGTAGCGCTGGTACTGGGCAGAGGTTGTCGGCGGTAGAGGCAAGCTTAGAGCATCGGATTTGAACCAAAGCTGATCGGCCATTTCGACTAGAACTCCATCAAAGAAATTCATCGCGGGACTGCCGATAAACCCGGCCACAAACTTGTTTTTAGGAGCGCTGTAGATCGCCTGGGGAGTATCGATCTGCTGCAAGACGCCCTGGTTCAAAATGGCGATGCGGGTGCCCATGGTCATGGCTTCGACCTGGTCATGGGTGACATAAATGAACGTGCTTTCTAGCTCACGGTGCAGGCGACTGATTTCGGTGCGGGCCTGCACGCGCAGTTGAGCATCCAGGTTAGAAAGGGGTTCATCCATCAAAAACACCGCCGGGTTGCGGACGATCGCCCGACACACCGCCACCCGCTGCCGCTGCCCCCCCGATAGCTCCTTAGGCTTGCGGTAAAGCAAATCTTCCAGCCCCATCTGCTGGGCCGCCCGCTGCACCCGCTGCTGAATATCGCCCTTGCCCAAACCCTGAAGTTCCAGGCTAAAAGCCATGTTGTCATACACCGTCATGTGGGGATACAGCGCGTAGGACTGAAACACCATGGCAATGTTGCGATCGCGGCTAGCCAGCTCATTCACCCGGCGAGCGCCAATATAAATATCCCCAGCAGTAACCGCATCCAACCCCGCCAGCAGCCGCAGAGTAGTAGTTTTGCCACAGCCCGAAGGGCCAACGAAGACAAGGAATTCGCGATCGCCGATCTCAATATTCAAATCACGGAGGGCCACAAACTCGCCGTAGCGCTTAGTAACAGACTTGAAGGTGACCGAGGGCATAGGGTGGGGGAGTGGATGGGTGGGAGAGTGGGAGGGTGGATGGGTGGGAGAGTGGATGAGTGGGAGAGTGAATGGGAAGGGTCAGGGATCAGGGGGTCAGGGTTTTAAGCTCATCTACTCCATCCACCCGCCTACCCATCCACCCGCCTACCCGCCTACCCGCCCACCCATCTACCCCTTCACCGACCCCGCCAACAGCCCACGCACAAAGTACCGCTGGAGGGCAAAAAACACCAGCAGCGGCACCGTCATGGTGACAAACGCCCCGGCGGTGAGCAGATGCCAGTCTTGGCCTCGCGAGCCGACCAGGTTGGTGAGGGTAATGGTCAGGGGCGCGACGGTGGGGGTGCCGCCCAAAAACACCAGCGCCACCAGCAAATCATTCCACACCCAGAGAAACTGGAAGACTGCAAAGGAGGCGATCGCCGGCATCGACAGCGGCATCACCACTCGCGTAAAAATTTTGAGGTGAGTGGCCCCATCCACCGCCGCCGCTTCGATCAAGTCCTTTGGCAGTGCCCGAATGTAATTGCACAGCAGGTAAATTCCCAGGGGCAGACTGTAGCCCGTGTGGGCCAGCCACACCCCGGCAAAGGTGCCCGTTAGGCCCAAATCGCGGTAGGTGCGCAGCAGCGGAATAAACGTCATCTGCAGGGGCACCACCAGCAGCGCCACGATCGCCAAAAACAGCCACTGGCGACCGGGAAACTCCATCCAGGCCAGGGCGTAGGCAGCAAAGGTGGCGATCGCGATCGGCATCACCGTCGCCGGAATCGCGATGGTAAAGCTGTTCAGCAACGCCTGCCCCATGCCCGCCGCACCCAGCACCGCGCGGTAGTTCTCCAGGCTGTACTGGGTGAACTCAAACGGGTGCTGAAACACCGTCCACCAGCCGCTGGCGAGCACGTCAGTCGGGGGCCGCAGGGAGCTGATCAGCAGACCCAGGCTAGGGAGAGTCCACAGCAGGGAGAGGGTGACTAGGGCGAGGTGGATGGGGGTGCGGGTGAGCCAGGGGGGCATGGGGTAGAGGGTTGGCGAGTGGAAGGGTTAGCGAGTGGGAGGGTAGGGGGTTTAGCGGGTAGTGGGGTGGAGGAATTCGCGGATGTTGACGACCATGATGGGGATGACGGCGAGCAGCAAAATGACGGCGATCGCGCTGCCCCGGCCATAGTGGCGAAAGCTAAACATCTCCTTGAACATACGGCTGGCGATTACCTCGGTGCCCTGGTTGCCCGCCGTCATCACATACACAATGTCGAATACCTTGAGCACCAGCAGCACGGTGGTAGTCGAGACCACCAGAATGGTGGAGCGAATCATGGGTACAACAATGCGCCAAAAAATCTGTACCTCATTGGCCCCATCGATGCGGGCGGCTTCAAGCATCTCCTGGGGAATGCCCTTCACCGCCGCCGAGAGCAGCACCATGCAAAAGCCTGTTTGCAGCCAAATCATAATGGTGATCAGGGCGAAGTTGTTGAGCGATCGCTCAACCAGCCAGCCCACCGGCTCAAAGCCCAGGCTGGTAATCACCCCGTTGAGCAAGCCAATTTGGGCAGTCCCCGCCGGACGAAAGGCGTAAATAAACTTCCAGATCACGCTGGCTCCGACAAAGGAGATCGCCATGGGCAGAAAGATCAGCGTTTTGGGTAAGGGCTCATAGCGCACTCGGTCGGCCAGCACCGCAATCAGCAGCCCCAGGCTGACGCTGCCCCCCGTTACCCCCACCAGCCAGAGAATGTTGTTGCGAAAGGCCTCGCCCATGCCCTTATCAGTAAAAAGGGAGATGTAGTTGCTGAGGCCGACGAAGGACTGCGATCGCGCATCCAGCAGGCTAACGTAAACCGTCAATACCGTTGGGATGACCAGGTAGGCCAGCAGCAGCAGCAGCGCCGGGCCTAGATAAACCCAGGGCAGAATGCGACCTTTGAGCCGTCCTGGGGCAAAGCGCTCCACCAGCGCATTCGCCCCATAAAACAGAGCTACAACCCCACCGCTACCGACCAAAATGGCCAGCACCGCCATTCCTATCTTGGAGAAAACAACCATAGACCTGCGATTAGCTGTCAGTCAGTCTTGACGTTACCTGCCCTAGGCCCACCCATTCCCGTCCATCGCTGCAGGGCCAATGCCCCATTCTGCAACAAGTTCAGCGCTCTTATGTTTGAAGGCAGGCATTCTAGAGATGCTCCGAGCCGCCATCGGGTTGAAAGGCCCGACACCACCCAGGAATAACGCTATGCTGGGGCTGATTTTACCTTAGGCAGGGCGATGGCGCGGCAGCGAGCATTTTCGGGTACCCCGTGGGAAGCGCAGGTCGGCTACTGCCGGGCGCTGCGGGTAGGCCAACAGATTTTTGTCTCCGGCACCGCTCCCAATGATGGCCAAGGGGGCACCTTTGCCCCCGGCGATGCCTACGCTCAAACCAAGCGCTGCTTTGAGATCATTCAGCAGGCCTTAGTAGAACTGGATGCTGACCTCAGCGACGTGGTGCGTACCCGCATCTACATCACTGATATGAGCCGCTGGGCAGAAGTCGCCCAGGCCCACCACGAGCTGTTTGCCGACCATCCCCCGGTCAACACCACCGTCGAAATTCCTGCCCTCATGCAGCCCGATATGCTGGTCGAAATCGAGGTTGAGGCCTTGTGTGAAGCCGCCCCGTCCCAGCCGCCACCGGTCAGTCGGCCGCAGAATATGATTTTGGGCCGCCCAATTCAACGGTCTGGCCTGCCGCCGACTACAGGATCAGATCTAGATGAAGGCTGTCTCGACTAGCCCCTCAATCTTCGTAGTCAACCGGAATGCGCCCCTGCTTAGCGGCGGCTACTAGGCAATCGTAGTCGCGCTCGGTTTGGTCGGCGTAGGCTTCGGCAAAGAGAACCAGAGCATCGGCTAATGCATCGCCTTTACCGATATAGCCCGCCAGCATGGCGGCGTCGCCCGATTTAGCGTGGGCCAGCGCCAGCGCCCAGCCGCAGAGGGTGCAGTAGTCAGGCAGTCTCGACACCTGAAACTTGTCGGGTTCGAGCTTAAATCCGCCTTTCATGTCGCGCAGTTGGCGAACGTAGTAGTGGGTGCCGTTGAGGCTGCCCCAGCCCAGAAAAATATCGGGAGACCCCTGAATCAACTTCTGCCCAATCACCACCCGCCGCCCCTGGTGGTCGTCGGGCAATCGATGGTCACACCGCGCCGAGGAGTAGGGAGCCAGCGCTGAGGGCTGGGCTTCTTTGACCTGTAAGAACAGTGGATCGCTGGCGTCTTTGCCCTCTAAATAAAGCACCCAGCAACGGGTGCCCACACTCCCCACTCCTACTACTTTACGGGCCACATCCAGCAGTCGGTAGCGCGATAGCAAAAAGCGGCGATCGCCGCTCAGAGACGTCAAATAGTCTTGCAGTAGCGTCTTCACGTCAGCTATTACCGTAGGGCCATCGCTTAGGGTCTCGGCCCGCACCACCAACGGCGGTGACTCGATGATGTGGTGGCGATCGTCCACCAGGTTGGTCATTTCGTCGAGCACTTGCAGGTGGTTGCGATCGCGCGCCTTATCCAAAACTCGCTGGGCGTACTTCTCGGCGCTGTCGGGCAGCTTTCCGAGTAGTTCGGATTCACTAATGTTGTCGTACCACAGCTCAAGGTAAGGCAGGTCGGCATAGGCGGCCAAGTGCTGACGGTAGGATTCGATCGCCGCCCGCACTGAGTTTTGGCAAAGGGAGCGATCGCCTCCTAAATACCGCCCCCCCACCACAATGCTGGCCGCCAGACGCTTCAGATCCCACTCCCAGGGGGCGAGGTAGGTTTCGTCAAAGTCGTTGATGGCAAATACCAGGTTGCGCTCAGCCGAGGCAAACACTCCAAAATTAGACACATGCATGTCACCACAGGCCTGCACCTCAATGCCGGTAGTCGGTGCTGGAGCAATATCGGCCACCATCACCGCCGCCGAACCCCGCAAAAAGGCAAAGGGTGACGCCAGCATCCGTCCGTAGCGCAGCGGCACCAGGGCTGGCAGGCGCGTTGTCGCCTGGGCCTGCAGCAGAGCTATCGGGTCAGGGCGATTGGCAGGGGAGTGATATTTGCCCAGGTCAGAGCGCTTGACCCGCTGCCGCAAAGCCTTGCCCGCTGCCATGCGATCGGCCACCGACTGAGGTATATCAGCATCGGCTGGGTTAGAAGCCGGTTCGTCAGCGGTAACCATAGCAATACAGGCCAGAAACAGCAGCGTAGCTAGGCTTGACCAACCGGCACATCGACAGCGGCTTGAAAGGCATCCCAGGTGAGAATGTCCTGGAGCAGCGCCCGATAGCCAGCTACGTTGGGGTGCAGGCCATCCACAGAAATCAGCGGCTGCCACCAGGCTTCACCCCGGCCCATCCACAGGTTGAGCACATCTAGGTAAGGAATGTTGTGGCTGGTGCAGACCAGACGAGTGGCTTCACGATAGCGCCACTGGTCGCTATGGGTGTAATACAGCACCTCTGAGAAGGGCATGGCCTGCTCGTTGACCGGCGTCATGCCGATAAACAGCACCGGGCACAGCCGTTGCGCCTGGTTCAGCAGCGCCTCCATATGCTCCTGAAACTCGTCAAAGTCGGTACGGTTACGGCCCAGGGTATTGCCCACCCGTGCCGAGTCATTGAGACCCACCGACAGCACCAGCAGATCGGGCACTCGGTTGCGCAGCTCGCCTCGGTTACGAAACTCATGGTCAAGGCGCTGTCTCACCTGGCTGACGCCATCCCCCCGCACCCCGAGGTTGTAAAAAACTGCCCCCTCACGGCCTGGGGCCATGGTCAAGCGACGCAGGCGCTCAACCCAGCCGCCGCCTTCTGGGTCACCAAAGCCGTACACCAGACTATCGCCCAGCACCAGCACCTTTTGGGGATGGGGCTGCTTGAGAATGATTCCTGAGGTAGGGGCGGAATGGGAGGCCAGCATAGAGTAATTAACTTAGGTAATGAGCCGAACCAATCAAACTGGACTATAGAAGGATTTGTTTTAAATTGTTTACATATTACCCTTTGAGGTGACTAGTGCCAGAGGCAAACCTTCATCTGGCTGGTAAAAAAGCGCGATCGCCCAAGCTTGAAACCCGCTGCTTTGCCTTAGGCTGTAGATGGCTATAACGGCCGCGCCCCGATAGACCCTGGCCCACATGAGCAGACGTATGGAGTACGGTGCAGCACATGGTAACGAACCGATCGCCAAAAGCTGGCTAGCCCGCTGGTGGGAAGAGCTTACTCCCATGGCGCAGTCAACCCTAGTGCTGCTGGCTACCCCGCTGCTCGTACTGAACGTTTGGGCGGTGGCGGTTATTTTCGGTTACTTCCGCTCAATTTTAGTTACCGTGCTGATCGCGGGTCTGCTGGCGTTTTTGCTCAGCTATCCCATGGGTCGCCTCGAGACCCTCGGCCTCAAGCGTGGCTTAGCCTCAACCCTAGTGCTAGTGCTGGCTCTAGTCGGATTTTCCGGGCTGGCTATTGTAGTGCTGCCCTTTGTTATCGACCAGGGTCAGCAGCTGGTAGTGCGCTTGCCCGACTGGTTTGACTCAGGCAAAACCCAGCTCATAGTGCTCGACGGCAAGATGGCCGAATGGGGTTGGCCGATCAACCTCGATGGGCTAATCGCTCAAACCAGCGATCGCCTCAAGCGCGAGATCCAGTCCATTGCTGGGGAAGCCCTCAACCTCACCATTAACGTGGCGGTGTTTACCGCCAACAAGCTGCTCGACGTTGTGCTGACCGTGGTGCTCACCTTCTACCTGCTCCAGCACGGCGAAGAGGTGTGGGAAGGGGTGGTAGGGCTGCTACCGACCCGCCTCCAGCAACCCTTCTCAGAGACCCTGCGGCAGAGCTTTCGCAACTATTTTTTAGGCCAGTTCATCGTCGCCAGCTGCTTTGGCACCGCTCTGACAATTATTTTTGGCCTGCTGAACGTCCCCTTCGGTTCACTGTTTGGCCTCACCGTGGGACTGCTGGCGCTGGTGCCCTTTGGTGGCACCGTCGGCGTGATCATCGTTACCCTACTGGTGGCCCTGCGGGATATCAAAATTGCCATCCCCATGCTGATTTCTGCGGTTGTTGTGCAGCAGCTGGTCGAAAACGGCATTGCTCCTCGCGTGTTGGGCAGCGTTACTGGCTTGAACCCTTTTTGGGTCTTTATCGCCATCTTGTCCGGGGCGAGGGTAGGGGGTCTGCTGGGCGTAATTGTGGCCGTCCCCGCTGCTGTCATTATCAAAGAAGCCCTAGTGGCACTGCGCAACTCCCGTCAGCCTGTTCCTGAGGCAGAAGCCTCCGTCAGTTCCGGCGCTGGCTCACCCCAGGCTAAAGCACCAGCCCTGCCCTAAAGAACGCCCCGGCGGCCGTTGGGCATCACCGTAGACCAGTTGGTGCGAGCTGCTGCCAGCTGGTCGGCAGAAATTAGCGCTCCCGTCAGGTCAGCTCCGCAGAGGTTGGCCCCCCGCAGGTTAGCGTTCGACAGACAGGCATGGGCGAGGTTGGCCCCCCGCAGATCGGCCCCCTCCAAGTTGGCATAGTGGAAGTAGGCCTTGATCAACTTGGCGTTGCGCAAGGTTGCTTTGCACAGGTTAGCCCGGCCAAAGTTGGCGTTGCTGAGATCAGAGCCTTGGAAGTTGGCACTGGGCAGCTTTGATTGATTAAAGTTAGCTTCGACCAGCAGGGTGCGCTGCAGATCAAGGTCTTTGAAGGTTTGCAGCGAAAAGTCGCGTCGTCCTTTAGCGTACTTCTGCTTGACATCTTCAGCAGACAGCACGGCAGCGGCGGGCGTAGCTTTCCGCGGGGTGGGCGAGCCGTTTTGAGTTGGCACCAGGGGAGCCATGCTCTTGGCCCCCGAATGCGATCGCTCCCGCCGGGCTCGAATCGCTGCCGCCATGCGAGATGACGGAGAGCCACCCCCTGAGTTGCTGATAGCGGCATGGGGTGAGGAACCACTCACTGGCCCGCCAATGCTATAGCCGCTGGTGGCCGGCCCCAACGAGGTGGGAAACGCCATGTTTTGGGCCAGGCTTTCCATGTAGGGTTCAAGATCTAGGTCGCGATGGATAGCCTCCACGCTCTGGTAGCGATGCTTGACCGAGATCTCCAGCATCTTTTGCAGCACACCAGCAAAGTGGTCGCTAATGTGCACGTGCTCACGCCACAGCAGTTCCCCGTTGTTGGGGTCGTAGTTGAGATCTTTGGGGGCTTTAGCCGACAGCAAATAAATGCAGGTCACCCCCAAGGCGTAGATATCGCTGGCGTAGACGGGGCGCATGGCCATCTGCTCAGGGGGCGCGTAGCCGGGAGTGCCGATGGCATAAGCGGTGAGGGCTGTCTGGTCAGAGCTGGCGGCCTGGGCTGGGTTGACTTTGTCTTTTACGGCCCCAAAGTCGATCAGCACCAGTTTTTTATCCTGGTCACGACGAATGATGTTGGCAGGTTTAATGTCGCGGTGAATAACGTGGTTATCGTGGACGTACTGCACCATCGCCAAGATTTCGCTGAGGAATTGCTTGACCCCAGCCTCAGTGAAGGGGCCACCGCGCTTGACCTCTTGCTGTAGGGTGAGGCCGTTGATATATTCCTGCACCAGAAAAAACTCTTGCTCGCTCTCAAAGTAGTCAAGCAGGCGGGGCAGTTGGGGATGGTTACCGATCATCCCTAGGATCTTGGCTTCTCGTTTAAACAAATCTCGTGCCATCTCGAGCACGTGGGGGGCTTCGGCGGAGGGGCGCAGCTGTTTGATGACGCAGGGGGGCTTGCCGGGCAGCAGCTCATCGCGAGCCAGAAAGGTTGCCCCAAAGCCACCCTGGCCCAGAGCCCGAATCATCCGGTAGCGATCCCGCAACAGTAGCTCTGCCCCGCACGTTTGACATTGGTTAACCGTGGGGGGGTTCTTAGGCTTAGAACAATCAGGGTTGATGCAGTAGCTCATGCGGCCCAGAATGGTGGGTATCTAGACGGGCCCGAAGGCCACGGCAAGCGGTAATTAACCAGCAGCGGGGCAGTAACAGGGCAGCCCTAAGGCTGCGATCGCGGCAGCTGTGGGGACCGACCCCTCTCGGTAATGCCACATTACCCCAATTATTCCCTGTTTCAGAGAGGGGTTATAGCATTCACCTACAGGGATATATACTTCTGCCCAAAATCCAGGGGAAATGTGAAAAGTCGATAAACCCTTGCTCCCCATTCTCAATAGTGAATCAGGTGTGCAGTAGAGAGCTGGCGCCCTTGGGTAGATGCAATGCCCACGGGGTAGAATGTTTGGGCAATAAACCACAGCATTCTAGATTTTCTAACGGTCAAGACAGCCCCACCATGCGCATATCTCTGAACTGGCTCAATGAATACGTCAATGTCCAGCTTTCTGCCGAAGAGCTAGCCGATGCCCTAACCATGGCCGGGTTTGAGGTCGAAGACATTGAAGATAGACGCACTTGGGCCGATGGCGTGGTGGTTGGCCGAGTGGTAGAGCGTACCCCGCACCCCGATGCCGACAAGCTCAGCGTGTGTGTGGTCGATATTGGCCAAGCCGATAGTTCAACTATAGTGTGCGGGGCTGCCAACGTGCGAGCCGACATCTACGTGGCAGTGGCCACCGTCGATACCTACTTGCCGGTGGTAGATTTGACCATCAAGCCCCGCAAGCTGCGCGGCGTGCCCTCAGCGGGCATGATCTGCTCCCTGGCAGAGTTGGGGTTGGCGAAGGATTCTGAGGGCATCCATATTTTTGCAGCTGACAGCCTAGAGCTGGGGCAAGACGTGCGTCCTCTGCTCGGCCTAGATGATGTGATTCTCGATGTCACCTCGACCGCCAACCGGGCTGACGCCCTCAGCATGGTGGGCATCGCCCGCGAAGTGGCCGCGATTACGGGGACCGAGCTGCACCTGCCGGTGACCCAGGCGCCGACGGTACCAAAAAGCGCCACAGCTCCGGGAATCGCCCTTCCCGACGAGAAAGCCTGCCCAATCTACATCGGCACGGTATTAGAGAACATTGCCCTTGGCCCCTCACCCCAGTGGTTGCAGCAGCGGTTGGTGGCAGCGGGCACTCGCCCCATTAATAATGTGGTGGATGTCACGAATTACGTGCTCCTGGAGTGGGGCCAGCCGCTGCACGCCTTTGACCGCGATCGCCTGCTGACCACTGGGGACACTCTCAACCTCGGCGTTCGCTATGCTCAGCCCGGCGAAACCCTGGTGACCCTAGATAGCCAAAAGCGTCAGCTTCAGCCCGAGACTCTATTAATTACGGCCAACGACCAGCCCGTGGCCCTGGCGGGGGTGATGGGCGGTGAAGCCACCGAGGTCCACGATGGCACCCAGGCGATCATGCTAGAGGCCGCCTTTTTTGACGCGGCGGCGATTCGCAAGTCGGCCCGCAGTCAAGGGTTGCGTACCGAGGCTTCGGCCCGCTACGAGCGTGGTGTCAACCCGGCAGAGCTAGGGCTGGCCTGCGATCGCGCCCTCCAGCTGCTGCAAGAGCTAGCTGGAGCCACCGTCATTGCCCAGACCACCGGCACCACCGCCCTCGGGGCGGCCATCCCCGAACGGGTGATTACCCTGCGGCTGAGCCGGGTAGCCCAACTGCTGGGCAAAGTGATCAATCTGGGCGACCAGCCCCAAGACCTGCCGCCTGAAACCATTCAAAAGCTGCTAGAAACCCTGGGCTGCCAGGTAGCTCCGACAGATGATGCGAGCGTGTGGGCCGTAACCGTACCCCCCTATCGCTACCGCGATCTGGAGCGCGAAGTGGATCTGATTGAAGAAGTAGCCCGTCTCTACGGCTATAACCACTTTGCCGACACCCTGCCCCAAAAGGCGATCGGCGGCTTTTTATCGGTAGAGGCGGCCCTGCGTCGCAAGCTGCGGGAGACGTTTCGCGCGGCGGGGCTGACCGAGCTGCTGCACTACTCGCTGACTAAGCCAATTAGCGATCGCCAAGTCACCCTCGCCAACCCCCTTTTTCCTGAATATTCGGCCCTGCGTCAGGATTTGGTGGATGGGCTGATTGATGCCTACGAATTTAACCTCAACCAGGGAAACGGCCCCCTCAACGGCTTTGAGATCGGCCACATCTTTTGGCAAGACGAGGGCGGCATTCATGAGGCTGAAGCGGTAGGTGGCATTGTCGGCGGCGACGGGCGATCGAGCCAGTGGGTCACCAGCGGTCAAGATCGGCCCCTCACCTGGTACGAGGCCAAAGGTATTCTCGATGGAGTCTTTAGCCGCCTGGGCCTGACGGTTGACTACCGTGCCGATAGCACCGACCCACGCTTTCACCCCGGTCGCACCGCATCGCTATGGGTGCGCGGGCGAACGGAGCTAGGTCGCTTTGGTCAACTGCATCCCCAGCTGCGGCAGCAGCGGGAGCTACCCGCCGAGGTGTATGTGTTTCAGCTCAACTGGTCGGCGCTGGAGACCTGCCTGGTGCCAGTGCTGCAAAAGTCGGCAAAGTTTGCCGCGTACTCGACGTTTCCGGCCAGCGATCGCGACCTAGCCTTCTACGCCCCGCTCGAGGTCACCGTCGCCGACCTAACAACAACCATGACCAAAGCCGGGGGCAAACTGCTGGAGTCGGTCGCTCTATTCGACGAGTACCGGGGCGAAAGCGTCCCCCAAGGGCAGCGTAGCTTGGCCTTTCGTCTGGTCTACCGCTCCCCCGACCAAACCCTCACCGATGAAACGGTAGACCCTGTGCACCAAAAAGTGCGCGCCACCTTAGAGAAGCAGTTTGGCGTAACGCTGCGCAGCTAACTGCACCGACATGCCACCGCCCCGCGTTCCCTGCGGTTCCGCTCAGGGAACGTGGGGTTTGCTTTAACTAGGGCATTACCTTAACTATTGTCTGCCTCAGCCGGTTCGGGCTGTGCGGTGTGATGGTGCCACAGCCGATAGCCGCCGTAGCCAACCGCCGCCAGCAACACCCAATAGGGGCTAAAGGCCAGCAGCCAGAGCGCTAGCTTTAGCCCGCTAACGGTAAACGCTTTCACCGATTGAGTTGCCGATTCCCAGGTGTTGTCGAGAGTTTCACCCACTGGGCGCAGCGGGGTTACTTGAGTTACCGGGCTTTCTAGGGTTAGGTAAATTTGTGAAAAGGCCACTTGCCGTTTGAGGTTTTGCTGCTGAGCCGCCATGCGCTCGATCGACTCGCGCACGGTGCTGAGCTCCCGCGCTACTTCTAGCACGTGGGAAATTTCCCCCGATCGCTCCATAATTTTCAGCAGAGCAGCTTCAGACTGACGCAAATTCTTCAGCCGGGCATCGAGATCGACTAGCTGGCTCGACACATCCTCCGCCGTCAGCGACTGCTGCTGCACGGTTCCCAGGGGACGGAGGGCGTTCAGCACCGCGTCTAATTCGCCCTGGGGTACGCGCAGGGTCAAGGTCACCTGCTGAGCCGTTCCCTCAGGCGAGCGGTGATCTTGCAGACTCAGCATATCGCCCTGGGCCTGCTGAAGGATGGTTTGAACCTGGTCTACGGCGGCGTCAATGTCGGTTAGCACCAGCACCAGGCTGGCCTGCTTGACCAGCTGAGGCGCAGGCTGCCCAATGTCGCTAGGAGCCGGCTCGATAACTTCGCTAACCTTGGCTCGATCAGAGGCCACAGCATCTGCTGGAGCGATCGCCTGGTTAGCAGTTGGCGCAGCATCGCTCGACACTGCACCGGATTCGGGGGCCATGGCTTCTTGCTGGCTTGCTATATCGGGTACGCCAGCACAGCCGCCTACCAGGGCAGCCCCTAGGGCGATCGCTAAAAACTGAGCACGATGGACACGGAGGAATGCAGAGCGGGTCATCGGGTCGCCTAAGCCAAACTCGGATGGCTCTACTATGGCCTGAGCGATCGCGGCAATCGCCCAAGTTACCAATACTGAAACCGGTAGAGCGAGCAGGGGCGATCGCACCGTAATTCTTGATAGGATCGCACGGTTGACGCCAAGGAGCGTTAGCGCAGCCTCTTCAGGAGAATTGCCCCCAGTGCCAGAGTCCATTACCGTCACCGTCAAGCTCTTTGCCATTTACCAGGAGGCCTACGGCCAGCCCGAGGTGCAGTGGCAGTTTTCAGAGGGGGCCACGGTGGGGGCGGTGCGCGATCGCGCCCTAGCCGAGCATCCCAAGTTGGAGGCTTGGCGCGATCGCACCCGCCTGGGCCTCAACCTTCAGTTTGTAGCCGACGATACTCTGCTAAAAGACGGCGACGAGGTGGTGTTGATCCCTCCCGTGAGCGGCGGCTAGAGCTAGCACAAGCGAACTATCGCAACTTTTCTGCTTTGCCAAAGAAACTTCAAAAAACGTTAGGGTTGCCGCATCCAAGGCAGGATAGGCGATCCCCATTTTTCCGTATTTAAAAGATTGCACAAGTTCTGGAAATGCTCATCGCGCCCCAGACTTTTCCATACCTATAGCGTAGAGTTAATCTTGTTGACCCCATATCTAGCGTTTATGTAGGAGCGCCCGCTATGGACTGGTTCCCTCGCCGCCATGCCGTTGTCTTAGCCCGCAGCAGCCCTAGTCGACTCGCCTATCTCGAAAAACTAGGAATCATCGTACCCCAGCGGTCCGGAGGTTCTTCCCGACTGGAGGTGTTCTACTCCTGGGAGCAGATTCTTGAAATTCGCGCTATTAGTCGGCTGCGCCAGCACCTGTCGTTTCAGACTATTCGCAAGATTCTACAGTACTTTGATGACCGCGGCGTGGGCCGCACCCTGCGCGACAAGCACTTGGTGATTGGCAATCACGGGGTCAGCTGGGTGCGATCGGGCACAACCACACCGCAAGTTATTCATTTGGTGGGTCATAGCTGCTGCCCTATGGGGCAGTTTGTGCTGGCTCCTCTCAATGGGCCAGACTTAAGTTATGCCGATGCACTGGCTAAGACGACCTCGTCCAAGGTGGTAGATATCGAACACTTTAGACGAAAGACACGCTCTCGATAGACAAAGTCCAATCCTAAAAAAGCCTCTGAACTCAGCATCCAGAGGCTTTTTGTTAGGTTTGATCTTAGGCATCTACCTTGTAGGCAACTATTAGCCCTTAGGACACCATTTCGCCGGTTTCTTGCAGCACGTGCAGGCGGTGGTAAATACCGCCGTGGGCCAGCAGCTCTTCGTGGTTGCCGACTTCGGCAATACGGCCTTCCTCCAGAACCACGATCTTGTCAGCCTCCCGCACCGTACTTAGACGATGGGCAATGATAATCGTGGTGCGCGTTCCGAGAATCGATCGCATCGCCAGCTGAATCGATCGCTCCGATTCGTAGTCGAGGCTGGAGGTAGCCTCGTCAAACACCAGCACATCGGGGTTGACCAGCAGGGCGCGGGCAATGCCCAACCGCTGGCGCTGACCGCCCGATAGCCGCACGCCCCGCTCGCCCACCACGGTGTAATACCCCTTAGGCAGGCGGTGAATGAACTCGTCAACCCGAGCGATGCGGCAGGCTTCGTTCACCTGATCCATGGTGGCGGTGGGGTTGCCATACCTCAGGTTGTCGAGCAGGGTGCCGTTAAACACATCCACTTCTTGGTGCACGATCGCCAGCCGCTTCCGGTAGCCCGTCACATCCAAATGGCGAATGTCTTCGCCATCAATCAAAATGCGGCCGCTGTGGGGGTCGAAGTAGCGAAACAGCAGCTTCACCAGAGTCGACTTACCCGAACCCGATCGCCCCACCAGAGCCACCATTTGGTAAGGCTCAATCAGCAGATCGATGGCTTGCAGCACGGGCCTTTCAGCGTCGTAGCCAAAGCTCACCTGGTCAAAATGCACCTTGCCGGTGAACTGGTAGGTGGGCAGGCCCTCGGGGGCGTCGGTCAGATTCACCGCGTCGGTGCCCAGCGGCTCTTCCATAAACTCGTGGAAGTGCAGCATTGAGGCGTAGCGGCGGGCAAAGACTTCGCCCATGTCGCTAATTGGCTCTAGCTCCGAGTAGGCCATGCTTGACACCGTCAGGGTAGTGACAAAGTGCCCCAGTGAAATGTGACCCTGCAGGGTAGCCAGCAGGGTCATCACCAGCAGCCCAAACACACAACTTTGGATGATTAGATCCTGCCAAGTGCCCAGAACGACGTAGCCTTTGTGAATAACACGAATGACTACAGCGAACTCGCGCTGCAATCGCTGACTCTGCCGCCGCAGCTCGTCACTCTCCGCCGCAAAAGCCTTCACCGTTTTGATGTTGGTAATGATCTCCGAGGTGCGGCTTTCGGTATTCTCCATATAGGTGTCGAGGGCCTGCTCCTTTTTGTTCAGGCGAATCAGATCCTTTAGGCTAAAGCTGAGAATACCGATGAAGGACATCAGAAAAATCAGTGCGATGCGCCAGTCAATCCACCAAATGATGACGAAAATGCCGGCAATGCGCACCAACTTAGGAATTAGCTGCCCGGCAATTTCGGGGTAGGTCCAGGTGTGGTTAGACAGGCCCCGCGCCACCCGACCCGAGATGCGGCCGGGGTTGTGCAGGTCGTAGAAGCCTAGGGGCAGGGTCAGCAGCTTGCGAATCACCGAGTGGGTATGGTCGCGTCGGGTGCGCAGGGCAATATCCCAGTGAAACCAGTCGGCCAGCCAGGGCTGAATGGGGGCGCGTACTACAGTGACCAAAAAGATAATGGCTAGGAAGAGGGCGATCGCCAATCCTGGCCCCGCTGGATAGCCCACCGTAGCCGCCACTCGGTCGACCATACCCTGGCTCAGGGGGTCAATGGGCTGGTCTGAGAGAACGTTGAGCAACTGGCCAATGCTGTAGGGCACTGCCAGATCCGCCACCTGAAACAGGCTGCTGGCGGTGATACTCCAAATCGCGGCCCAGCGGTAGCGACTGTAGTATCGGAGAACATGCTGAAGGGAAGCCATGACGGTAACCGTCCTGCGGTCGAATACGTTGTAGTATAGATACTACAACACAGGTTCTTGGATTCCGCAAGGTGTTTTGTCAGGGAAGTCGTAGGGTTAGCAGAGTTGCCGTGTGGATTCAACGCTGCCCCAAAAGAATACTTTCCTGAAACCAACGGTCTCGTCCCGCCAGCGAAATAGGCGGCGTGGCTTTAACCGTAATGTAAAAGAAAACAAGTTTTTCTGGATTAGGCATGTCGTCTTGAGGTTCTTTTACCCATGCCTACACTTAACCAAACTCAAATAGCTATGTAGCATTTGTATGCCGGGCGATCGCCCATATCCGACAATCGTTGCAGTGAAAATCGTCGGGAAACAGCTGACGCAGGCTATGGGCAATCTCTACCGCACGGGCAAAATGGTCGAGCAGGCCAAATCGGTTAACATCCTCAGGCCCGAAAATTGATGGAAATGCTCCGCAGTTCAGCAGCAGGCTAATCGAGTTGTCTACGTCTAAAATATCGTAGCCGCAAAAGCTAAAGGTACTAGGCCAAAGATCAGATCCAGATAACTGGCGATCGGGAGCTTCAATTAGTGCCAACAGATTATGTCGCGCACCATCATAGGCAATGCGACGCTTTAGGTATTCGTAATCGCGAAAGTAGTGAACTCGGTTATCGGCATGAACGTTAAAATTCCAGTCTGCGCCGATCAGGGCATCGATTAGCGATGGGCAAAGTATCGTGTCCATCGACACAACTTCGCTCAGGTGCGCGTAGCCAGACCATTCAACATAGCGAGTCCACGCATCGCCCCGTTGGGAATCAAATCTTTGGCAAGCTGCAAAGATGGGAGTCATGACAGACATAGTGGCTCATACCTATGCAGGTGTTTCAAAACTGCTATTACACAAAAATTTTGCTGGTTAGCCTACGAGCGCTCTGCCTAGAACTAGCCAGGTTATCCAAGCCATGTAGTGAATTACAACGATCGCCCAAAACTCAGTTTGGTAAGACTGTTTCTGGCTCTTATGGCGCAATACTTGCTGAGCCACAAACCCACCGGGCCAACCACCAATCAACTCGCAGAAATGCAGAGTTTGTTCAGAGGTTCGCCACACTTTTTGCTTAGCCCGCTTCTTATCGTCGGCATAAACGAAATAGGTGATGACGCTCATTAGAGGGTAGAGCACCAGCGGCAGCGGGTTGCCTGTCAGCCAGGTAAAGTGAGCTGCACCCGCCAAAGGAAACGCCAACAGCAACAGTAGCTCAGCGATCGGCAAGCGGGAGTATGATTTTTCGCCGGGTTTGCGGGTGCCCCTTGAAGCATTTAGTGAAGACTCTGATCGCTGCCTAGCACCAGCAATAAAAGCTCCAACAGCGCGGGTTTTGCCGTCTGGGTTAACCAGACAGTAATAGTAAATCGTGTCATTTTCCCGAGGGCGACGGGTTGCGTTTTTCAACTCAGACACATGGAGAAAAACGTCTTTACCTCCGTCAGCCGGTTGAATAAAGCCAAACCCACGATCATCGTTCCATTTTGTGAGTTTGCCGCTGCGAAGGTCAGATTTCATAGGTGAATTCTAACTTCAGTACTGTTCCTTCGGCTACACCGAGCGGCGGTGCACCAGGGCTGCGATCGCCTCCACTAGCTGGGTCGACTCCATCGGTTTTGGCAAATGCTTTTGAAAACCAGCGGCCAACACTTTTTGCTGGTCGACGACGCTGGTATAGGAGGTCAGAGCAATGGCAGGAATGGGCTGGTTATGGGTTAATGCTCGAACTTGCTCCATGAGCATGTAGCCGTCCATCCCGGGCATACCAATGTCGCTGACTAAAATATCGGGTTGCATTTGGGAGAGAGCCGTAATCGCAGCGGCGGCCGAGGGTAGAGCCGTTACCCTAGCACCAAACTGCTGAAGCGTCGTAGTGATTAAATCGCGGTTGTCGGCGTCATCTTCAACAATCAAAACGTGAATATTTTGCAAGCCGCCCTGGGCCAAGGGTGGAGGCAACTCCGCTGGGATTTCTACCGCGTCAAACATGAGCGGGAACCGAACCGTAAAGGTGGCTCCCTGATTTTCGCCGAGGCTTTCGGCTTCAATCGTGCCGTGGTGCAGATCAACAATCTGGTGGGCGATCGCCAACCCCAGCCCCAGGCCACCAAAATCTCGGGTCGTAGTGCTATCGGCCTGTCTGAAGCGATCAAACACGTGGGGCAAAAACTCAGAGGCAATGCCTTTGCCAGTATCGCTGACCTGAATTTGCGCCCAGCTATCGTCATAGGCTAGACGTACAGCGATGTGCCCACCCTGGGGCGCAAACTTGACGGCATTCGACAGCAAATTCCAAACGACTTGCTTGAGTCGGTTAGGGTCTCCTAAGACTTTGAGTGATGCACCGTCGAGCTCGGTATCAAACTGCACCTCCTTAGCCTCGCCTAAGGAGCGCACGGTTTCTAAGGCCTCTCGAACAACTGTGACTAGGGAAACGGGCAGGCTGTTGAGCACCAGCTTGCCGCGCAGAATCCGCGACACATCGAGCAGGTCATCGATTAGCTGCGCCTGAAGTTTCGCGTTGCGCTCGATGGTTTCTAGGGCGTAGGCAACTTTGCTCTCGCTGAGTTGACCCATGCGCAGCAGCCGAGCCCAGCCCAAAATCGGGTTGAGGGGCGACCTCAGCTCGTGGGAGAGCACCGCCAAAAATTCGTCTTTGAGGCGGTTGGCGGTCTCGGCGGCTTCTCGGGCAACGCGTTCCTGCTCTAGCAGCCGGACACGCTGGGTTTCTAGCTGCTTTTGGTCATCCACATCGGTGATGGTGCCCACCCAGCGGGTAACTGTGCCGCTGCTGTCGGGCACCGGCAGGCCGCGATTGATAAACCAGCGATAAACGCCATCATGGCGACGAATGCGTTGCTCAAGATCAAAGCCAATGCCCTGGTCCAGGGCTTGCTGCCACAGCTCTAGAGCGCGCGCCTGCTCATCGGGATGCACAATCTCAGTGCCGCCGAGGCCAACAGCGGCGTCTTTTGAAAGGCCGGTGTAGTCATACCAGCGCTGGTTCCAGTACTGAACGCCGGTGCGATCGGCCATCCAAACCATTTGAGGCATGGCCTCCGCCAGTACCCGGTAGCGTTCTTCGCTCTCCCGCAGGGCAATTTCAGTCTGCTTTAGGGTCGAGACATCTAGTGCAACGCCCGCCATACGGTAGGGCTGACCCTGCTCGTCGTCATACACGCGCCCCATGGAGCGCACCCAATGCACGGTGCCGTCGGGCCACAGGGTACGCATTTCCACGTCGTAGTCTTGGCGGTGGGCGATCGCCTCTACCACCGCCTGCTGCACACAATCGCGATCCTCCGGGTGAATGGTCTGGGCGAACACCTCGAAGCTCATATTAATATCGGGGGCGAGACCAAAAATCGCTTTACAGCGATCGGACCAGACTAAATCTTGGCTGATCAAGTCATAGTCCCAGGTGCCGCAGTTCGCTCCCTGCAGGGCCAACTGTAGCCGCGATTGGCTGTCCTGCAAGACCACCTCGATTTGCTTGCGATCGGTGATGTCTAAACAGGTGCCTATGAGTTTGACCACCTGGTTTTGAGCATCGATCACCGGCTCGCAGCGAGAATGCAGGTAGCGAACCGAGCCGTCGGGCAAGACCACCCGGAGATCAAAGGCAGAGGAATGGTGATCGGCGATCGCCCGTTCCATAAACTGCTGCACCATGCGGCGATCGTCGGGGTGAATGCGCTGCATGAGTTCACCATAGTTGGGCTCCGTTTGGGCCGGGTCATAGCCAAACTGGTCAAACATCGCCTCCGACCAAACGCTCTGCTGACTCTCTGGGTAAAACTCCCAGCTGCCAAACTGGGCTAACCGCTGGGCCATAGCCAGATGGGCTTCGCTGTAGCGGAGAGCATCTTCAGCCTGCTTGCGGGCGGTGATATCAACACCCGCCAGGGTCACAATCCAACAGTTTTGAGTCTGATCGCGGCGAGAGGTCAGGCTGTCGGCAATCCACCGAGTCGAGCCGTCCTTGTGGCGAAAGCGATACTCGACCGTAATCGGCCGTTGATCAAATACCGCGTCAAACATCGGACCGGCAATCACAGCCTGGTCCTCCGCAAAGGTGCGTGCCATCCAGAGTTCGGGGGTAATCTCGGCTAGGATGTAGCCGGTTAGCGCTTCACAACCCACCGAGCGGTAGTCAAGAATGTAGGTGCGATCGGCAAAGAAGCGGCAGCGGGCGATCGAGGCTGGGGCGGTGTTGAGCAGGCTATTGAGCTCTTCTTGGGAGATTTGCAGAGCCCGCTCCAGATTTTTGCGCTCTGTGATGTCAACCCGCAGCAGCGACACACCATTGCTAAAGGGATACACCCGGTTTTCAAGCCAGCGCCCCTCAGTCGCAAAGAACAGTTCAAAACTGGTAGCGATTTGGGCCTCAACCGCCCGGTGTAACTGCTCATGGAAGGGAGTGGCGATCGCCTCCGAAACTACCGCCCAAATCGGCTGCCCCAGCAGCTCGGAGCGAGGCCTTTGCAAAGCGGCTACGGCGCGATCGTTCACGTAGGTAAAGCACCAGTTTGAGTCCAGCATCATGAACTCGTCGCTGATGCTAGTTAAGACATTTTCTAAGTTTTCAGCAGCCGTTTGAGCGGTGGACAGCAACGCCCGTTCGCGCCGCTCTCCCAAAATTTTTTGAGTGGTTTCATTGACGGCAATAAAAATACCTGCCACCTGGTCCGGCTCATCCCAAATAGGCGTGCAAGAAAACGTGAAATACCCCTCTTCGGCCTGACCGTTTCGATTAAGAGTCATCGGCAGATCCTCAGACCAGGTGGCCTCTCCCGTAGCCCTGACCTGTGCCAGCAGCACCCCCGAGAAATCCCATACTTCCTGCCAACACTCCTCTGCCCGCTGACCAATACCGACAGGATGCTTATTCCCAGCAATGGGAATATAGGCATCGTTATAGAATTGAATGTAGTCTGGCCCCCACAAAATTTGCATGGGAAACCGGGACGACAGCAGAATTTGCAGCGCAATTCGCAAGCTTTGGGGCCAAGTTTCCATAGGCCCTAAAGACGTATCTGACCAATTAAAGGCTCGAATTAGAGATCCTGTCTCTCCTCCGTTTCTTAAAAAGGCCAGCCCGCTAGATAATGCCATTCTTTACTGCACACGCCTATCACTAATTAACCACGTTGAAAACCAGATGTTGGGCCCCGTTGCGCTGTGGCCTACCACTAAACCTGTCGACAAAATGCTTCCCTGCCAAACATTAGACAGAGCTCGTCACCCTCGTCTCGTCAGGCTTACAGACTACTACAGGGCTCAAGCGAACCACTTAATTTTTAAGAATTGCTTTTTAGAGCACCGGCAGGGGAAAACGCCCAAAGATAGGGTGTGCTAGGGCAATTTGCCCAGATTTATTTTAGAGCTTTAACCTGGGGAATGACACCTCTGACAAATTGTTAAGCCTAGGCTTTGACCTCTATTTTGGGTGTTTATTTATACAAGTTGCCTCCTAGGCAGCTATTCATTTCCTTGAGCTAGCTGCCATTGCGTAGTTGTGCAACTGAGCGGTAGCCACAGTCGCTATGCGGGAAAAATTAAGTATCAGTAAGCTGTCGCAGCACTGTAGGTTCAACCGCTCAGCCTGCTAAGGCAAAGTGCCTCCCCCACTGCTTTGACGTCAACTGCGAAATTGCGGCACCGCCCAAGCTCAGGGACGAGATCAATGTGAAACAAACAGGGTCAACCTAGCGCTCTACCCCTCGTAGACCGCACTGGTTAACTTACTTGCTTCGCGTATTGACCGTCTATCCCCGCGTTCTTGCCCAGCCTGAGACTGTATATTTAGGCCCGCTGTCTCTGCTCAGCAACAGCGTCAGGCGGTGCCACCATAGATTACGCTGAACCCAGCCGCCCACGATTCCGAGAGAGACCTAGATGCCCTCTGGCCCAATTCGCCTCTTGCTGGTAGACGACTCACCCGTTGCCTTAGTTCTTTTGCAGCGCATCTTGCGGGAGGCAGCCGACATGGAGGTCGTGGGGGTAGCCCACAATGGCCAAGAAGCCCTAGACATGATGGCAACGGTGAAGCCAACCCTGATCTGCACCGATTTGCACATGCCCAAAATGAACGGGCTAGAGCTTACTGAAGAGGTAATGGCCCGCTGCCCTTGCCCTATTTTGGTGGTCAGCGCCTCGGTGCAGAAAGAAGATACCCAAACCGTCTTTCGCATTTTAGAAGCAGGGGCGCTGGACATCTTTCCTAAGCCCCGCACGGGCTTAGCCTCCGAATATGAAAAGACAAAGGCTGAGCTGTTAGCCAAAATTCGAGTGCTGGCAGGGGTATCGGTGTTTACTCACCGGCGACGCAGCCCAGCTCCAATCGTTCCATCGGGGTTGCCTCTCTCTACCACCTCGCTAGCGAGACGCCCCCGACTGTTGGCTTTAGGCGCATCTACCGGCGGTCCCCAGGCTCTGCTGGCAATCATGCAGCAGTTGCCCAAAACCTTTCCGGTGCCAATTGTGTGCGTACAGCACATCAGCAATGGGTTTTTGCAGGGGTTAGTCGACTGGCTCGACAACAGCTGCGCCATGAGGGTCACCATCGCCACAGCAGGCACTGTGCCGCAGCCTGGTGTAGCCTACTTTCCCCCTGAACGCCATCACTTAGAAATCGACGCGGGCGGGCGCATACAGCTCTCTCAAGGGGAGCCAGTGGCCGGGCACTGCCCCTCGGTAACGGTAATGTTTCAATCTGTGGCGGCCTACTATGGCCGGTCGGCTGTGGGCGTGCTGCTCACGGGCATGGGTCGCGACGGGGCCGATGGACTCCAGACCCTGTCCCAGGCGGGGGGGCTCACCATTGCCCAAGACGAGACGAGCTGTGTGGTATTTGGCATGCCCAAGGAGGCGATCGCCCTAGGGGCTGCTCAGCAGGTACTGCCCCTAAGCGCGATCGCTCCCTTTTTGCTCAGCCAGGTTTTCGTGAGCGGCCTTAATTAGCTCTTAAAAGTATTCTTGGATACTTTATTGCCGTTTTTTTGGCTTTTATTAATGCGATCGCGGCAACAGCGACTGAGGAAATTACCCAACTATATGAACAAGCGTTAACCAGCGCTCTCCCTAGGGAAAATTGGGACTGGGGTAAGCTGCTGTGGCACCGTTATCGGCTAGCTACAGAGTTCGTCAAAGATCTACTGCTTAGCCCTAGGGCTGAGGCATTTTTGGTTTGGCAAAAATTCACCTAGCAGACCTTTGGCCGTACTGGGTATAGCCGCCAACACATCACCCCCTTAGTTAACGCCTCTTTTAGCATCGTCACCTGGCGCAGGGTCCCTTAGTCAAGCGGCCTCCATGCGTAACTTAGGGAGCACCTATCTATGGCAAATGCGGAACACTTAGACATTCTCAACAAAGGGGTGGAGAGCTGGAATGCTTGGCGGCTTCACAATCCCAGTATTAGACCAGACTTTCAAGGAGCAGATTTAGGCAAATTGCATCTGCCTGGCATCGACTTTCGCCACGCCAATTTTTACGAAGCCAACCTAAGAGAAAGTGTGTTCACTCGGGCCAATTTTGAGTCGTCAACCCTCTACCGCTGTGATCTATGCATGGCTGATTTGAGGCGGGCAAACCTCAGCATGGTCGACTTTTATAAAACCAACCTTTATACCGCTAATCTGAGTAACGCCAACCTGCGCCACTCACACTTTTACAAAGCAGATATGCAAGAGACACTGCTCAACGATGCTGACCTGGGCGAGTCTAACTTTTACGAAGTCGATATGCGAGAGGCCATTCTGCAATCGGCCAATCTGGTCAGAACCACCTTTTATTACTCCAACCTGTGCAACGCCAACCTGTGCCAAGCCAATTTGAACTGCGCCAGCATGATGGGAGCCAACATGGCCAAAGCCAATCTCAGGCGGGCTAGCTGTGTGGGCACCAACCTATTTAGAGCGGTGCTCAGCGGTGCCGACCTAACCGAAGCCGATCTGCGCGAAGCGGTGCTGCGGCTAGCTGATCTGAGCAATGCCTCGTTAGAAAATGCCAACCTGTTTCGGGCCAACCTCTCTGAGGCTTGCCTCGACTATGCCCAGCTGGCGGGGGCCAACTTCAAAAAGACAAACCTGTGGCGCGTCAACCTAGGTCAACTGATTTTGACCCATCCGGGCCATGACAGAGATGCCATCACCATTGACTCTAGCGCCCTCAACTAGCCATGGACGATCTGATCCTAAAGCGCATCAGCGATCTCATCGCCGACCATTCTGGCCTGTGTATTCGCCCCCAAGATTTCCAGATCCTGTCAGACAAAGTTTGGCTGCGGGCTAAAGCGTTGGGGCTGACGACCTTAGCCGACTACCACAACTATCTCAAAGCTTTAGATCAAGGTTTTCTTGCCCTAAATAGTTTCAAAGCTCAACCTACCCCGCCCCAGCTGCGGTCTGAATGGCAAGAGCTGTACTCGATTTTGACTATCAATGAGAGCTATTTCTTTCGAGACAGCAACCAGCTTAGATTACTGAGCGATCGCCTCCTTCCCGAAATTATGCAGCGCAAGCAGACCGCGGCTTCCCTGGGCTCCAAACCTAGCCTGCGCATTTGGAGCGCCGGCTGCTCCACCGGGGAAGAGCTATACTCGATTGCGATCGCCCTCGACCAGCTCAACTTTCCGTGGCACCAGTGGGATGCGCAGCTGATTGGCACCGACATCAGCGCCGCCGCCGTCCAAAGCGCTCGCCAGGGGCTTTACAGTAGCTGGTCCTTTCGGCAGACCCCCCCAGCTATACAGCAAAAGTATTTTCAGGCCGATCGCCAGGCCTACAAAATCTGCGATCGCCTCCAGCAGCATGTGGTCTTTCAGGTCGGCAATCTGCTCAAAGACCCTTGCCCTAGTCGGGGGCATGGGCCAGGTGACCTAGACCTGATTTTGTGCCGTAACGTATTTATTTATCTCGATCGCCAGGCAATTGGTCAAATTATTCAAAGGTTTCACAGCGCCCTAGTTCCCCAGGGGTATTTGCTCACCGGCCATACCGAACTCTACGGCCAAAACACCAGCCCGTTTCTGGTCACTAGCTTTCCTGAGACAGTGGTCTATCAAAAACCACCTCAGGCTGCCCTACCCCAGGCCGCTGCGTCGATCGCAGCTGCTCAATGGCAGAGTTTACCCAGTTCACAGCCAGCTCGTCTTACCCTCAAAACCCCACCCCCCAGTCTGGATGACGGCTTGGCAGCAGCCCTGCAAGAGGCGGATACATTTCTCCAGCAAGACGATTACACCAATGCCATTCGAGCTGCTAAACAGCTGTACCTCGCCCATCCGGACTGCACCGCCGCGCGTCAGATTGCCGCTCGGGCTTATGCCAACACAGGCTGCTACAGTCAGGCCAAACAACTCTGCCAGCGGGTGATCTGCGACGATCCCCTCAGCCTCGACATGCACTATCTGCTGGCCCAAATTGCCGAAGATGAGAACAATTTAGAAGCTGCCAAAGAGCATCTGCGCAAAATTATTTACCTAGACCCTGACTTCGTTAAAGCCTATCTTGACCTAGCTAGCATTTACGATCGCGCCAAGCAGCCTGAGAAAGCTAAAACAACCCGTGAGCATGCTCTCACTCTATTAGCAAAGCTGCCTCCCAACACCGTATTAGACGACCATAGCAATGCCACCGTTGCCCAATGGCAAGCGCATCTTAAGCAGCAGGTCGCGGGCGGCGATCGTCAATCATCTCAAGATTGATCTCGTCTCCAACACAGAGCAAAATCACAGTTTTTGTAGAATGGCGCAATGGTTGCGCCATGAGCAGCGCGCTAAAAATATAGCGATCGCCGTTGCGATTAGGATACCGACTTTCACTAGCTAAAACTGGTGCAGCACAACGGTATATAGCCATCACGCAAGAGTATGTGAAATGTCCTAATCGTTCTGGCGATGGCTAGAGCCCAGACATTTTCTCTGAATTGCGGATAACTCATTCCATGGGGGAATGCTAAGCCCGAAGCATTGATTTCTTTCGAACCCAGACTTCATCGAGTCGGCTGGAGGGATCTGCGTTCTACCTTGCCGTGCTTATTCCCCTTGGGGGCAACCCATGATGACCCCGACATCCTACCTCTTGTTCACGCTAGACGGTGCCCACTATGGTCTAGCAGCTAAGGCCGTACAGGAAATGTTCTTGCTGCCTGCTCTGATCTCGGTACCTGAATCGGGGCCAGAAGTTGCTGGCGTGCTGAACCTGCGCGGTCAGCTGCTGCCAGTCATTAACCTTAGGGTGTGCCTAGGTTATCCCCAGCAGGCCAACGCCCTTAGCCAAGCCGTCATTGTGGTGCAGTGCGGCAGTCGACAGATCGGGCTAGTGGTAGACCAAATTCAAAACGTAGAGGCGATCGCCCCTAGCAGCATCACTGCGGCCCTAGAGACTCCCTATTTTGGCTGTGGCGAACACCCGCTGACTGTTGGGTTCGCCCGCCAGAGAGACACCGTCATTGTCTTAATAGACCCAATAGCCCTCGGTCAAGGCTCCCACAGTGCAGCCCCGTCCTCGGTTGCAGAGGTCCAGACCAACCGCTTCATGGCACAGTTTAGCCCTGCCGAGCGACAGGTGCTCCAGGCCCGAGCCGCTGGATTAACCCAGCTGATTGCCGACGAAAGCACGTCAGATCTGTCAGCGGTGGCAGTCATTGGTTTAGAAGGCGAGCGCTTTGCCCTGGGGTTAGAGAGCGTGTACGAATTTGCTGAAGTGCCTCAGATTACTCCCATTCCCTGCTGCCCAGCGCACATTGTTGGAAACATAAATCTGCGCGGTGAAATTTTAACCTTAGTGGATGTACGCCATTTTCTAAACTTGACTCCGGCAGCTCCTCTCCTGCCTAAAACAGCGGTGGTTATGCGGCTAGGCTCCCTAGTAGCAGGGGTTGTCATTGACGATGTTTTCGATGTGATTTATTTGCATGCTTCAGAGATAGCAGCAACGCCCACCGCCGTCCACTCCAGCAATAACCCCTACCTCAAAGGATTTGCTCAGCATGGCGGCTCTATGTTAACCCTTCTAGATTTGCCTAAATTGCTGACCGCAGGCGATCTTGTTGTCGATCATTCAAACTAGCTAACTATGAAAGATTCCTTAGAGCTCAACCCTAAAGTTAATCCCTTTAGCTTCTTTTCTTCATCCCTTCTGCAGAGAGACACCGTGAACAAACGCAAGTCCTGGAAACTACGCCACTGGATTGTACTAGGCTACTCTGTACCAGTACTCGCCCTTGTAGTGTCTGCGGGCATGGCAGTGGCTAATGTGCGCCAGCTTATGACTATCTCTGAGGAACTCAGAAGCGCTTGGGAAACTCACGAAAAGGTTGACCATGTCAACCTCAACCTTCAGATTATGGCCCGTGCTACCCGTGGCTATTTACTCCAGAGACACCCAACCTCTCTATTAGACTTCAATGAAGCTAAATCAGACTACATGACTGTGGTCAGTGAGCTAGATGCTCAAATTACCAATGAAGAACAGCGGCAAAACCTAGCTCAGCTTACAACTTTAATCAATCAGTTCATTACTCTCCATCAAGGCATGATCGACCTGGTCAACCAAAATCAGACCGCAGCAGGCGTGCAAATTTGGCGAGAAAGCAACGGGCGCGCTCTAACCGGCGAGATCGGCAGCTTGTTGACCGATATGGAAGACCTCGAAGGTGAGATTGTCGCTAGACAAGAAACGATCCAAGCGGCCGCCCTATGGCGGCTGCAACTTACGCTGCTGATAGCGGCCACTCTCTCATTACTGCTGTCGGCTCTGATTGGCACCTTGGTAATTATCAAAGCCTCACGCATTATGGACCAAGCGGCGGGCAACATTGTTAGCTCAGCCAGCGAAATTGCCACCAGTATTGAGCAGCAGGAGCGCAGCAGCAGCCAACAGGCCGCTTCGGTAAGCGAAACCAGCACCACTATGGATGAGCTAGGGGCTTCGTCACGGCAGTCGGCAGAGCAAGCTGAAGCCGCCGCCGCCGGTGCTCAACAGGTCCTAGCCTTGGCCGAAGGTGGTACCCGTGCCGTTGAACGCAGCCTTGACGGCATGGGCGACCTCAGAGAAAAAGTGGACGCGATCGCCGATCAAATTCTCCGTCTGAGTGAGCAAACCAGTCAAATTGGCGGCATCTCTAGCTTGGTCAGCGATTTGGCCAACCAAACCAACATGCTGGCCCTCAACGCCGCCGTCGAAGCGGTGCGCGCCGGCGAGCACGGCAAGGGCTTTGCGGTTGTCTCTGGCGAAATTCGCAAGCTAGCCGATCAAAGTAAAAAATCGGCCGAAAAGATTAACGCTCTGGTGGCCGACATTCAAACCGCTATCAACTCAACGGTGATGGTCACAGACGAGGGCACCAAAACCGTCGAAGAGGGGGTCAGAATTGCGGAGGAAACCGCCGATGCTTTTGCCGGGGTAGCCGAGGCGGTTAACAACGTGGTGCTCAACAGCCAGCAGATTTCCCTCAACGTGAAGCAGCAGGCAGTTGCCATTCAGCAGGTGGTGAGCGCCATGAACAGCCTCAACACCGGCGCCCAAGAAACCGCCCACGGCATTACCCAAATTAAGGTTGGCACCCATCAGCTCAACGAGAGTGCCCTCCAGCTCAAGGTGGCTATTTAAGCTGCTTTCTCCTTCCTAACGGCTTAAACGCCGAAGGCTGAGGAGAAGACATCTCCACGGGATAGACCCACTCACCTGTTCCTGCAACCCATGCCCCATCGGAGGGAAGCGCCTGCCATGATGATTGACGACACCGAACTCCGCGACATCTTTAAGACCGCCAGCGAGGAACGCTTGCAGGCCCTCGACGACGGACTGCTTCACCTCGAAAAGCACCCCGACGACTCGGCCATCCTCGAAGCACTCATGCGCGAGGCCCATTCCCTCAAGGGCGACGGCAACATGCTCGGGGTCACCGATTTGGGCAAGGTCGCCCACCAGATCGAGCATGTTTTGGGGGCCATCGGCCGCGGAGAGCAAGCCCTCTGCGCGGATCTGTTTGACTGCCTTGCCTACGGTGTAGCGGCTATGCGTCAGCTCGTCCACGCTGCGGTGACAGGCGAAGCCGCCGAGGTAGAGGTGTTTTATGTGCTGGCTAGGCTGATGGGGGCAGAAGCCGCGCCGCCTGCTCCGGTCATGGCCCTAGAGGTGGATGACGCTATTTTCGATCGCGCGATCGCCCCGGTAGACACCAATGGTCTCGGCCCTAACCATGCATCCCCGGTTCAATTGCTGGAGATGGGGGGAGCAACCAGTCAAAATGGTACGGCCCTGATTGATGCCCCTGCGATCGCGCCTGGCCTTAGCGATCGCTACATTACCGACAGCGAACTGCGCGATATTTTCAAGACCGCCAGCCAAGAGCGCCTGCAAGCCCTCGATGACGGGCTGCTCCACCTCGAAAAGCACCCCGACGACTCAGCTACCCTCGAGGCGCTTATGCGCGAGGCCCACTCCCTTAAGGGCGATGGCAACATGCTTGGGGTCACCGATCTTGGCAAGGTCGCCCACCAGATCGAGCACATCCTCGGCGAACTCCTGCGCGGCGAAGCAGCCCTCTCAGCGGAATTGTGCGATCGCCTCTCCCATGGCCTAGCCGCTATGAATCAGCTAGTGCACGAAGCCACCACTGGCGAATCCACCGACATCAACCTGTTCTACGTCCTGACCGAACTCATGGGTGCTTCCCTCAGCCCCAAACCCGCGAGCCCCACCACCGCTGACACCGTAGGTGACCCTTCCCCATCCCCCGATTTACTCAGTCACCCCGTAGAACCATCTCCAGAAGTCCCTTCCCCCCCTACTTCCTCACCCCCTACTTCCTCACTCTCTACTCCTACACCCCCTTCCTCAACCACCCCCTTACCCACCCACAATTCCTCAGACCCCGACCTAACCAACACCACCGACTACCGCATCGAAACCATCCGCGTCCCCACCCAGAGCCTCGATGCTCTGATGACCCAGAGTGGTGAGCTGACGGTCACCAAAATTCGCGTCGCCCACCGACTGGCCGAGATCGACGCCATCAATAACCTGTGGGAAGAGTGGAGTCGCGATTTTTTGATGAGTCGCTTTTTGCTTCACGATGCCCAGCAGGGTAAACCCGTCTGGCAACAGCTCGACAGTTTTCAAAATCGTACTGAGCAGCACCTAGAGCAGTTTGGGACCATGGTGCGCCAGCTCGGCAGCGCCCTCCACGCCGACACCACTCGCCTAGAGACCATCACCGACGGCTTAGAGGAAGGCATTCGCACCCTGCGCCTGCTGCCGCTGTCGACGCTCTTTAACCTGTTTCCCCGACTGGTGCGTGACCTAGCACGCCAGGAAGGCAAAGAGGTACAGCTGTTAATTGAAGGGGGCGACACTCGCGCCGACAAGCGCATTCTCGAAGAGATGAAAGACCCGCTGCTACACATGATTCACAATGCCATTGACCATGGCATTGAGTCGCCTGCCGAGCGCCGGCGGCAGGGCAAACCAGAAGTGGCAACCATCACCCTGCGCGGCTACCGCACATCGGCAGGCATCAGCATCGAAGTAAGTGACGATGGCCGGGGGCTCGACGTCGAGTCGATCAAACAAGCGGCTGTACGTCGGGGGCTATATCGTCCAGAAGAACTAGAGCTGCTGACTGCCGCACAAATTCAGGGGCTGATTCTCAGTCCTGGGTTTTCGAGCCGCACCCTGGTAACCGAGATCTCCGGGCGCGGAGTCGGCCTAGATGTACTACGCACTAACGTCGATCGCCTCAGGGGCAGTATCGATGTCCAGTCGAAACCGGGCGAGGGCTGCACCCTCCGCGTTCAGCTGGGCACGACCCTGGCCACTGCCCACGTTCTGCTAGTGGCTGCGGGCGGTCAAACTTTTGCCCTGCCCGCCGAGTTTGTAGAGACGGCCTGCCTGGTGCAGACCAGCGAGATCTTTACTTTAGAGGGCCACAACGCGATCAAGCACGACGATCGCCCGCTCTCGGTGGTGTGGCTAGCCGATCTGCTGGGGCTGCCGAGGGTTGAGCCCAAGCAGCGCGGGCGATGGCAATCCGACCAGGGAGAACGGCCCCAGAAGCGGCATGCCTGCATTATTTTGCAGTCTGGCCCAGATCGCCTAGGTCTCTTTGTCGAGGTCTTGCTAGACGAGCAGGAGGTGGTGCTCAAACCCCAAAGCCAGTTGCTCAAGCGAGTGCGGTATATCTCTGGGGCCACTATTCTAGGCACTGGCGATGTCTGCATGGTGCTCAACCCCCAGGATTTGATCACGGCGGTACGCCATCCGGGCAGTTCCCTAGCGCTACCGGAGGCTAGCTCGACCGGCACTGCGGCTCTGCGCGAAGCCCGCCCTCGGTGCATTCTGCTGGTGGAAGACTCGATCGCCACCCGCACTCAGGAAAAGCGCATTTTGGAATCGGCAGGCTACGAAGTGGTGACTGCGGTGGATGGCCTAGACGGCTTTAACAAGCTACAGACCAGGCCTTTTGATGCCGTTGTATCAGATGTGCAAATGCCGAATTTGGATGGGCTGGGCCTCACCCAGCGCATTCGGCAGCAGCGGGAATACAGTGAACTACCCGTGGTGCTGGTGACCACCCTGGCCAGTGAGGACGATCGCCGCAGAGGGGCCGAGGCCGGAGCCAACGCCTATATCACCAAGGGCAGCTTCACCCAAGATGTGCTGTTTGAAACCCTCAACCGACTGATTTAGCAGCCTTCGAGTCACGACAAAGCCGGCCAGACGTCTTGAGTCCTAAAAGAACCTAAAAACGAAAGACCGGAAAAACTAGTTTTTCCGGTCTCTGTTGGATTGCAAAGGTGCTCAAATTTGAGCTGGGAGAAAGGTTCAAACGCGACTTCGCAGCAGGTCAGCGATTTGGGATGCTGAGGTTAGTTTGTAGCTAGGCCTTTGGGCAGCAGCCTACCCATGACGGCTTTGAGCCGCTCAGGTTCGCAGGGTTTAGTCAAATAACCAGAAGCTCCCGCCATGCGGGCTTCTTGCCGGTCGGCCTCAGTATCGCGAGACGTGACCATCACAATTGGTAGGTTTTTGAACCGGGGCAGACTGCGCACCGTGCGACAGAGCTCAAACCCATCAATGCCGGGCATTGAGATATCGAGCAGCAGGGCTTCGATCATCTCTTGAGAAATTACAGTCAGCGCATCCACCGCATTGTCGGCCAGCAGAACCCGATAGCTGTTGTCCAAGGCGCGTTTAATCATCTGCTGACTAATTAAGCTGTCATCCACCGATAGGACGGTTTGTTTGGTGACGGCGCAGGTGGACATATGCAAACAACCTCTTGAAATCATGTGGGCGCTTGTTATAGTTATGCCCAAAAATTAATCTTTTTCATAACGTACTTATACGCAACGGCTTGATAATTACCCAAACATCGCTGTGTTGATGCCAAAATACCGGCGAAATTTCTGTTGCCAAGCAAACTGAACTGTATCCAGTTCAGTTTGCTTGAAGCGATCGCGCTACAGTCGTGTAATCAGCCCCCCTTAGCCAGCTGTGGCAGGCGACATCGGTGATGGGGCCAATGGTGTTAGAGTAGTGAGTCAAAATTATCGGTAAGGCTGGCTTAGAGAATGGAGTTTGAGGCGATCGCGCAGTCGTTAGTGGAGGCAGGCGGTTTCTTAGCCAGTAAAGGCTGGGCACCGGCCACCAGCGGCAACTACTCGGCTCGGCTAGCTGAGGGGCAGGTAGCCATTACTGTGTCGGGACGCGACAAGGGACAGCTCACCCCCGCCGATATTATGGTGGTCGATAGCCAGGGGCAACCCATCAGCCCGGGGAAGCGAGCATCGGCCGAGACACTGCTGCACACCAGTCTCTACCTGGCCTACCCAGAGGTGGGCGCGGTGCTGCACACCCATTCTATAGACTGTGTCAGTCTCTCTCGCTGGCTGCTGAGCCGAGGACAAGACAACCTGGTGTTAACAAACTATGAATTGCTCAAAGCATTGCCGGGAATTACCACCCATGATGTAGAGGTTGCCATCCCAATCGTGGCCAACAGTCAAGATATGGTAGCCCTGAGCGAGACCGTGCTGACTCGGCTACAGGCTGCACCAGCGTCTGTGGGCTACATGATCGCGGGCCACGGATTGTATAGCTGGGGAGCCACCGTGCCCCAGGCACGCATGGCCACTGAGGCATTAGAGGTGCTGGTGAGCTGTGCCCTGCAAGCCTTACTGCTCGATCAAAAATTTGTTTAGCCCCGATTTGCTTATCCCTTCAGGACACCCTCAATTTAAGGACTAACTCCAATGACCCTACTTCGTGTTTTTAGCGATCAAGACGGCGCGACCCTGCTAGATGAGTACCGGGATGCGGATGCGATCGCCGCTGCCCTGGCCAGCGCTGGCGTCCGCTTTGAGCAGTGGCAGACTCAGGCACCACTGCCCCCAGCGGCCGATCCCGAAGCCATTTTGACTGCCTACGCCAAAGATATCGATCGCCTCAAAGCCGAGAGCGGCTACGTCACCGCCGATGTGATTCGCATGCACCCAGAGCATCCCCAAAAAACCGAGCTACGGCAGAAGTTTTTGGATGAGCACATTCACAAAGAAGACGAGGTGCGCTTCTTCGTGGAGGGGCAAGCGGTGTTTTACCTACACCTGGGCGACAAAATCTACGCCACCCTCTGCACCGCTGGCGACCTAATTGGCGTACCCGCTAACACCCCCCACTGGTTCGACATGGGTGAGGAACCTCAGTTCGCCGCCATTCGCCTGTTCAATAACCCCGAGGGTTGGGTGGCCCACTTTACCGACAGCCCCATCGCTAAGGGATATCCCCAGTACCATGCTTTTGCTTGAAGAGCGACCCCTAGGGGCGATCGTGCTCGATATTGAAGGCACCACCACCGACATTGCCTTCGTCAAAAATACCCTGTTCCCCTACGCAACGGAGCGGCTAGAGGCCTTTGTGGCTGACCTCGCTCCCACGGCTGAGGGACAGGCCATTTTGGCCCAGGTGTGGGCTGAGTTGGGCGATGCCGATCTATCTGTAGAAGACTGCATCTCCCAACTTTTGGCCTGGGCCAAAGCTGACCAAAAGGTCATCCCCCTCAAAGCCGTGCAGGGCATGATTTGGGACGAGGGCTACCGCACCAAGGCCTACTACAGCCACGTCTATGACGATGCCGCCGCCCACATTCAGGAATGGCACCGGCGAGGAGTGCCGCTATATATCTATTCGTCAGGTTCGATCGCGGCGCAGAAACTGCTGTTTGCCCATACCATCGTGGGCGATCTGACCCCTTGTTTTCAGGGGTATTTCGATACCACTACTGGAGCCAAAGTCGATGCGACTTCCTACAAAAAGATTGCCGACACACTAGGAATTGCCGCCGAGGAGTTGCTGTTCCTGTCTGACCATCTGGGTGAGTTGGAGGCGGCTCAACAGGCCGGCTGGCAAGTGCGTGCGGTACAACGCCCCGGCACCTCCGACTTCCCCTCAAACCTATTGTCGATTAGGCACTTTGGGGAACTGCCTATCACGTTTAGCGATGCTTAAAACTACTCGCTACTTCGATGGTTTTGCATCCCAGAAACATCCAGAGGTCAAGCGGGAATGGATACGCTATGTCTTGGCGAACCCCGTAAAAGTAGAGAAGCAGCTGAATAACCGTCTTTCCTACTGGGGCAATATTGAAGAAGCTGAAGGTCGCACGTTGAGGGTCGTTACCTTAGAGGATGGCGAAACTGTCCACAATGCCTTTTTTGATCGCAACTTTTACAAGCGGCAGCAGCGAGGTGAAGAGCCCCAATGAAGATTCAGTATTTCCCAGAAACAGATACTCTTGCCATTGAGCTAACAACAAAACCGATCACCAACACAGATGCAATTACTGATGATCTAATTTTGGACTATGACAGTGATGGCAAAGTTGTTGCTATCACTTTAGATAACTACTCCAAAAATGTCGAAACCGTTAACCTACAAGCTCTCGGGGTGCCACTTCTAGCTGCTTAAAATATAAGAATGCAGATTACGACTGGGAAGATCTAGGGTTAGCTAGGGTTCAAGGAAAAGGCATCAAACCTCAGCAACAAACATCGCAGCGTTCGTTCCAAGAACGCTGCGATGTTTGTTGCTATTTGCCTAAGAGGCCTGTTCAGATCTCTTACTCGTAGAGCCAGCCCTTGGCAGCGGGTTCCCAGCTGACGAGTTCGCTGTCGGTGAACCACAGGGCGATTTCGGCCTGGGCGGTTTCGGGAGCGTCGGAGCCGTGGATGATGTTGCGGCCTACGGTCACACCCAGGTCGCCACGAATGGTGCCGGGTTCAGCTTCTAGGGGCTTGGTCGCGCCGATGATTTTGCGGGCAGAGGCGATCACGCCTTCGCCTTCCCACACCATAGCCACCACGGGGCCAGAGGTGATGAAGTCAACCAGGCCGGCGAAGAAGGGGCGTTCGCGGTGCACATCGTAATGCTTTTCGGCTAGCTCTCGGGAGACGGCCATGAATTTCATGCCCACCAGGGTGAAGCCCTTGGTTTCAAACCGGCCAATGATATTGCTGATCAAACCGCGCTGGACACCGTCGGGCTTGATCATCAAAAAAGTGCGTTCCATAGATACCTGTTCCTAGTGCGTGGTGAAAGACCTTTACCATGCTCAGAAACGGTGGCCATTTTGTAAAGGATTTGGTCAAAGATTCATGGTTGAGGGGGAGTTTGGGTTTCGGGTTTCGGATCGCAGCTCAGAGGCGAAAGCTGTTCCTGAAACCTGACTTATACGCCTAACCCTTTGGTACCGGCCAGTAGCGATCGCGCCCAGCATCGTACCGCCAGCCACAGCCGTCGGGATCGCGATCGCGGCTCCACACCAGCAGATTCACCGCCACCGATGGCTGAGTCAGCTCAGCTTCGGTGCAGCCCAGACGTTGGGCCAGATCGGCAGCGGTGAGCGAGAGCACCTGGAGCGCTGCAACCTCGGCGTCCAGGGTAGTGGGACGAAAGGTGTAGAGCACATCCCCGTTTGGGGTGGGTTCAAAGTCGCCCCAAAAATCTTGGGCGCGCTGGTCGAGAAATTGGCGGGCCTCACTGCCGGTGAGCTGGGCAGCGATCGCAAAGTCGAGCACGCTAAGTCGCCCCTGATGGGCCGCAACCTGGGCATAGAAAATCTGGTGCAGCGCTCGATCTCGAGCTCTTTGTCGCCGCCAAAACCACAGGGCACCCGCAATTAGCCCTCCAACCACTAGCCAGGGCAGCAATAGCTGAATCAGCAGCACCGTAACCAGGGCAGCACTAGCCATGATTAGGGCCATCAGCAAGCGATATTCAAGCCCGGCGCCGGGGCTATGGAAAGGCCGCTGGGGCATAGGTCCTCGGGGGTGACGGCAGTGCAAAGCTGCCCTCTCGCCTTCTATTGAAGCAGGGGCAGACAAATTTGGGAGATGCAGGGGTCAGCTAAAATGCTGTCACGCGGTTGCACTGGCGAGATTGATCTCAGCTGGGCCAACCCAGATCGACGCACCGACGCTGTCCTAGGTTTCGCTATGCTAACCTTTGCCTCTCCCACCGATGAAGCCCAAGCCGCTGAGCTCATGCAGCCTTGCCTGATTCGCGTAGTCGACAATATTCGCAAACACACTGAAACCCTTGACTGGCGCACCGACTATCTGGAGCAGCTGCGCTGGCCCGGCGATGCCACCCCTGAGCAGCGCCAGCAAGTTCGTGATTTAGCCGCTCAGCTCTCTGAGGCTTCCCCAGATGACGAAAAAGCCATTCGCCAGCAGCTCAGTCAGCTGCCTACACCAGCCCCCGGCTATGAGCTGCGGCTGACCCAGAGCGCTAGCGAAGCCGCAGCTGAGGAGCCCCGCACTGCCACCCTAGACGTTTGGGAACTGTGCTTTGAGGTGTGCTTCGACAACTACCAGCCTCAGCAGCCAGTTTCGGTGGATCCAGCTTTGCTTGACGAGGATGGCGAAATCAACTGGTTAGCCCTCGACGAGAAGGCAAAAGCTTTGGTAGAAAAGGCTATTGACCGGGCCACGGCAGCGGTGTAGCGGGCAAATACGGCACAATAGACATAAAATAGCCTCTTTGCAATGCTCGATCTGCACAGCCACACCACCTTTTCTGACGGCACTCTCTCCCCCGCTGCACTCGTAGCAGCAGCGATCGCGGCGGGGGTGAAGGCATTGGCAATTACCGACCACGACACCGTAGCCGGGTGGGATGACGCGATCGCCGCCGCCGGAGATGCTCTAGAGGTGGTGCCGGGGGTCGAGCTGAGCACCGTGGAGAACGGGCGATCGCTGCACATCCTGGGATTTTACCCCAATCGAGAATCCCTGGAACCACCACTCGTAGAGCGCATTGAAGGTCGCCGCCGCCGCGCCCAGCAGATGATCGAAAAGCTGGCCGAACTGGGCTACCCCATTGAGCTACCTGCCATGGCGGGCAACATGGCTCCCGGCCGTCCTCACTTAGCGGCCGCCCTGGTCAAAGCAGGCTACGTCGAGTCGAAGCGGGAGGCCTTTGATCGCTGGCTGGGAGACAATGGCCCCGTCTTTGTGCAGTACGACAAATTTTCTGCCGCTGAGGGCATTCAGCTGCTGCGGGACTGCGGGGCCGTGCCGGTATGGGCACATCCCTATTTGTTTAAAGGCTCCACCGTTGATGCGCTGCTGCCTCAGCTAGTGGAGGCCGGGCTGATGGGCGTCGAGGTCTATCACCCCCACCACAGCCCTAGCGATATCCGGCGTCTAGAAATCTACTGCCGTGATCACGACCTAGTGATGACCGGCGGTAGTGACTTCCACGGCCCTTCAGAAGCGAAAGTCAGTGCCCCCAACCCCAGGGCCAAGCATCAGCCCAAGGAGGCGGCCGGGCTGAATCAACTCAACTTGCCTTTGGAGTTGCTGCCCCCGCTCAAGCGAGCGGCAGCGACTCTGGCAGCAACTTTGGGTGATGGCACAGCCTCTCCAGGGGAGAATCGCCTGCCGAGCCCCAACCATGGCTGACCCTGCCTTCAACACCCTTTGGCAGCTAGTGGGAGGGGTGCTGAGATTAGACCCAGAGGCCTTTCAAGTCTTTCACCAGATGCCTGACAGCATCGTTCTGGGGCTAGTGTTTGTCGCGGGCTTTTCCCAGGCGGTAGGGCAGGGCATTGTGCTTTTCGTCAACCGAGTCAAGCCGCTGCGGTTTGTGCTCAGCCTGGTGCTGTCGGCCCTGTTGTTTGTAGCAGGCTATCTGTTTTGGGTGCTCAGCATTTGGATGGTGAGTCGCTGGCTGCTCGATCAACCGATTCCCTGGCGGGTGGTGCAGGGTAGTTTGGCCCTGAGCTATCTGCCTTTGATGTTTAGCTTTTTGGGAGCCATGCCCTATCTGGGCGTGCCGCTGCTGCGGCTACTGGCGCTGCTCAGCCTGCTGGCGGTGGTGTTTGCTCTGGCGGTGTTGGGCCAGATTCCAGTGGGGCAGGCGGCGGGGCATGTGGCCCTCGGCTGGTTGGGGCTGGTGGTGGTGCAGCAAACCACCGTGGGGCAGCCCATTGTCAACCTGGGGCGCTGGCTGGCCAACTGGGCGGCGGGGGTGCAGCTGGTGGTCGATCGCGGTCAGCTCAAACTGCTAATTGCGGCCAATCCTTTGGGGCCGGAACTACCGGGGGCGATGCCCGCCCGTATTAGTGCTACACCTTTGCCAGGAGCCTTGCTCAAGCCGCGATCGCGGCGGTTGACCCTGCTGTGGATCTACGGCGGTTTGGGTTTACTAGCCCTGGTGGTTGCTCTCAGCCTAGAACCCCTGAGAGGGTTGATGACCCAGTGGTATGGCCAGAGCCGTCCGGCCCGCTGGTTCGCTGATTTGATCTGGATTGGCGCGATCGCCTTAGTGGTGGGGGCCATGCTGGCTCCCCTGGAGGCTCTAGGCTGGTGGGCCGGTTGGTACGGTGACGGTTCTCCTCCGCCCGAGACGCCCAAGACCGATGGAGCCACCACTAAGCTGCCCCGCCGCTACATCGTCTACCTGGACGGCATCAGCCAGGCCACCGCCGACTACCAGCCCAGCGTGGCTCGCTACCTCGACGAGTTGGATCACAAGCTCCCCGACGACATCACTCTGGTCAAGGGACTGATTTCCTACTCGGTGCTCAACCGGTCGCTAACCGAAAACCGTCCCCTAGCATTCTTTTGGCGCGGGGTCGAAACCTTGACCCGGCGGCTCGGCCCCTGGGTGGGGATGATCATCAACATTCGCAACATTTTGATTGTGGCGGTGTCGGCCGACCAGCGCTTTGGCCCCATCTACAACCAGGGGGTGGCCCAGCAGGTCTACGAAAGCCTGCTAGAAAACGGCTACCCGGCCCAGGGGGGCATTCCCCTCACGCTAATTGGCTACAGCGGGGGTGGGCAGATTGCCGTGGGCATTGTGCCCTTTCTCAAGCGGGCCTTGGGCGCCCCGATTGAGGTGATTTCTCTCGCTGGGGTGATTGGCGGCAACGGGCGGGTGATGGAGGCGGAGCAGCTCTACCACCTGGTGGGCAGCCGCGACCCGGTTGAGCGTCTGGGGCCAATTATGTTTCCGCGGCGCTGGGCGATCGCCCCCTTGAGCTATTGGAACCGAGCCAAGCGCAAAGGCAAAATCAGCTTCATCAGCCTAGGACCAGTGGGCCACCAGGTGCCCGGCGGCGTGCTCGACGACCAGGCCTTTTTGCCCGATGGCCGCAGCCACTTGCAGCAGACCCTCGACCTCACCCTCGACATTGTGGCAGGCGACCTGCGCCAATACCTAGATATTCAAAAAATTCAGGTGGTCAATCCTGGCGACTATTACCGGTTTCAGAGCGCGCCCTTTAACCACCCCAGCTACTACCCAGTGCAGCAAACCTTGCCCACCCCCCAGTACCACCCGGTGGGCGACTGGCTAGGGCGGCTGATTTTGCCCAACGCCCACGAGCGTCTCCAGTTAGAGGGCGTCTGGTTCGAGCTATTGCACACGCCTCCGGCCTACCAGCACTACCTGGGGCAGCGGGTACACCTGCGCTGGCGATGCAATCCAGGGCTGAAAAAGCGCTTCCAGGCCGTGACCCGCGACATCCACTTCAGCGCCGAAGCCGAGGCCTCGCACCGAGAGGGCATGATTGTGCCTACCCGCCTCAACCACTGGCGGTTGGTCACCCCATTAGAATCTTTGGCTGGGGCTCACCCCGTTGACGACATTATCGTCAAGCTGCCTGACCCCGTCATTGTGGAGGCGATCGCAAGTGACGAATGGAGCACCCTCTCCCTCACTCCCCACTCTCTCACCCTCACCATTGGCAATGAGCCGATTCAAATTGCTGGTCTTTACTACGCCCTGGTGCAGTTTCTGAACCCGGTGGCAGGAGCAAACGCTCGCTACCATGTCGTTCACTACAACCCTGATACTCAAAACTTTGACGGACTTAAAGAAACTGTGCAACTACCGCAGGTTGTGCCCGACGGGGATAGCATAGAGCCATCGACCAATCGGGATTTGGAGCGATCGCCTCTCAACTCAACCGGTTGGTACATCCACGGCGCCCAGGCCCACGACGGCGAGTTTGTGGTGCAGGCGCTGCGGCCCCGTCAGCTCTTTCAACTGCGACCCGATCGCACCATCGCCAGCGCCCGCCGGGGACGGCAGCACCTGCACCGAGAATCATGGGAAAACCTGGAGCAGAAAAAAGGCACCACCGAGTCGGTGCTGATCGATCCTAAAACCCCCTCTGAGCAGGCCGCAATCGCCGAATGGCAAGAGGGTGACCAGGCCCTGCTGGTGCATGTCTACGGTGGTATCGGCGGCCAAAAACGCGAGCCCGCCGCCCGAGGCCCGGTTTACTTTGGTCACTTTGCCTACGGCATCGCCACCGTGGCGCGCGAGCCGCTCACCCAGGAGCTACAGTTCGATATCCATTATCACCAGGTCTACACCCATAACCGACGCGGGCTGGTGGCGGGCACCCTCGACTGGTCAAAGTACATGGGCGATCGCCAGTGGGGATTTTTGGGCACCCGTCCCGTCTCCGACATTTTGATCAAGCTGCCCGCCTACACCGAGCCCTTTGATTTCAATGGAGCCGTCTGGGCCGCCCTCGACGATCTGCGTATCGAGCTAGAGCTCATGACCGCCCGCTACCGCACCGGCGACGGCACCGGCGTTACCTACGTCGGCCCTGCCAACAACTGCGCCCAAGATTCCAACCAGGCCATGTACGCCAGCGCCGCCCATCTAGAGGCCGCGGTCATCGCCCACCGAACCACCCTAAAAGCTTGGGAGGCCAACAACCCCGATCAGGCCCAGCAGTTTCAACAGTTGCTTGACCTGCGCCGCCACCTTCAGCAAAAACTTCTGCCATTTGGCAGCGCCCGAGCCGATTGGGCCGACGAGCGAGAATCTTTGGGCAGCAACCTGTCAGATTTTCCGCTTCAAACCGTGGGCCGTGGACTGTTGAGCTGGCGCACCATGCTGCCTCGCAAAGCCAGCGACACCATAACCCAGCTCTGCCTCCGCTACGGAGCTAGCCTGTGGGTATTGCGCACTAACCAGGTGGGAGGCCACGACCCGACAATAGAGCCCATAGCGCCTGTCACCCTGTAAAGAACCTTGTGCACTTATCAAGTAATGTGTATATGAAGATGAAGTAAAATGTCGGTCAGGCACTTTATAACTTTCTTACGGATCTGTTATCACAAGACTGTAGAAATACGTAGGGTCCCCTGATTGTCGTTAGCGGAACTGGTCGTGTTCCTAGTGTTGTCAATAACTGCTCCTTCCCAGCGCACTGCTGCCTGGCCCAGAGCATTCAAACCCTAAGAAGCTGTTACTGCGGTTGTGCCATGCTGAACGTCGGTAAATTTTATCGTCGGAGCCACCGACGTCTAGCCACTCAAATTACCGGGCTAGCCTCTCTGGTGGCGATCGTGCTGGCGGGTTTGCCAGCCCAAGCCAGTGTGACCCTCACCCGAGCCGAAGTCGAAGCCCTACGCAATCGAGTTGAGTTCATTCCTCGAGGACGGCAGGCTCGGGCGGCGAGAATGTCAGACTTTTTAGCCCTCGGGGATGCCCTGCGCACCGCCGCATCGTCCCAGGCTGACCTGCGCTTCAACGATGGATCGCTGGCACGGGTTGGGGAGCGAGCTACCTTTCGGTTTGTGCCCAACACGCGCAATTTTCGACTCACTAACGGCACCGTTCTGCTGCTGATCCCGCCGGGGCAGGGCCGTACCAATATTCAAACTCCTAGTGCCGTTACAGGCATTCAGGGCTCAGCGGTGGTTGTGCGCTACGTGCCAGAAAGCGACCTGACCCTGGTTATGGCCCTCACCAATAACCCCGCCGGGCCCATGACCATCACTACCAGCAGCTGCGGCGAAGGCGTTGCCGACTGTAGCGCCACCGAATACGCCCTCTACGGCGGCCAAATGGCCCTAATCCAAAATAATCAGGTGCAGGTGGTTGAGTTTGACCTGCCCACGTTCTACCAAACCAGCCCGCTGGTTGAGGGGTTAGAGCTCGACAATCCAAATGCTGAGTCTCCCCTAGGGCCTGCCCTGGAGGCCGTACGCGAAGAGACTTTAGAAGCTCTGTCAGAGCAGGTGCCTTTTTCCGAAAGCATCACTCTGAACCCAGCCCTGATTGGCATAGATAGCAATGGTCAGATTATCACTGACCAAAACCTGCTGCCATCTCCAGCTACGGCTGGGGTTTCTCCTACCCCTTCTCAGTTCCCGACTGAGGTGGTTAATACCCCTGCGCCTGACCCGAGTCTTAATCAACCTCCGATCGCCGGAGGGGGTGATTTTGGTAATAACGGCGGCAGCATAGGCATTGGGGTTGGCGGCGGCGGCATCGGTGTGGGTGTAGGTGTCGATCCAAGAGGCAACAACGGCAATAACGGTGTCGGTGTCGGTGTAGGCGGTGACCCCGGCAACAACAACGCTGGTGGAAATGGCAATGGCAACGGCGTTGGCAACGGCAATAACGGTGTCGGTGTCGGTGTGGGCGGTGACCCCGGCAACGGCAACGGTAACGGCGGCAACGGTAACGGCGGCAACGGCAATAACGGCGTCGGTGTCGGTGTAGGCGGTGACCCTGGCAACAACAACGCCGGTGGAAACGGTAATGGCAACGGCGTTGGCAACGGTTCCGAGAACGGCGGGGGCAATGGCGTTGGTAACGGCGGCGGGGTCGGCGGGGGTGGTTCCCAACCTGACGACCCGTTTATTCCTCCTGTCAAATAGAATTTGGCTCGCCTAGGGATACATTGGCTGTCAATGGGCAACCAGTCTAACGGGTTGGTGCGGTATGTTACATCAGAACCGGCCTGTTTTAGGCTAAACGTGGCCATTACCGACAGTGCTAACCCATGCTGAGCCAGATTAAATCGATTGTTGAGGCGATTTCGCCTCGCCTGATAGAGATTCGCCGCCACTTGCATAGCCACCCTGAGCTCAGCGGACAGGAGTATAAAACCGCAGCCTATGTAGCGGGGGTGCTTTCCTCCTGCGGGCTGCGGGTGCAGGAGCTGGTGGGCAAAACCGGGGTAGTTGCTGAGCTGCCGGGCAATGGTGACCCTAGAATTTTGGCAATCCGGGCTGATATGGATGCATTGCCCATTGCCGAACGGGTTAACCTGCCCTTTGCTTCGAACCAGTCGGGCATGATGCATGCCTGCGGCCACGATGTACATACAACAGTGGGCCTGGGCACAGCTATGGTGCTGGCTCAGCTGGGCCTGCCGCTGCCGGGCACCACGCGGTTCTTGTTTCAGCCTGCTGAAGAAACTGCCCAGGGTGCCCGCTGGATGATTGAGGACGGGGTAATGGCCGGGGTCGCAGCTATTTTAGGGCTGCACGCCTACCCCACGGTGCCAGCGCGGACTATTGGCATTCGCTACGGGGCGCTCACCGCCGCCGCCGATGATCTGGAAATTATTATTGTGGGGGAATCGGGCCACGGGGCACGGCCCCACGAGGCGATCGATGCCATCTGGATCGCATCGCAGGTGATTACGACCTTACAGCAGGCCATCAGCCGCACCCAGAACCCACTTCATCCCATTGTGCTGACGATTGGCCAAATTCAGGGCGGGCGAGCCCCCAACGTAATTGCCGATACGGTGAAGCTTCTGGGCACGGTGCGATCGCTCCATCCCGACACCCGCAACCACCTGCCCCAGTGGATTGAGTCGATCGTCGCGGGGGTGTGCCAGCCCTACGGAGCCAAGTACGAAATCAACTATCGCCGTGGAGTGCCCTCGGTGCTCAATGACCCCACCCTGACCGAGCTCACCGCCCGCTGTGTCAGTGAGGTTCTAGGCAACGAGTATCTGCAAATTATCCACGAGCCATCCCTAGGGGCCGAGGACTTTTCGCTGTATTTAGAGCACGCCCCAGGCACGATGTTTCGCCTAGGGGTAGGCTTTACCGATCGCCCTATCAACTACCCACTACACCACCCTAAGTTTGAAGTGGATGAGTCGGCGATCGCCGCTGGAGTGCTCACCATGGCCTACGCCAGCTACCGCTACTGGCAGCTAGCGCCCCAGGCGCCGGGTAGCTAGAAACCCCGTTTAAACACATCTAAATACTTGCCTTGGCCCAAGGCTAGGCCCGCGCGGGCTGAGCCTTACCCCCAGGCCAAAACTTCGATAGACTAATTGGTTTGGGTGCCACCCCTGGAGGATGTAACGTTGTCAACGCCGATTCCCATCTACCTGGTAAATCAGACCGACCTTGCCAAAGACCACGCCGACGGCCAAGCTTGGGCCCAGGCCACAGGGTTCAAGGCCGACCCTAGTACCGTCTGCCTAGTGCCCGGGCCCGAGGGTAACCTGGCTAAAGTTCTGGTGAGCAAACCCGACCCGGTCGACACTTGGACGTTGGGAAACCTGGCCAAAACCCTGCCACCCCATACCTACACCCTCGCCGATGAGTGGCCCGCTGCCACAGCCACCAAGCTCTGGCTGGGCTGGTGCCTGGGCCGCTATAGCTTTACCCCCTACAAGCGCCAGTCCCCTCCTCCGGCGGCAGAGCTTGTGCCCCCGGCTGGTGCCGACACTGCCTACGTCACCACCACTGTGGCGGCCACCACCCTAGTGCGCGATCTGATCACGACCCCCGCAGGCGACATGGGGCCAGAGCAGCTTCAGGCAGCGGCTCAGAAACTGTGCGATCGCCACCTTGCCAACCTCACTACCCTGGTTGGCGATGAGCTGATTGAGCAAAACTACCCCATGATTCACGCCGTGGGGCGCGCCTATACTCAGGCTCCCCGACTGCTCGACATCACCTGGGGCAACCCCGATGCTCCCAAAGTCACCCTGGTAGGCAAAGGCGTCTGCTTTGACACGGGCGGTCTCGACATCAAGCCCGCCGCCGGCATGAAGCTGATGAAAAAAGACATGGGCGGTGCCGCCAACGCCCTTGGCCTCGCCGAGATGATCATGGGTCTCCATCTGCCCGTGCGCCTGCGGGTGCTCATTCCGGCGGTTGAGAACAGCATCGCCGGCAATGCCCTTCACCCCCTAGATGTGGTGCCCTCCCGTCGGGGGCTAACGGTGGAAGTTGGTAACACCGACGCCGAGGGTCGCCTGGTGCTGGCCGATGCCCTCTGGGAAGCCGTGTGCGAAGAACCCGGCCCCCAACTGGTAGTCGATTTTGCCACCCTCACCGGGGCAGCCCGCATTGCCCTGGGCACTGAGCTACCCGCTTGCTTTAGCAACCGACCCGAGCTAGCCAATACGCTGCTGACCTGTGGCCTAGCCGTCGATGACCCCCTCTGGCAGTTGCCCCTGCACCAGCCCTACCGCAACATGATCGATAGCTCCGTGGCCGACCTCTCCAATATCTCGAACAGCTCCTTTGGCGGGTCAATTACCGCTGCTCTGTTTTTGCAGGAGTTCATCCGGCCTGAGATTCCCTGGGTACACCTCGATCTAATGGCCTGGAACGTGCGCAGCCTGCCCGGTCGGCCCGAAGGCGGCGAGGCAATGGGCATGCGGGCAATGTTTGAATTAATTCGACAGACAGTGGCAAATGGCTAGCCTGAAACTTTGGCATTGTAATGAGCGTAGTGGAGTGTAGAGGGCCAGGAGGCTCGTCTAGCCACCTCTTAGCGGCTCTGTAGCTTAGCTTTTTAACCTCAAATAGACCAGGGCGAATAGCATTCACTCTGGTCTATTTGTTATATGCGTAAATACCAATAGGCTGACCGTTTTCCGAGCAACCACTGCAACCATAATCTCTTCTTAACCAAGCCAGGGCAGCAGAGGGTAAAGTTTGCATTCTGCCGTTGGCCATTAAGAACCGCCCGGAGTGTTGAAATACAGGACGTTGGCAAAACCAAAAACTGAGATTTCCTTTAGTGCTCTAGTTCGCGATCGCAAAGCTAGACTCACTATCTTCAACTTAGCTTAATAAAACCAGGAATAGTTCTGTCAAAACTAGGCATTAAAGCCTATCTAAAGGCGTATGGCTCGCTCGGCGGCTTTATATATCATTGAGCTTGACTATCAATAGTTTCAAGCTCGATATGATTCAGCGCTCATCTTATTTGATAAGAACTCAAATATATAGATAAAACCCTCAAAAAGTCGGCATGCTAATTCCGCCAGGTTGCAAGCCGCCATATTAGTTCTAAATGTCATTGAGATAACACACAAGACGCTGTGTGGCGATTGGTACAGAAACCCTCAACACAACTGCCCCCACTGCTAACTATGAACTCTGCTAAACAGTTAAAACTAGTATATTCTTCAGCCCCTGTAGACGCTACGAGCGTGTATATGCATTGGGTTTTAGGGCAAGATGATCCTTCTCACTTTGCAATCACCTACGCTCAACATTTTTATGAATTAGCCAAAAAATTCAATGCAAAATCTTGGCTTATTTCGTCAAGAGACAAGAAAGGCCTCATTCAAGATAATGACTTTAAAATTGAATTTAGATCTCTAAAACATCAATCCAGAAGTAGCATGGCCTACTTCGCTGGTCAGCTTTGGTCAGGATTGAGACTGATTTTTTCAGTAATTCTCTTCAAGGCTGATATTTTAATCGTTACTGAAGACAGAACCTTTTGGTTCCTACTAGGTATTCTTCCTTTATTTGGCATTAAGGTTATTCCCACAATTCACTGCACTTTATGGCCCAAATACAAGCGGCCTAGCACTGTGCAGCAAATTATTCAAAAGCTGAATAGCTGGTTCTTTCGGTACGGCTGTGTAGAGATTTGCGTCGTCTCTGAAGACATTAAAGATCAGATCATCAAAATTACCAATGGTCGCAGCCGCCCTATTCGGACGTTTGTTCCTGCCTATAGAAAAGAGTTTCTTGACGACATCAAGAGCCGAAATTACGATACTGAATCTGAGAAATTTCAGGTTTTGTTTGCTGGCAGAGTGGAATCAAGCAAAGGCATCTACTTACTTTTAGAGGTTGCGAAAAGATTTATCCTGACCAATCCTAACTGTGTTTTCAACATTTGCGGTACTGGTAGTCAGGTAGAAAAGCTTAAAGCGGCTGCTTTGGAAGCCGGCATTGAGAAGCAATTTGTTCTCCATGGGCACTGCGATCGCAATAAGCTTCGCAAGATGTATGAAATGTCCCATGTTATTGCTGTTCCAACAACTAAAGATTTTGTTGAAGGATTCAACAAGGTTGTTGCCGAGGGCGTCATTATGGGAAAACCAATTGTCACATCTCCTGTTTGCCCAGCATTATCTGTAGTCAGAGATGCAGCGGTGGAAGTTGCCCCTGACAACGTAGACGATTATTTGAACGCTATCTTGAAGCTGGCAACGGACAAAGAGTTTTATCGGCAAAAGCAAAAAAACGCTCTGGCTCTGAGAGAACAATTCTTTTCGTACTCAAAAAGTTGGGAAGCGCAGGTGGAAGATGTTGTTCGAAAGATCTGTAGAAGCAACCTGGATATCAGTAAATACGGACGAAAAACAGCCCATCGTCCCCTGTTGAACGCCGACTCGAAGCCCAATTTTGTGCCGAAGGAGAAAGCAGCTAAAACTCTAGTTGGTCTCGATAAAGTCCTTTGACTAAGTTGTCAAGCTGCTCGTCGGGGCAACAGTCGATGAGGATATAGAAAGCCTCTAGCAGCTTGGCAGCACTGTCGCCCATCAGTGGGCTGAGACCCCACACATCTTGCACCCAGTCTTGGGGGTCGGTGGCATCAAAAATCATGCGCTCTAGTAGCTGCTTGGCCTCGTCTTTAGAAATAGACATGAAGTTAAAGAGAATAACTCAACTGACCCATTTTATCGTGCAGGGGTGCTGATCACAGTTTAGTAAGGCGATCGCACCTCTGCACAAGGCATTGCGCTTACAAATGGTCCATAAAGCTTTTATCAACTTTGTCTTGAATGCTCAGGTGTTCAAGACTTCTTTTTGTACAAAGGGTTAAAGCCATGCGATCGCCCCCATGAATTTAGATCAAGCCTTTCAAAATCTTCTGCCAAATGCTGCTGAAGCCCAAGTCATGGAGGTTTTTGCCCCGCCGTTCCTAGAAGCTTTAGGCTTCGGGGCTTCAGAAAGGTTTAGTCAGTTTCCTATAGGTGGAAAGCCCAGAGTTGACTACGCTGCTCGTAAAAATAGTGACGACAACATTTTTTCTCAAAACCTAAAGCACCCATACCTCTACATGGAGGTCAAAGGACGAGTCAGAAATTTAGGGGACGAACATCATAATCATTACCGTGAAGCAGCTAGGCAACTTAAGGGATATCTTTTAGATCCAGCCTCCGAATCGGTAAAGTGGGGCATTCTGGTGAACTCTTTGCATGTGCAGTTGTTCCGTAAGCACGGCAAGGTAATTCACCCCGAAACACCTTGCATACCATTAAATACTGATATTCAACGTGTTGCTAGAGATCTAAAACAACGCATCGAATCACCAAAACGAGCGTTAATAGTTACGGTTTACAATAATAAAGGCGGCGTAGGAAAAACTACGACAACGCTAAATCTAGCTACCACTTTAGCTCTTCTAAAAAAGCGGGTTCTTATTGTAGATTTTGAACCTAATCAGAGTGATTTAGGCGACTCTCTTAATCTACAACCATTACAAGGCAAATTGCTGAATATTCTTAAAAGCAGGGATCCAGATATTAGGGAAATTATAACATCCCATAAATTAGAGCATCCAAAAGTCCAAAGGCCTCCCTCATTTGACATTATTCTTGCGGACGAAGGGATGGCTAACGATCTTGACGAAGCTAAACTTAGCCAACAACTTAAACTACATGCTTTAAAGCGTGCTTTAGAATCAGTGCAAAACGATTATGACTACATCCTTATTGATGCTCCTCCAAACTGGAGGCTTTTTGCTAAAAAAGCTATTTTCGCTGCCGATGCAGTTTTAATTCCAGCACGACATGACAATCTGCATTCCCTGCAAAATGCGGGAACGGCTATCACTCGCTTTATTCCTGAGATCCAAAAGGAACGTCAGCAGATTGGTGAGTCTGGCCCAATTGCACTGCCGATCTTCATGAACAACACTTTCAAGCCTACCGGCCCAGCTATTCAGCTGATGCATCAAGCCATTGACAAAATTATTCAAGATGCAAAAGCCAATTTTGATGGTTTTGATCTCAAGCCTTATTTCTATCCGAAATCTAGTCAAGGGCATGAGAACCGCAAAATGATCAGCATTCCCTACATGGCTTACATATCAAGAGCTGATTTTATGCATATGCCGGCCGCATTTGCGTTTAAAGCGGCGCGGGAGCAATACCTAAATCTTGTGAAGGAGTATTTTCTCTAATGAGTCTTTCAGACATTGGCAACTTAATGTGCCTGCCCTTCGATGAAATTGAACCTGGCGAACCTACCGAAGCCCACGAATATCTCATTCAATCTGCAGCTAGCCAGCTCGGGCCTGAGGGGCGCAACTGGGTTCCGCTTGTGGTCAAAGAACTTGCGCCTGATCAGTATCAGGTGATTGGCAATTCGTTTATTTATGCCGTCGCCGCCGAGGCCGGGCTCGAAGAAGTTTGGTGTATTATTGCCGATGATGCGCCAGAGACCGTCGCCATCACTCAAGCATTGGCCCAAGAAACCCTGCCAAAAACCAACCTTTCCACCGCCAGCCGCGAGGAGATTTCTGCCGCGCTAGATTACCTAATGAGTCAACCCAGCACTCCCCTCAAAGGCGTCAGTCACGCTTCTTTAGTAGCCCGGTTAGATGCAGCTCCCCGCCAGTATTGGAAGAACCTGCAACCCATTACCAAACTCGGCTGCCGCATCACTGCTGGCAAAAAACTAAAAACGCTAGAGCAAGTTTTTTACCTCACGCCAGAGCCCATGCCAGAGGTAATTACAGACCGTCAGCTGCTAGAGTCGCTCAGCACCCAACAGCTCAAAACCATGGCCCAAAAGCGCGATTTCAAAGGACTCTCTAAGCTCAAGAAAGCAGATTTAGTCGCCTTGCTAGCAGCAGCTTAAGCATCTGTTGTAACGGATGCCCACTTATACTCATGGCCTTCAGGTGGGCTAAGAATTAGGTTTTGGGCACTCACGATGCGCCGATACGTGGCTTGGTGGCCAAACCCTAGGGGACAAGTTCGCCCATAATCCTAAATCGCATGTGATTAACCGCGATGTCGCCCAGGCGCGTGTCTGGGCTACCCGCCGGCAGCACCAGCTTTTCAAAGGATACTTCTTTGCCCATTTCCACATGCCACCAGGGCAGGCCCATAAAAAAGCGGGTGGGGTAGGGGCCGCCTTCCTGCACATCGTCGGGGTTCGACTCCATGGGCACCCAGCCAAAACCAGGCACGTAGAATTCTATCCACACGTGGTTGAAGTCGGGCTCTAGGTAAATGCCGGGCTGGTCGGCGTGGGCAGGGCACTTGTAGCGGCCCACGGTGCGACAGGCGATGCCATTGAGGCGCATTAGGGCCAGCAGCAGACCGACGTATTCACCGCAGGAGCCGCGCCCCCGCTGGAGCACGACCTCAGGGGTTTCGATCGCCGGCGTCACCGCATAAGACAGCTTGTCGTAGACGTAGTTGCGAATGCTGAGCACCTGGCGCAGCAGATTGGTTTCGCTGCCCACGCTCTCGCGGGCGGCCGCCTGAATCGCGGGCTTATCCATAGACAGTTCGTCATCGTCGATTAGGTAGCGGGGGCCATAGTCCTGGGGCAGGGGCGGGGCCGACTCGACCTGGCGAGGAGTGAGCTGGTACTTGATGCCGTAGACCTCGACTAGGGCCTTCCAGCCAAAGAGGTGGCGCTGGTTGGGGTCAATGCGGTCGAACCGGAAGCAGGCAATGCGATCGCCCGCCTGCTGCACCTCCGTAAAGGGCAACCCTACCGGCTCTACCGACTTAACCCGCTGGCGATCGGTCGTGGTAGGGAAGGCAATGCGCCACTCCACATTCTCTAGGGGCTGGGCGTCTTCGAGGGTGTCGATTTCTTCGACGTAGGTCATTTCGACCAGGTAGCCGGTGGTGCGGCAGTAGTTGGCCTCTTTGTACCAGCGATAGCTGAGAGGATGGATGAGGGTGCGATCGCGAAAGGTCAGCACATAGGGCTCTTCGCCGTTGGGGTCGTCGCGCACGTAGGGCTCTTCGTCGGCGTAGGCCACCCAAACGGTGCCGCTGTCGGGGGTGGTGTGGGGCGGCACCGCGATGCCAGTGGGGTTATCAAAGGGGGTGAGCATTTTGACTATTAGCTCGCCCGTGGCGCGATCAAGGCAGTAGACGGTTTGCTCAGTCTGGTCGCAGGCCCACAGATAGTCGCCCCACACTGAGAGATTTTCTACCCCAATGCCCGGGGCCGAAAACTGGGTAATGCGCTGGCCCGAGGTGCGATCGCAGACAAAAATACAGCCCCCCTTTTTGCAGCTAACGTAGAGGGTGTTTTCCCACACGGCGACGCCATCGGCGGGGTAGGGCAGCGTCAGCAAAGGCTCGGGCTGCATGGCGCCAAGGGTGGTGGTGTAGACGGTGTGATCGCAGCTAAACCACAGCTGATCTTGCCAACAGGCAATTCCCGTCGCTCCATAAAAAGCCTCAGCCTGGGAGGTATTGAGAACTTCTACCTGTTCGGTTTTGGGATCGATGCGCAGCAGGTAGCCGCGAAAAGGGTCTACCGCCAGCAGGCGATCGCCCTGCAAAGTCAGGCCATAGAGCGCCTTGACTCCAATCGGCTGAAGCAGTGAAGCACCCGCCAGGGGCAGGGCCGGGGATATAGAAGGAGAGTCAGGCATAACCAGCGGAGCAACCCAAAACGAAGATAGCTAGCGGAGCCGCAACTGCACCCGCTCAGGTCATATCCTAGGGGACTAAGACGGCAAAAAGTGTAGTTTCCCTAGCCCATCGTAAGAAAACTGTAGTCAATCTCTCTCATTGGAGAGGTGAGAGAAGTGGGGGGAGTGAGAAAGATAGGGGAGATGAGGAAGGTGGGGAGGATGAGGAAGATAGAGAAGTCCAAGAGCGTTCCTATCATCCCCGCATCACCTCCCTCACCTCGCTCTATTCGCCTTCCTGGCTAACCTGCTGCTCCACGGTGCTAATTGCGGCATTGAGGGCGGCGAGGCGAGCTTCTAGGGAATCGCGCCAGGATTTCATCATCTCTAACTTATAGCGCTGGTACTGGCGACGCGATTCGGCGGAAGGGGGGGCACAAAATGGAAGGAACATAGGAAATTTGGGGGCTAAATGGATAGTGAAGGACGCACCCTTGCTTCTGAAAAGAGGCTAAGCAACCACTCGGCTCAGGGCCACTCTGTAGGCCATGCGGTAGGTTTGCTGCCTAGAGGTGCTCACGACAGCTCACCCCAAGGAACACCAGCCGCTGATAGAACAATTGCATTAGTTCCACTTTGAATTTAGCTCAGCTAGAAAAAGATCGCTTCTTCCAGGTGACAGACCACCAGTTTCAGTAGCCCATAAGGCTCAGGCTGAAGGGCATCAGCATTGATCAAATTAGTGTTGAGTTTGAAATGTGGTGCTCGCCTAGGGAACCAGCACCCAATCACAACGATGGTATCGAGACTCTTAGCGATTTCGCCATCAGCAACCATGGCCAACCCTGGCAACCTCTGCCGCCGCTCCCGCGACTAATACCTATCTGGATGGCAGCCCTGGCCGAACTCTCTTCAACCCGGCTCAGGCCTTAGCTGGGAAGGGTTATTTTTGCGGGTTGAAGGTGCATGATAGCGGTGACAATAGTCAACGCTATTGCTTGAAAATGTAGTTTTTTATACGTTTTAGACCAAATACCCCTATGTGGAAAATCGTCTTGGGTGCAGTCTCAGCCAGCAGCCTACTGGGCCTGGTGATGCTGTTTTCTCCCAGTGCTTTAGTTCCGGCACTGTCATCTGAAGTCTCACTTACCCAAGCACCAGCCGCATCAGCCACCCCCACTACCCTGGTGCACCTGTTCGAATGGACTTGGGCCGACATTGCTACCGAGTGCGAAACCTACCTCGGCCCCAACGGCTACCGAGCCGTGCAAATTTCGCCACCCCACGAGCACATTGTCCTGGCCGACTACGGCTATCCCTGGTGGCAGCGCTACCAGGTGGTGAGCTATCAGCTCGAAAGCCGCAGCGGCAGCCGTGCCGACCTGCAAGCCATGATCGATCGCTGCCGGGATGCTGGAGTCGCCATCTACGCCGATGCCGTCATCAACCACATGACCGGCTTTGAAAGCGGAGTGGGCAGCGCCGGCACCCGGTTCAGCAAATACGACTATCCCGACCTCTACGCCTCCGAAGACTTTCACAACTGCCGCCAGCCCGTCACCAACTACGACGATGCCGAAAACGTCACCCAGTGCGAGCTGGTGGGTTTAGCCGACCTCAACACTAGCTCCAACGCCGTGCAGACCACCATCGTCGACTACATGAGTGAACTGGTCGACATGGGCGTAGCGGGCTTTCGCATCGATGCCGCCAAACACATTCGCAACGAAGAGCTAGGGCAAATTTTAGACCAACTGCGCGATCGCCACCCCGACACCAATCTCTACATCTACCAAGAAGTGATCGACCCCGGCACCGAGGCCATTCGAAAACAGGACTTCTACGACAGCGGCAACGTGCTCGACTTTAAGTATGGCCGTTTTATCGGCGAGGCCTTTCTAGGCTTAGAGGGTGAGACCCTAGCTAACTTGCAAACCCTAGGCGAGGGCTGGGGCCTGGCCCCCTCTAGCCAAGCAGTAGTTTTTACCGACAACCACGACAAACAACGGGGCCATGGTGGCGGCGGTGATTACCTCACCTACAAAAACGGCGACCTCTACGCTCTGGCCAACGTATTTATGCTGGCCTTTCCCTACGGCAAGCCCCAAGTGATGTCGAGCTTTGCCTTCGACGACTCGGAGCAGGGACCACCCGCCGAGGCCGACGGCACCACCCGCCCCGTCTACCAAAATGGCCAGGCCAACTGCTCTGATGAATGGGTCTGTGAGCACCGCTGGCCAGCTATTTCTGGCATGGTCGGCTTTCGCAACGCCACTCAATCCGTGGCCGAAGTCACCAACTGGTGGAGCAACCAGGCCAACCAAATCGCCTTTGGCCGAGGCAACCTGGGCTTTGTCGCTATTAACCGCGAGGCCGAACCCCTGACCCACACCTTTCAAACCCAGCTGCCCCAGGGCCGCTACTGCAATGTAGTGCAGGGGGGTCTCAGCGCCGATGGCGCCGCCTGTGCCAACAATGCCAAAGTTGTGCTGGTCAACCGCGCCGGGCAATTTACCGCCACGCTGCCCGAGATGACTGCCCTAGCCCTCCATGTGGAGGCAAAGCTCAGCCGCTAGCTACATAATCGTGGGGTTGGTCAGCAGACGCGATCCTACTTGGATGCCCTTTATTCAACCTCTGGAGCGGCTTTTTTCGAGCGGTAAAAGGCCTTGATCGCAAACCGCACTAGCAGAATGAAGACTGCCAACACCAGCACAAACATGACGATGGGAGCCACCAGAGCTAGCAGCGAGATCACGATCGCCCCTACCAGCTCCACCCCAGCAATGATCAGGTTCGTGGCGCCGCCCGTAGTGGCTGTGGAGACTAGCCGGGTCAGACCATTCAACCCTTTCACCGTGGCAGCGGCTCCGCCCCCGGCCACGATCGCAACGCTCCACTGGGCAAAAGGGTCAAGCTGGTTAGCCGCGATCGCCATCAGCAGCGTGCCCGCCACTGCCGCCACCGGTAGCGCTACGGTATCGATCACATTGTCGAGCCAGGGCACGCTGTAGGCCAAAATTTCGACCACTAGAGCAATGGAAAGGCTAACAAAGGCGGTAGTGCTGCTCAGCCAGGTCATGCCGCTAGTCAGCTGTAGATGGCCAAATAGGGCGGCGGCACTCAGCACCCAAAAGGGCACCACTACGCGAAATCCGGCGGCAACCCCTAGGCCCAGGCCCAAGCCAATGCTCTCCAACAATTGCAGATCCATAAGGTTTAGAGCCATGGAGCGTCCTTCCCCAACTATTCCTAAATGCCGGTCCTTGGCCTAAGAATAGCCCCCGAGCCAGCCAGCAACAACCCCAGAGATCTGTGGCAGCCTGGCTCTACCACGGCAGGCGACTGCCATCCCAGCTAAAAAACTCGCCGCTATCGGCGGGGGTGAGGCCATCCATCACCGCCATGAGCTGTGCTACCGTGCGCTCCACCGAGAACAGTTTCTCCGGCGGCACCCCCCGCTGAAAGGGCTCCGACAGGCGGGTGTCGGTGGTGCCGGGGTGCAGCAGAGCCAGAGTGGTATTGGGGCTACGGCGGGCGTACTCAAGCGAGGCCGTTTTCATGAACATATTCAGCGCTGCCTTAGAAGCCCGGTACCCATACCAGCCCCCCAAGCGGTTGTCGCCAATGCTGCCTACCTTGGCCGATACAGCGGCAAAAATACTGGGCTGGTCGTGCTTCAGCAGAGGCATCAGGTGCTTGGCCAACAGCACCGCCCCAAAGGCATTGGTCTGAAACGATCGCATCAAGTTTTCGCTGGTGAGCTGCCGCAGGCTCTTTTCAGGCTGAAAGTCGCCGTCGTGGAGCACCCCCACGCAGTACACCGCCCGGTGCAGCCGCGGGGTCAAGGTTTGAATGTGGGCGATCGCCCCCTCAATCGTGGCCTCATCGGTAACATCTACCGGCAGACAAACCAGCTGAGGCGACTGTTCGACCAGTGCTAACAGCCCCTGGGCCGTATCGGGCCGACGGTAGGTGCCATACACCCGCTCGAAGCGCCCATCGGCCAGCAGTTGCCGCACAAAGCCTAGTCCAATGCCTTGGCTAGCACCCACCACCAAGCCGGTTTGGCGATCGTTTTGCAATTCAGCAGTCATAGCGGCTCGGCCATTCCACAAAGTTAGACTTCTGGGTCATGACGCCTCTCCCCCAGCGGCATCAGCCGTCAGAATTAGCTCCTCCATTGCCGCTTGAATATCCGCCGTTAACGTCTCCACCGCAGCCTTCGCCGATCGCCGTGACTCGGCATAGTCAGACCAGCGATCGTTAATATTCATCGGCTCCCCCAAACTGATCACCGCCTGGCGAGTACCCAGCTGGGGACGTTTGGGCACCCTTGTCCCCTTCACCCGCTCCACCAAGTCAAAGAGAATCAGGGTAGTTTCAGCAAAGCGCTCAAAGGTAGGCTTGTCTTTTACGTAGGTGCCCGTCACCGCCACAAAGCTTTCTACTAAGCGCATATGCCGCATGTGCAGCGTGGCTTCCTCCGACATCCAGTTGGCCAAGCCGCGATCGAAGGCTGAGAGCTGCTTCAGGTCAGCAATGTCTTCGCGGTAAATATAGGCCCACCCCGCTTCTTCGAGGCGGCGGCAGCGGGTCACCAAAGTTCCCGTATGGGGTAGGCCAAAGAATCGCTCCCCGATCTTGAGCGAGCCGTCTAACAAGGGGCTCAACCGCTGGGCGATCGCGGCGGGATGTTCAGAATCTTCGGGCTCGGCAGCTGGCGACAGATTATAGAACTGCTGGTAAAACTGCTCTAACCGGCCCAGCAGGTGCCGCCCCAGGGTCAGCAGCCGAGGATAGTAGTCTTCTGGCCCCATGGCCGTCGGCTCACTAAACGACTGCACCGGCAAGCCACAATCAGCCTCTAGCTGGGCCAGCAGCCGATTCAAGGCCGCCCAGTCGGGGCGGGGGTAGATGTAGCGCAGCCCCACCGGCAGCAGCAGCACCTGCTCCGAACGCCCCGCTTTTTGCAGATCTTCTACCGCCCAAAAGGCCAGCTGAGCCGTGCCCGGTTCCAGGTCGCTGATCACTTCGCCGTGACCATTGGTGGCGCCCTCGGGGGCAATCGTCACCGGCAGCGGCGCATTCATCATCCGTTCGCGCACCGCCTTCAGGGCCTTAAGGTCAAGCCGCCGACCCCGGTGCACCGGAATGCCCCCAATGGCGGCGAAAAACCAGCCTAGCCAGCGCCCTGCCCAGAGAGGCATGCCCCGGTCGTACATAAAAAAGCTGTGCAGCGGTCGCTTGAGGCTAAAACCGCGCTGACGGGCCGCCCGAGGCACCAGTCGCGAAAACAGATACGACAGGCACAACGGATCGTCAACCTGGCTGTGGCGAAAGGCCATCATCAGCCGAATTTTGCCCGTCTGAAATTGACGAAAGCAATCCGCCAACACCTCAGGATTGTGGCAGGTCACCGGCCAAATGCCCGCCGGCAGCCAGGGCCGCAGCCGCAGCCGCAGCATCAGGGGCAGCACGATATAGCAGCCCTGCACCACCCAGGACTTGTAGCGGGGCGGAATAAAGCCAAGGGGCGGCTGGGCGCGATTGAGCTGAGGCAACGGCAGACTCCGGAGCAGTAGGCGAGTTTTCCATAGCCCACTGTAGGGCAGATTCCCCCCCCTGCGTTGGCCTTTCGCCAGTCTTTGACTATCACAGCCTCAGGCCCCAAAACAGCAACGTCCCCCTCCCAAAGGAGAAGGACGCTGCTACGGAACCACACAACCAAGGCGTCCACCTCTGTGGACCACCCCAAAAATAAAAGTGTCTGACCCCTGAAAGCCCCCTGGAGTCAGACACATTTACCTGTAAGGACGCTTTCTCAAACAAACCAGCTCTTAGGTTCAAATGCCCCCAAGTGAGCCGCTGAGCTGACCTGCATGCGTTCTTCAGAATTAAATTTATTCTCTTCGGTTTCGACCCTGGCGGCGTCCAGGGAATTACGTAACCTGGCCAACTTTCCCCAGGCAGGGAAGGGCAAGGCCGGTGGTATTACTCAGGGTGGCGGCGGCAACCTTGGTTAGCGAAGTAGGGCAGCAGCGCCCGATGCTTGGGCCAGTGATAGACCACATAGCGCAAAACCCAGGGAGCCGACACCAGCAAGCAGAGCACCCCCAGCCACCAGCTGGCGCGAAACTCCGCCAGGGTGTCGATAGTGTTGGCGGTGGGCTGGTTAGAGAGAACGTCTATGCCTGAGGCGATCGCATTGTTGATCGCGTGGGCGGCCATGGGCACCAGCAGCGATCGCGTACTCAGGTACAGCAGCGACATCACCACCCCAAACACAAACAGCCCGATCAAATTGGAGTGCAGCACCCCAAACAGCACCGAGGTCAACACAATGGCCGGGCGCACCCCCCACTTCATCCCCCAGCGGTGCAGCAGCACACCACGAAAAATGAACTCCTCGGTAATGGGAGCCACCACCAACACCGAAAACAGCATCAGCCCGTTATAGAGACTCGGATCCGTCGCTTGGTCAGCCGATAGCAGCAGCGACTGCCGCAGCGTGGCCTCCACCAGCCCCGGAGCCACCACGGACAAACCTAGGTACGACACTTGAAACGCCCCCAGCGAAAACAGAAACACTCCCGCCACCAGCCACAGCAGCTGCACCCAAGCCAGCCGTCTAGGCCAAGAGCCCAGCAGCGCCGCCAGGTTGAGGGGCAAGCCCGATCGCCGGGCCGCCAGCAAGATCGATCCGCACAGGCCCAAAAAAATTAGGCTGTAGAGGATGGGCGCCAAAATTGGGTCATCGCCCTCCAGGGGCAACAGCTCTAGGGCCCCCAGAGTGCCCAACACCATGAGCCAGCCGATGAAAATAGCAAAAAACGTCGCCACCACCAGCCGGGCTTTCAGGACCAGAAACGGATTGTTGTCGCACGCTGCCATAGACCAAAACCCGTTCTAGAAACCGCCAATCAGCGAAATCAGCCCTCAAGCTATCCGGTGATGCAGTTGATCCGGTTTTCCCCGATTCAACCATGAATTGATTAGGGAGCGCTATAACTGAGGCACTATGCCCTTGACCGAGGGCAGCATGGCAGGGCTTAGCCCCAACTAGGATGCTTATCCTCTGCCCCACCGCAGGGTGCTTATTGACGGTGACTGTTCTGCGCCTCCGGGTCAGCGCCTATAGTTATGGGGGCTGTCATTCTTGCTCCAGGGCCCCATGACCAACGCTTCGCCAGATTCCGGCGCAATTCCCGGCATCATTTTAGTGGCACCAGTGGCCGATAGCCCCTTGGGGCCTCTGGTGGAGTTATTAGACGTGCTACGAGCCGCGGGCTACGAGGTGCACCAGGCCACTGGCGAAGACGACATCATTGCGGCAGCCGAAGCAACTCCTCCCGACCTAATTTTGCTAGCACTAGAGCAGTTTGATACGGCCGCTATGCGGCTGTGTCACCGCCTCAAAAAACGGCCCCTCACTCGCCAGGTAGCCATAGCCGTAATTGGCCGAGATCAGGCCCTGGCTCGACGCCTGCGGGCCTTTGAATTTGGCGTGGTCGACTACATAGACCAGGCTCTCTGGGTTGAAGAGGCCGCCGCCCGCATTAAGGCCCAGGTGACCACCCACCGCATGCAGCGACGGCTGCGGCAGCAGGCACAGCGGGCGGTCTCGGCGGGCAGCGCCACTAACCTCTTGGCCGATCTGCAAAAGGCTCTGCGCCGCCAAGCCCAGCTTTTGCAGGCTCAAAATCTTCAGCTTCAGCAAGAAATGCAGGAGCGCGAACAGGCCCAGCAGGCCCTACGCCTGGAGCAGCAAAAGTCAGAGCAGCTATTGTTAAACATTCTGCCGCGGGCGGTGGTCGACAAGCTCAAACAGCTCGAGGGGTCGTTGGCCGAGCGCTTCGACGACGTCACGATTTTGTTTGCCGACATTGTTAACTTCACTCCCCTGGCCGCTCAGATTAGCCCCCTAGAGCTGGTCAACTGGCTCAATCAGATTTTCTCGGCCTTCGATCGCCTGGCCGAGCAGTACCAGCTAGAGAAAATCAAGACTATCGGCGATGCCTACATGGTAGTGGGGGGGCTGCCTTTGCCCAGACCAGACCATGCCGAGGCCATCATGGAAATGGCCTTGGCTATGCAGGAAGCGGCCGCCCACATCACCCGCAACGATGGGCAAAAGTTTGAGCTGCGCATTGGCATCAACACTGGGCCGGTGGTGGCCGGAGTGATTGGCATTAAAAAGTTTAGCTACGACCTCTGGGGCGATGCTGTCAATATCGCCAGCCGCATGGAGTCCCACGGCGTGCCGGGCAAAATTCAAATTACCGAGGCGACTTACCAGCACCTCAAACACCGCTATACCTTTGAAGAAGTGGGCCAGGTGATGGTCAAAGGTCATGGCTATTTGACTACCTATCAATACAGCGGCCCTGAGCAAAAAGCTTGATAGACTGGGGAGACTAAAAATTCGGGCCGCTGAGCTAGCTATCCTGTAAACACGGCATAGCTTAGCCCGGTACAGTGCTCAAGACGGCCCCCGAGATCATGCCCGGTTAACTCATACCTCTACTCTATGGCGACATTTTTACTGGAAGTTGGCACCGAAGAACTGCCCGCCAGTTTCGTTAGCGATGCCCTCCACCAGTGGCAGACCCGGATTCCTGCCGAATTGACAGAGCAAGCTCTAGCCCCCGAAGCGGTGCGCTTCTATGGCACCCCCCGCCGCCTGGCGGTGATGCTCGACGGGCTGCCCGTGCGCCAGCCCGATCGCCAGGAAGAGGTCAAAGGCCCCCCGGCCCAGGCGGCCTTTAAGGATGGTCAGCCGACTAAAGCCGCCGAGGGCTTTGCTAAATCTAGGGGCGTAGATGTATCTGCCCTAGAGGTGCGCGACACCGACAAGGGATCGTTTGTGTTTGTCAATCAAGAGATTCGGGGGCGGGCGGCCACCGATATTTTGACCGAGCTGATTCCCCAGTGGATTTTGGGGCTGGAGGGCAAGCGGTTTATGCGCTGGGGCGACGGCGACCTGCGCTTTCCGCGCCCGATTCGCTGGCTGGTGGCGCTGATGGATAACGAGGTGCTGCCCATCACCCTCGAGAATGGGTCGCTGGTCTGTACGAGCGATCGCATCTCTCAGGGTCACCGCGTGCTGCACCCTGAGCCCGTACCACTACGTCGCGCCCAAGACTACGTCGAGGCACTGCGCGACGCCTACGTTGAAATCGACCCCGCCGCCCGTTGCCTGCTAATTCAGCACCAGGTCGAGGAGAAGGCCAAGTCCCTGGGGGGCGTGCCGATGATTTCTGCTGCCCTGCTCGACGAAGTCACTAATCTGGTGGAATGGCCCACCGCCGTCGTGGGCAAGTTCGACACCGAATTTCTCGACCTGCCGCCAGAGGTCGCCATCATCGAAATGGAGAGCCACCAGCGCTACTTTCCGCTGAAGCAGAAGGCCGAAGGGTTGGCGCTGATGCCTAGCTTTATCACCATCTCCAACGGCGACCCCAGCAAAAACGCAATTATCGCCGAGGGCAACGCTCGGGTGATTCGCGCCCGCCTTTCCGACGGCAAGTTTTTCTTCGACGCCGATCGCGCCCAGCCCCTCGACGCCTTTGTGGCCAAGCTCGAAACCGTCACTTTTGAAGAACGGCTGGGCTCCATGGCCGCCAAGGTAAAGCGGATTGGCACCGTGGCCGACCACCTCTGCGACCAGCTCAACCTAGGAGCTCAGCCCCGCCAGCATATTCGCCGCGCCGCCTATCTGTGTAAGGCCGACCTGGTCACCCAAATGGTGGGCGAGTTTCCCGAACTCCAGGGGGTGATGGGGCAAAAGTATGCCCTCCACAGCGGCGAGCCGGAGGCCGTAGCCACCGCCATTGTCGAGCACTATTTGCCAAAGGGCGCACAGGATAGCCTGCCCCAAACCCTGGCCGGGCAGGTGGTGGGCATTGCCGATCGCCTCGACACTCTAGTTGGCATTTTTAGCACTGGCCAGCTGCCCACGGGCTCCTCAGACCCCTTCGCCCTGCGGCGGGCCGCCAACGCGGTGCTAAATATTATCTGGGCGGCGGGGCTGCCCCTAAATTTGGCGAAACTGCTCGATACCGTGGTGCAAGACTTTGCTCAGGATCCAACCCTGGCGATCAACGCCCCCGAAGCGCTGCGCACCCAGCTCCACGACTTTTTCTTGCAGCGGGTGCAGACGCTGCTGCAAGACGAGCAGGGCATCGACTACGACTTGGTGAACGCGGTACTGAGCGATCGCGCCCTCAGCGATCCGCTAGATGTCAAGGATCGCGCCCTGTTCTTGCAAGCTATGCGCCGTAACGGCCGCATGGATAAGGTCTACGAAACCGTAAACCGGGCCACCCGCCTGGCCGCCCAGGGCACCCTCGACACCAATGTGCTCGACCCCGAGGGCGTGATTGCTGAGGTCAAGCTAGAGGCTAAGGCCGAGCATGCCTTCTTGGCAGCGCTCAAAACCCTGGTGCCCCAGACCCAGGCAGCCCAGGCTAGCCGTGACTACGACCGGTTGGTGGCGGGCCTAGAGCAGGTAGCCCCGGTGGTCAGCGGCTTCTTTGATGGCCCCGACAGCGTGCTGGTGATGGCCGACGAGCCAGCGGTGCGGCAAAACCGCCTCAACCTGCTGGGGCTGCTGCGCAACCACGCCCTGGTACTGGGCGACTTTGGCGCTATCGTTAAGGGATAGCGATGCCATGAAAAACGCCCATGTAATTGGTCTGGGTAAGTCAGGAGTAGCGGCAGCGCGGCTGCTGCACCGCGAAGGCTGGCAGGTAGTGCTGAGCGATCGCGGCACCAGCCCCGCCCTAGTCACCCAGCAGGAAGCCCTACGCCAGGACGGCATCACCGTACTGCTCGACTACAGCTTTGTGCCCGATAGCCGCACCAACCTGCTAGTGGTCAGCCCCGGCGTGCCGTGGGATAGCCCCGCCCTGGTAGCCGCCCGCGAGAACGGATTGGAAGTCATTGGCGAAACCGAGCTGGCCTGGCGGTTCTTGCAAGATCGCCCTTGGGTCGGCATTACCGGTACCAACGGCAAAACCACTACCACGGCCCTGACCGCCGCCATCTTCCAGGCCGCTGGGCTCAATGCGCCCGCCTGCGGCAACATTGGCTATGCCGCCTGCGAACTGGCCCTAGAATCAACGGTGCCCGACTGGGTGATTGCCGAGCTGAGCAGCTACCAGATTGAGGCCTCGGCTACCCTGGCTCCGCAAATTGGCCTGTGGACTACGCTCACCCCCGACCACCTGCAGCGCCACGGCACCGTCGAGAACTACGCCCAGATCAAAGCCACGCTGATGCACCGCTCAGAGCTGGCGGTGTTCAACGGCGACGACCCCTACCTGCGCCAGCACATGCCGGAGGAGTTTCCCTCTGCCTACTGGACGAGCGCCGCAGGGAAGCGGGCCATTGCGCCCCTGCGACCCACCGCCTACATCGACGAGGGTTGGGTAAAGTTTGAAGGCATTCCTATCGTGCGGGCCGATGCCTTACGCATGGTGGGTGACCACAACCAGCAAAATCTGCTGCTGGCGGTCACGGCAGCTTGCTTGGCAGAGCTGGATGCAGAGGCGATCGCCTCTGGAGTGACCACCTTCCCCGGCGTGCCCCATCGGCTAGAGCACATCTGCACCTGGCAGGGGATTGATTTCATCAATGATTCAAAGGCGACTAACTACGATGCGGCTGAGGTGGGGCTGCGATCGGTAGAGGCCCCAGCCGTGCTGATTGCCGGTGGCGAAGCTAAGGAAGGCGACGACACCGCCTGGGTGCAGCGCATTCACGAACGGGCCGCCACCGTGCTGCTGATTGGCGACGCCGCCCCCCAGTTTGCCCAGCGCCTAGAGACCGCAGGCTACCGCAACTACGCCATTGTCGAGAACATGGAGCGAGCAGTGGAGCGGGGTGCTGAGGTAGCCCCATCCCTGGGGGCCTCAGTTGTGCTGCTTTCCCCCGCCTGTGCCAGCTTTGATCAGTATCCCAACTTTGAGCAGCGGGGCGAACACTTCCGCCAGCTTTGCCAGGAGCGATTTTCCTAGGGCCTTAAACGTCTAAGTTGGGCTCAGGAAATGTTCAAAAGCTAGAACAATTGTTGTTAAGGTTGCAATTTGAAAGTTTCTAAACTTTATATCCTGCAAACCTTTTTGCTGGTCTAAACCTGACTATTCAGGTATAAATTGGAGCAGATGGTGCCTAACTCTGCCCTTCAAACCATTTGATCCAGGGCAATCATTTCCCAAGTCAGTTCCTGATCTACCCTCATCCGCCTGACTCAGTCTCTCTTATGCCCTATGGACAACTCGTTTGATTCTGCTGAGTTTTCTGCAGTGCCCTCCCCTACTGTGGGTGCCGGGGAAGGACGTTCTGCTCAACGGCCAGTTTCATTTACCATCGGTGTCAGCAGGCCCGCCAGCGCCGATACTCCTGCTAGCGGCGCTGATTCCAAGCCGGTGCTCCAGGCTATGAATGCCCCGGCCCACCTAGCTCCCTTTCCAGTGCAGGCTCAGCTCTCGCATTTGCCCCTGCTACCGCGCCGCAAATCGCCAACCTTTAGCCGCCACCGCCACGACGCCAACCCAGCCTTAGCAGTTAAGGTGCTGCAAGACATTCAAATGGCAGTAGAAGCCTGGCACCAAGACCTAAAACAGACAGTGCATCGCATTCAGACCCTCTATATGGAAGGGCCGATCGTCGATGGCTGGCTCGAGACCGTAGATGAGCACCTTGGCCAAGCCGCTGCCCTCGATGCTGCCCTGCTGCGCCATGGCGACCCCCAAGCCCTCTCCAGCTACGTCGAGCAGCTGTGTCAATCGCTAGAGTCACCCCAAGAGCAGTCGGCCCCTGCCGGCACCGATCTGGGCCGTCCTGGCTATCGTCTGTGCAGCCTCGACTCTGACGGTCGGGTGCAGTACTTTCCCTGCCCACCCGAGCAACTGTCCACGATTAGTTTGGCGATCGCCCGTCACCAAAAGCTGCGCCAGCTACTCGATCACAAGCAATTTTTAGAAGCCAAGCTTAAGCGCACGGTGGATATTATGACCACCAGCCGCGACAACTTGGGGATTGCGCCGACCTGTAGCTCGGAGACGGGGGAGGAGTAGGTGGATGGGTGGATGGGTGGATGAGTAAGGGATAGCCCACCCGAATTACCATCCCCAGGTGCCGGGGTCGCCTTTAAAGGGGCCAACGATATCTGAGGTAATCCAGCCGCCGTAGAAGTCGCCAGGCTGGGACTTCACCAGCTCATCATCGACGTAGCAGGCTTCCATGCGGCTGGGGTAGAGGGCGATGTAGTTGGCAATGCTCTCGAACGCTTCCGTAGGCTGAGGATAGGCCCAGGCAACCTGCTCGGCCACCCGTTCGCCCACCGCTACAGTGAAATACACCGCTGCCCCTTTCCATTCGCAGAACGTCGAGCGGGGTACCGGCTGAAAATACTGCATCTGTACATCCTCAGGAGGAATGTAGTATGTCGGCGGATGGCTAGTCTCTAGCACCCGCTTGGTGCGCCGCGAATCGGCAATCACCACACCGTTAAACACCACGCGAATGTGCCGAGTCGAGTCTTCTAAACGGGGCGGACGCGGGTAATCCCAGACGGATTCTTGACCAGGACCGGGGGCAATGCGGTTGGGGGGAGAAAACATGGGTTAAGGAGTAAAGGGGTAGGGGGGTGGATGGGTCTGGGGTAAGAGGATTAGTAGAGCTGGATTTGAATGTGATTTATTAGCAGTGCATTGTCTCAAGCATAAACTCCTTACCCATTTACCCTCTACCCATTTACCCTCCCACCCATCCACCCCCTACCCTCACTGCCCCTGCCACTGCTGAATCTCCTGCTGAGCCTGCTCATAGGCGCTAGTACCTGGGGGCACTAGGCCCGCGGCAGAGATGGCGCTGGGAAGCTGGCCAGAGGCAGCGCGGGCGCGGGCGATCGCCAAAATATCTCGGCTCCACTGATCGATACGCTCCTGGGCGATCGCCGACTCGGGGTAGTCGGGGGGAATTTGCTGAGCGATCGCGATCGCCGACTGAAACGAGGTGGCCTGGTCGGGCTGCAGTAAGCTCTGGGCCTCTTGCAGCAGCTGCCGGTTGATTCGACTCTGCTCCCACTTTTGAATTTGAGCCTGGGCCTGTCCCCAGGTCTCACCCTGGTCTTCAGGCACAAGGCGGGCGGCCGAAATGGCTGCATCTAAATCACCTGCAGCGGCTCGACCTTCGGCAAGGTCTAAAATTACCAAACTCCAGCGCTCAATATCAGCCTGAGCCTGGTCATAGGCCGGATCCCCAACAGGCACCTGCCGAGCCTGCTCAATAGCATCGTTAAAGAGGGAGGCCGAAACCGGCTCAATCAGACGGCGGGCCTGGTTGAGGGCAGCCCCCCCCGACAGCTCAGCGTTGGTATAGCCCATTTCAGCTTGGTCAACCAGGGCTTCGTAATCTTCAGGACGTTCGCCCTCAGGAATTTGGGTTAGCCAGCTCAGCGCCTCGCCAAACTGACGCTGGTCAAGGGCCGTTCTAGCTCGTGCTAGGGCCTCGGCACCACTCGCAGCCGTTCCTGGAAATAGGGGTTCCCCAACCGTCTCAGCAGCAGGATTGGCAACTCCCCCCACAACAGCCCCATCGGTAGGGGGGACGACGGATGGCGCGGTGGCAGAACCTCCCCCCACAAAGCTCTCTTGGTTGCGCCACAGCACACCGAGCAGCAGGAGGCCCGCTACCAAAATTCCCCAGCGCTGCCAGGGCACCAGGCTAGAGGCAGTTGGTTGACTCGGAGCGGACGGCTTCGTGGCCTCAGGCAGAACTCCCGGCAGCAGCTTCGGTTCTAGCGGCTGGGTCGGTGGCCAAGGCTTAGCAAATTCATTGTTGGGCGGATCTATAGGCACCAGAGCTGGGTAAACCGACCAGCCTGGACTCGGCTCTACCGGCAAGGCAATTTCTGGCTCTGGCTGAGGTTCTGACAAGATCTCAGGCGGGGGCATGACGCCAACGGGCATTTGGCCCACCAGGCTTGGGGGTACGAGCATGGCGTACTGCTGGCCAGCAGGCACCAATGCCACAGGATTTTGCACCGGTCGCCAGTGGTGCTGGCACAGCTCAGGCACGCGATCGCGCAGGTAACTCACCAATTGCGCCAAGGTCAAACAGCCGTGGAACCGCATGCCTTCAATCAGGGCCTCGGTAAATAGCCCGTGGCGCACCGCCAGCGTCTCCTGAGAAAACTGGTTGGGCTGGCAGGAGAGCACCAGAGGAATCTCCAGACTTTTAGCCAGAGACAGGGTTTGATCGCCTAGGTTGCTGCCCCCAGGAGCAGGGCTGAGAGCGCTCTGAGGCCGGTTCATGTCGAGCATGACGATGGATTGGCGCTGATTCCCCTGGGCCAATTGATTCAGCAGCGTTTCTACCAAAATGCCGGTTTGCTCAATGCGATTGGGGTCAGCATCAATGGGCAGTAGGTAATCTTTCCCCTGCCACAGCACCCCGTAGCCGCTAAAGAAAAACCACACGGTATCTTCGGGGCCAGCGCGATCGCAGCTCTGGGCCAACCGTTGCAGCATCACCTCGCGGGTTGGCGCAGCCGCCCCCTCATAGACCACCGCCGAAATATCCGTCAGCAGCGAGCAATACTGGGCCGGCAATCCCACCTCGGCCACCAAAAAGTCTCGCAGTTCGAGGGCATCAAACTGGGCGTACATCAGGGGCTGAAGCGATTGATATTGATTGATGCCAACGATCACGGGCCAGTGGCTTGCCATGCCTTTTGAATGCCTCTCGTACTGCAGAGTTGAGGGATAAAAATTCCCCTGCCATAGTAGCGCCTGCTCGGCCAAACGGAAGCTCAGACCGGCAACCCTAGACGGCGACAATTCTTAATTGACGATTGGCGGCTCTATAGCTAGAGTTAAAGCACTTTTTGGACATCCCGCGAGGATGTGTGGAGCAGCAGTCCATGGAATTGATGTCTCTTTTAAAAAATGGGCGCGCTAAAAGACACAATAGGCCGTCCAACATTGCGTCTCTGGGAGCACGATTCACCCTAGCTGCGTTGGTGGGTTTAGGGAGTGTGGCCCTGCCGTCGTTGGTTACCCCACCCGCAGCCCAAGCCTACACGTCGCGCGTCAACCTTTACCTGGTGCGCGAACAGGGCGAAAGTTTTGAAACTCTAGTGCAGCGCTCCGAAATTATCGCTCGGGCCGCCATTCAGCGCAGCTTCGACGCCGATGTGCTGATGACCGACGTCATTGTTACCGTCATTGGCGACAACCAGGGCATTTCTGTCCCCATTCTTACGGTGCCGGTCAGCCGCAGCGAGTGGCAGCTCCTGCCCGATGTACCGCAATGGGCGGATTACTTTGAAGCGGCTAGGTACTTGGTCGGCGATGAGGATGCGGGCGATCAACTCTAACGCTGGGACAATCGTTCTAGGCGTAGTTGAGCTCCGCAGGGCTAGACAGAAAAATAAAATTGCATAGAATAGCCTCTTGCCCTATGCTTGAAAGGTTGTGAAGTCTTAAAGTATTGCTGTCATGGCGGTTCCCAAGAAGAAAACCTCCAAACAAAAGCGTGACCAGCGTCGCGCCACCTGGAAGCGCACCGCAGCGCTTCAGGCTAAGAAAGCCATGTCCCTCGGCAAGTCTGTGCTCACCGGGCGGTCTACTAGCTTTGTGTATCCCAACGATGAAGAGGACGACGACGAAGAGTAAAGTGCTAGGGCGATGTTCATGGGCCCTTGTGGGTTTGCCTCGTCTGTATTCAGCAACTGAATACTACATTTTGTAAGCAGGATAGAGCGTCTATCCTGCTTTTTAAGTTAGCTTGGCGGCAGATTATTCCATTCTGCCACCACCATGAACCAGCTCGACTCCAACCCAGAATCGCGCATGTGGGCTATGCTTGCTCACCTCAGCGCTCTGTCTGGCTTTGTTCTTCCCTTTGGCAATATTATTGGGCCTCTCGTCATTTGGCTGGTTAAGCGCGACGAAATGTCCTTCGTCAATGACCAAGCTAAGGAAGCGCTCAACTTCAATATCTCCATGACCATCTATATGGTGGTTGCAGGGGTATTGATTTTTGTGCTAGTTGGGATTCCTTTAATGATTGTTTTGGGCATCGCCTGGTTAGTTTTGGTCATTTTAGCGGCAGTTAAGGCTAACGAAGGGACAGCCTATCGATATCCCTTAACGCTGCGATTAATAAATTAGCAAGCTAAATAAACGGACGCGCCTCTGGGACTAGGGGCGATCGCGGCGCAACCTTAGGCTGCTCAATGCGGGGCAACTCCGTAGGCTCGTCGGTCTCGGCCTCTGGGGAATCTGCCTCAGGGGCTTTTTCGGTGCTGGGCGGGCTGGGCTCTGCTTGTTCCTCACCTAGAGAAGGCTCGGTAGGCTCGTCCTCCTCGGGTCTTACGCTAGGTAGCTCAGGGGCTGCATCAGCCTCTGGGTTAGACAACCCATCTGGGACAGGCGTGGCCTGGGGAAGCTGATCGAAGGTATCTTCTGGTGTGTTTGGGGTGGGGTTAGCGGGCGCGGAGGGCGAATTGGCTGGGTTGCGCCACTGCTTAAAACGATTAAGCAACCCTTTTGGGCTGGGTTCTGGAGTAGGTTCTGAGATTGCGGGGGGAGTTGGGAGCACGGGTACAGGCTCGGGCTCTACCTGGGGCGACAGCACGGGAGGAATCTCTAAATCTGCTGGGGGCACCATATCCTCAATGGCATCTTTTGACTCAGGTGCGATCGAGGCAGGGGCTTCTTCAACAGGGCGCTCAAACTCCAGGCTATCCTCTTCGGCATCCTTCCCAGTGCTATCGTCTTCTAGCATAAGTTGATCTTCCTTAGCCGCCTCTGACTCTATTGATTTCTCTGGCAGAAGCAATGGCGTGGGCGGCGTCTCATCTTCAGGTTCAACTGGGGGAAGACCTTGGGTGGCGGTGTCTGGAGCAGTTGATTCAGGTGCGGGTTGCTCCTGCGCTTCAGATTGGGATGACTCTGGAGCAGCGATTTCTGGTTGAGTAGTCCCAGGCTCAGGAGCATTTTGCCCTGGCGTTTCTATTTCAGCGGAGGGAGGCTGAGGTTCTGACTCGGGGGTCTCAATTGTCGGCTCCGGAGCTGGGGGGGCTGGGGGCACGTAGGTGGGGTCGATAATTCCTGCCACGTCCTTCAGACCCAGTTCACCGCGCACTAGGCGAGAGAGTGTGTCGCTGCCGCCGGGCTGATAGTCGATGATGCGCACGGTATTGTTAAAGCGGTTGTCGATAGGGTTGCCGCTTTCGTCAATCAGTTCAAGCTGCACCCAATTGCGTCCCGGCTTAAAGCCCTTGAGCCAAATGGGCTGCCATTGGTCAAACACAAAGCTTTGGTCGTTGACGGTGCAGCGAATGCGCCAGTCGTGCAGATCATCGTCGGCCTCTGCCTGGGCGCTCATGTGCAGAGGCGCATTGGTGAGATAAAAGTCGAGCATGATTGGCTCGGCCCCGTAGGTCGCCTGAGGCCGGCTGTAGGTGAGCAGGGGAGCCTTAGCATTGAGCTCGTTTTGAGGCGTGGGGGCCACGATGTGGAACGTGCGCTGGTCAAAGGCTCCTTGGTTCTTAAAGCTTTCGTGCCAGGGGCGTGAGGCGAACACGCGCAGGGTATGGGTACCGGGGGAGAGCCCGTCAAAGGTAACAGGTTCTGACAGGTCGTAGACAGCTCTGTAGGGTTCGTTGTCTAGGAACAGGTGCAGATGGGGGCCGAGTTCATAGTCGTCGTCTTTAAACAGAGGCAGACCACGCACCTGGAGTCGCACCGAGACGCTGGTGTCGTCTACCACTTCGCCGGGGCGGGGGCTTAGAATACGCACCTGGGGCGTGTAGGCGTCAATAATTTGCTTGAGGGTCTCTAGGGTTTCGGGGGGAGACACCTCGGCAATTTGCCCGGTGAGACGGTTGGACTGGGGGGTAGGCTCTGACAGCAGTTCGGTGGGCTGCACGGGTTTGGCGCAGCTAGCCAGACTAAAAGTGAGCAGCGCGATCGCACAGAGGGCCACAACCCGCCGTCCTAGTCCCATGACCTTGCGGATGAACCCTTGTGTCGTGCCCATGCTGCTATTCTCTACGTCTTTACAACCAATACCATAGGCCACTTTAGGGTCTTTACAGCAATCGCCACACAGCTTTTTGCTAGCGTGGGAGAGCTGAGCTAGACTGGCTCGATGATATCTGTTAAACGACCGGGAGAGGGTTGTCAGACATGCGGACAAAGCAGGCTGTTGTACTGGCGCTATCACTATTGATCGGTCTTTCGGCGGGGGCCGCCGCTGCTACCGCTTTCTATTGGAACCGGGCTACGGCCCTGCCGACCTGGTACAGCACCAGCGGTACCGATACAGCCGTGGCCGATGTCAGTACCGGCAGCGGCAACCTGCTAGAGAGTAAGCTGGCCAGCGGCCAGGGAGTACGCTATGGCGACGACAATCGAGTTGAAATTTCCCTCACCGAGGCTGAGCTAACTCAGCTGCTGGCCGAGGGCATAGCCCAGACGCCCGAGGTGGCTCAGTTTCTGCCAGAGGCAGATAGTTTAAACGCCACGATTCGCGGCGATCGCGTCGCCGGCGGCATTGTTGTCAACCCTGCCGACCTACCCACCCAACAGCTGCCGCCCCAGGCTCAGCAAGCTCTAGAGACGGCCCTGAGCAGCGTGCCCATGCTGGGCGATCGCCCCCTCTACATCGGCATCGAAGGCAGCCCCCGCGTAGACAACGGCCGCCTAGTGCTAGGCGATGACACCCGCATTCAAGTCGGCCGAGTCAACCTATCGCTAGACGATGTAGCCCGCCTCACTGGCCTCGACCCAGCTCAAATCACCGAGCGCATTAACCTCGCCCTGCCCCAAGCCGGCCTCACCCTCGACGGCCTAGAGTTTATCAATGGCGAGGCCGTGCTGCGCGGGGCAACCCAAAACTAAAGCCGTCTAAACTGCCGAACCGGCGGTTACCAACGCCTCTAGCCGAGCCACCAGGTCATCCTTGGAGACGACACCTTCGATGGTGTCAACCCGCTCCCCATTCTGAAAGAAGATCAGGGTGGGGATGGCCATCACGTGATACTGGAGGGCCAGGGCGTCTTCTTCGTCGACATTGAGCTTGGCGACCTTAGCCCGACCGGCAAAGGTTTCGGCCAGCTCTTCCACAATGGGGTTCATGATGCGGCAGGGGCCACACCAGGCGGCCCAAAAGTCGACCAGCACCGGCACATCGCTCTGCATCACCTCGGCCTCAAAGTTGTCGGCGGTCAGGGTGAGGTAGGTTGCATCGTCAGCCATTTCAATCTCTCCTTCTCTGCGTCTTTGGTCTGGTCGGGATTTTATGGAGTGTAAAAACTATCCGGCCCTCATTTTCTACGGTACTGCAAAGCCTGGGCGATGGGGTCAAGACCGCCCAACTTTTAGCGCCCCTGAGAGCAGGGGGCCGCTACCCAGTTCAGGCTGCGCTGCCACAGGGCGACGAGCTGAGACTCTAGTTGGGGGCCAAGTTCGACCACCAAAATGCCCTCGGCGCTGGCGGCATTGTCGGCTAGCCAGGTGCCCCGCAGGGTGACTTCGAGCCAGTCGATATCGCAGGGGGCAATGTCGATCGCCCCCTGACTTCTAGCTTTGAATGCAGCAATTCCCGGTAGGTCGGCGGGCAGGGCAAAGGCTCCATAGCCCGGCTGCACCACCAGGGGCTGTCCGGCCCGCAGAGCTACTAAGCTGCGCTGGGTGACCATCGCTTCTACGGTGAGATCTAAATGCTCAATCAATAAATCTGCATCGGAATAAGTTAGCTTCAACATGATCCCTCATGCCTTGATACTTGTGAACTAGTTTCGTTGCTTAAGTTTGCTGTGTCGGGGCGGCAGTGGCCCTAAAACGGTGGCCTAACCAGGCGATCGCATGGTGGATCACGAGCACCACAGGCAGCCCTGAGCGGCCAGACTGTGGGTGAATACCGATGCGAACCCTTGGCTTTGTGAAAGGCCAACGGCGGCAATACTGCTGCAAACCCAAATTTGAAGCCCGATCGAAACGGAATTAGCTGGGAACAGCTACCTCTAGGCGCTGAGCCAGATCGGGGGTCGGGTTAATGCTGAGACACAGAATGCTGGGAAAAATAGTGGGGATAGGGCCAGCTCAGGCGTTGGCACGACTTCCCCAAAGGGGAATCGCCCCGAGTGAGGCATCCCATTAGCACTAGAGATGGCCTGAACCACAGGAACAGATCTCCCCAAAGGCGGTCGCCCCTTAAGGCATCCCCTTTAAATAGATCTCTCCTGTCAAAATCGCCCAAGGCTAACCCACCCATAGAGCGAATCAGTCGGCTAATCAGGCCACTAAAATAGCCAGCGAACCCCGCCACCATGCCCATCTGGCCAGCATCGCCCGTGGTGACGGCGATATTCATTGCGGTGCCAGTAGACAAGATCCGTAACATGGCAGAGTTCCTCAAGCGTAAAACAGCAAGGCTTAGGAAGGCATGAGGGCATCCGTTAGCTCAAGACCTTTCGCTCAGCGAGGAGGCTTGACGGATACGCTCGAATAACGTTAATACTACACGTGTAATACAAACGTGTCTAGTCTGTCTAAACTGTTAGTTAGACACAACTCGTTAGTGACAACCACAGTCGAGTTGTGACACGTTCCAGAAAAAGTCTTTTATGTTTCCCTTGGAGGTGTGCCCGCTAATGCCAACCCTAACTCGCGTATCGACCACTGATATGGAAGTTACCAGCATTCGCCTAGAGCGATCGCTGAAGGAAAAACTCAAAGCCCTGGCCGGTAACCGGGGATATCAGGCGTTGATTCGCGACATTCTTTGGCAGTATGTGGAGCAAGGTCCTAGCGAAGGTGTAACCCAGGTACAGCCCGAGGACATCTGCGCCAGCTTTGGGGCGGTAGCTGAGCGTGAACAGGTGTGTGCCCTAACTGGCAATCCCATTCTCGCCAACCAGCCCATGCGGCTAGGGCTGACCGCCCAGGGCCGCCTCGTGCCCCTGTGTGTGGAGTGATTTAGAGTGGAGAGCCGCAGGGCGAAGGAACAAAGTTTCCCGAGGGTGTTTAATTCTGCCAGAATAGATAACGGTCTATTCTGGTAACTTGCCCGATGACATCTTCTACCGCCACCACTCGCCACCACCAGCAGGTGCTGACCCTGCGATCGCGGGGCAAATCGCTCCAGCGGTTCACTGCTGAGGTTGAGCAGGTGGTGCGCGCCTCGGGGATCGAGACTGGGCTGTGTACGGTGTTTCTGCGCCACACCTCTGCCAGCCTGATCATTCAAGAAAACGCCGACCCCGACGTGCTGGTGGATCTAGAGAATTTCTTGGCCAAGCTGGTGCCTGAGGGCAATCACTACATCCACAGCACCGAAGGCCCTGACGACATGCCGGCTCACATTCGCACGGTGCTCACCCACACCAGCGAAACTATTCCGGTTGTGCAGGGACGACTGGGCCTAGGCACTTGGCAGGGCCTCTACCTGTGGGAACACCGGGCGCGGGGATCAAGCCGCGAGGTGATCGTCCATGTCACAGGCTATTAGCATGGTCGACACCTTTGACCCGATTGGCTACAACGCTATCCCCACCCCGCCGGAGGGGTTTAAGTCTGGATTTGTGGGCATTGTGGGCCGGCCCAACGTGGGCAAATCGACGTTGATGAATGCTTTGGTGGGGCAAAAAGTAGCCATCACTTCCCCCACTGCCCAAACCACTCGCAACCGCCTGCGAGGAATTCTCTCTAACGACCAAGCCCAAATTATTTTTGTCGATACCCCCGGCATCCACAAGCCCCACCATGAGCTGGGCAAAATTTTGGTCAAAAACGCCCGCATGGCTATCGACTCGGTGGATACCACCCTGTTTGTGGTCGATGGCAGCGTAGACGCGGGGCGGGGCGACCAATTTGTCGCCGAACTGCTAGCCCACACCAGCGGCCCAGTTATCCTGGGCATGAACAAAGTTGACCAGCAGCCGGAGGAGCCGGAGGCGATCGCCCCCCTCGACGCCAGCTACCAGCAGATGGCTGACGCCCACGGCTGGCCGCTGGTCAAATTCTCGGCCCTGCACGAAACCAGCCTCGACACCCTGCTCGCCACGCTGATCGACCAGCTCGACCCCGGCCCTTACTACTACCCGCCCAACTTGGTCACCGACCAGCCCGAGCGATTTATCATGGGCGAGCTGATTCGCGAGCAGATTTTGCTCAACACGCGGGAAGAAGTGCCCCACTCGGTGGCGATCGCCGTTGACCGGGTCGAAGAAGACACCAACATCACCCGTATTCTCGCCACCATCCACGTCGAGCGCGAGTCGCAAAAGGGCATTTTGATCGGCAAAAAGGGCAGCATGCTGAAGGTGATCGGCTCTGATGCTCGCCAGCAAATTCAAAAGCTGGTGATGGGTCAGGTGTATCTAGAGCTGTTTGTCAAAGTGGTGCCCAAATGGCGACAATCCCGCAGCCGCCTTGAAGACTTCGGCTACCGGGTCGAGGAGTAGCGAAACATCGGTTGTAGTGCGCTTTGAGGGCAAGCTTGCCAGAATAGGGTTAAGCGATTTTTTGCACAGACAATATGCTTTCCTCGCAACCGCCCAAGAGACGCCCAGAGATTCTCAAATAGCGCCGGCGATCCCATGACTCAAATTACCCTTTATCTCTCCCCAGAACTGGAAATCCAACTACGGGCAGAAGCCGCCAAGCAGGGCCTCGACCCTCAGCACTACATTTTAGAAACCCTGCATACCCGACTATCCGCCAACCAAACGGCAACTAACCATCTACCCGCAGCTGAAGCAGATCTACTTCAGTACATCAATCTTGGCCTCCCCAGCGAAATGTGGGATGAGTACTATGCCTTGATTGACAAGCGCCAGGCTGAGACCTTAACCGCCGATGAGCACTATCGACTGATTGAGATTTCAGACCGGATCGAAGCCCTCAATGTAGAGCGCATCCAAGCCCTAGCGCAACTCGCTGCGTTACGGCAGCAATCCTTAGAGAATGTCATGGACGATCTAGGCATCAAGCCCATTGTTCATGGCTAAGCCATCCCTAAGTTCGTCACAAAAACAAGCCGTTGCACGGCGGGCTTCCGGGTGTTGCGAGTACTGTCTTTGTCAGGTCAAATATTCTCCCGACCCCTTCTCCATTGAGCACATCATTCCTCGCTCAAAGGGCGGTGATGACAGTTTAGGAAATTTAGCGTTGGCCTGCCAGGGCTGCAACAACCGCAAGTACGTTCAGACTCAAGCCTATGACCCTGTGACAGGCTACATAGTCCCGCTCTACAATCCGCGCCAGCACCAGCGGCAAGAGCATTTTGTTTGGAGCCAAGATTTGACCCTTATGCTGGGCATCACACCCACTGGCAGAGCGACCGTAGACAAACTGGCGCTCAATCGAGAGGGTATTGTAAATCTTCGCAGGGTATTGGCGGCACTTGGTAAGCATCCGCCCTGAGCACTCCGGCAAAAGTTGAAGAGTAAGCCGAACCCGCTTTAAGGAAGGGCTTCTACTACCAGCTCTAGGTAGCCTGTGACCGAATCGGGCTGCCGGTGCAGGCGCAGGTGGGGCAGGTTGGCGATCGCGATTTCCGCCGTCGTGCGAATCAAGCAGCCCGGCATGATGTGCCCACCATAGACTCGACCCTGGGCATCGGCCACTGCTCCGTGCAAATGCATGCCGTGCCGCGACAGCGTCCCGCTGAGGGAAATCAGCTCCAGCGGGCCTTCGATTAGCGTAGCCTCTGGGGCAGCTGCAAACCGCAGCGATGCCTGGGTAAAACTGCCCAACGCTGTGAGAATTATCCCAGCTTCCAGCGCTTGAGCCTGGGCAAAGGCTTGTAGCTCTTGCTTGAGATCTTGGCCTGGGGTAAGGCGTAGGCAGTAGGTTTGCATAGGAGTGATGGGGTGATGGGGTAAGGGAGTAAAGGGGTGATGGGGTAATGAGGTTTGAATTCACTGCTCCTCCACTCTCCTACTCCCCACTCTCCACTCCCCCTTAAGCCATCGCCTCATCATCCCGTTCTGGTCGAGTTGGACGCGCCTCAAAGGCAGGGCACACCCCATCGGGGCTCACCTGCAGCCCGTACAGGGGAGAATCGCCGCCGTGGCAGCGACCTTCTCGCTGAAAGCGACAGGTTTGACAGCTGGGCGGTTGCCAGGGAGTCTCCCCACCCGTTACGGTGCGCAGCAGGTCGCGTTGGGTTAGCCCTTTGATCACTAAATCGTTGCCCTGCCAGCGGGCTTGGACCAGGCCGGTATCGGCTAAGGCCGTCCAGCGGGGGTCGGTGGTGAGGTCTTCGGGTAGCAGCAGCAATACGCTGTCATCAACCTGGGTAATTTCGCCTTCGAAGACCGGGTCGGGGGCGGCCGGCTGAATAAAGCGATCGCCGATGGGAAACTCCACTTCCTTGCCAGCGGAGGGCAGGTGCAGCTGGTAGCGGGTTTGCAGTTCTTCTAACCCAGCCAGATCAGCGAGGTGGGTGGGATTGCCGTGGACAAAGGCCACGTGCTGAGGCCGCAGATTGTGGATCAGCTGGGTGGTGCCGACGCGATCGCTGTGGGTGGTGAGCTGGTAGGTGTCGAGCTGCACCCGCTCCGACTCTAGCTCGGCGGCCAGGGTTTGCAGCCAGCCCAGAGCGGCCCCAGCCTCGGTAGCGGGCGTGCCTAGCACCGTATCGGCAATGGCGGTGGCAAACGAGTCGGGTAGCAGCACGGTCCAGGGCTGGGCCGAGGCGAGGCAGTAGTCGCTGAGATCGACTTCACGGTGGGCGATCACAATGCAGGGGGCACCGGAAGAATCGCCCTGGGGGTGACCGTCTGTGCCTAAGCGGCGCACGCGAGGCAAAATGCGCTCATCCCAAAATAGCGGCTGGTGACGGGCAAAATTCTGCACGCTGCTGGGGAAGGCAGGCATCAGCTCCAAGTAGAGGTCACAGCCTGCCGCCACCGTTTCATCGACCCAGACAGTAATATCTTGGCCAGTGAATTGGTAATGGCTGCGCAACAGCATCACCAGCTCCTGGCCAATGCCTAGGGTTGGCGTGGGCAGCAGCACCGATCGCCCCTGCTGCACTAGGCCATGGAGCGTGCTGGCCAGCAAATTCTCCTGCTGGCGGCGGTGGGGATGGCGGGCCGACCCAGAGCTACCTTCGATGATCAGCACATCTGGCTTGAGGCCTCGCAGCGCCTCTAGGGGCAGACCATCCACCAGGCGCGAATTGGACATAAAAAAATCGCCCGTGAAAAACACCGTGTAGGGGCGTTGGGGCGCATGGTAAGTGAACAGGGCACAGGCGGCTCCTGGCAAATGCCCGGCGGGCCAAATTTGAACCGTCAGATCATCGGCCAAGCTGATAGGTGTCTGCCAGGGCAGCGCCTGGCAGAGGTGGGGCGGCACCTCTGCGCCCAGCCAGTTGAGGGGTAACAGCTGGGCGGTCACCTCGCTGCCGTAGATGGGCACCTGGGGGAAGGCCTGGCTAAACGCCCAAACACCGCGAGCGTGGTCGCTGTGGGCGTGGCTACAAAAGAGCAGGTCGGCGGAGGCGATGCGATTCGCAGAGCGTTTGGAAACCGGCTCAGGAGTATCGGTTCCAACATCGCCCGCCGCCATTAAAACCGACAGATCCCGCAGGCCGCAGTCGAGCACGATGCGACGTGGCCCCATGCGCAGCTCTAGGCACAGCCCTTCTTGGCCGTGACCCGCACCAAACGGAAAGCAGACCAGATTACTCACGGAACGGCGAACACCCTAACGGCGGCACAGCAAAGCCAATGAACAGGCCAATATGCTGAGTGAGCCTAGTGAGCTGAACCGTTGCCGTGGTAGTCGTCAGTGTCGTAGAAGCCGTTTTTAGTGCCAAAGAAGAGGGTGGCAACCACAAACAACCCGGTGAGCACAGCCAGTACAAGTTTGATATCCATAGGAGCAGTAGGGATGATAGAAAGGTCGGTATTATCGGAGCTTTGGTTTTGAGTCATCTTAACAAGCCTGCCTCAGAGGACAACATAAAGCTTTGTAATCAGCCTGCGCCCATTACCCCAGATTGGCTGGGACGATCGTCTTTAGAAGTGGCACCAGACCTGTTGGGCTGTAGGCTAGTGCGGCGGTGGGCCGACGGTCGCCAGCTCAGCGCCACCATTGTCGAAACCGAGGCCTATACCGAGGGCGACCCGGCCTGTCACGCCTACCGCCGCGAAACAGTCCGCAATAGGGTGATGTTTGGCCCGCCGGGCTACAGCTACGTGTATCTGATCTACGGCATTTACCACTGCTTTAACGTGATCACCGATCGCGATCGCATCCCCAGCGCCGTGCTGATTCGTGCCGTCGAACTCGACACCATTCCCCCCTGGCTAGCAGGGTACCGGGTCGAAAAACCCGCTCGCTGGGGGGCTGGCCCTGGCAAGCTCTGCCTCTTGCTGGATATTAATCGCACCCTCACCGACCTGCCCCTGACCCCGGCCTCTGGTCTCTGGCTAGAGCATCGGGATATTGACTGGCAGCAGCGGCTTGAGGCGGGGGAGATCGACTTCACCCAAACCACCCGCATTGGCCTGACCCAGGGAGCCGACCTGCCCTGGCGCTGGTATGTTACAGCATCCAAAGCCGTGTCAAAGCGGTAGCTTTTATGGGCCAGCAACTGGGGCTCTCATCCGAGAGACTTTTGGTAGGTCAGGTAAGTTTCTTTGATGGTGAATCCTACGGATTCGTAAAGCCCCATAGCCTGGTTGGGGTTCTGAGTATCTACCCCTAGCAGAGCTGTTTCCATCCCCGCTGCCTGAAGCTGATGCAGCCCTTGCAGCAGCATAGCCCGCGCCAGTCCCTGGCGGCGGTAGCCTCTTCGGGTACCCAGAATGTTGATCCACCCTTCTTTGCGGTTTTTCAGGGTGTTTTCCTCATGGTCAATGGCACCGCCGCAGAACCCGGCCAGGGTGCCATCGGAGGCAACGGCCACCCAGTCAAATTCGGGTTGGTAGGTGGGGTAGGTGAGGCGAAACTGGCGGTCCTTCAGCGTCATCGGCGTAAAGTGCCAGTGATCGACAAAGCTTTCGTTAAACATCTCCACCCAGGCAACGGCTTCGTCAGCGTTGGTTGGGCGAGAAGTAAAGCCCTCAGGAAACTGGGGCTGAGGGATGGGGTTGAGCAGCGATCGCACCATGGTGTGAAACCGGCGAATCATCTCGTAACCCGGCGTCTCGTAGATAGCTCGGTAGTAGGTAGCATCGGCTCTGGTCCCGGCATAGAGCTTAGCGGAGCGCTGGGCAACGGCGGCCTGCTCTCGCACCTGCTGCTCGGCCCAGCTCAGCAGTTCAGCTTCTAGGTGAGCACCGCGCCAGTCGGGATGCACAAAGATGCCCGCCCAACCCTCTAGCGCATCGGTGGCCACATCAGCAGGGTCGTCGATCCACAGGGCAACCAGACCCACCAGCTCGCCCTTCGGGGTTTCCCAGAGCTGGCGATGGTGAGTGCCGCCGGGGGGCGGGTAGTCGAGGCGGCGCTGGAGGTCGGCGAGGGTGGGGGTGTTGTCGAGCTGGTCAACTTGTTCACAGATCTCGTAAAAAGCGGCGATCGCGGGCAAATCGGCGTGACTTGTGCTGGGGCGCGACTGAATTGAGGTCAGTTGTTGAGCAGTCATAGATGCAACAAACGAGGGGGCTTTAGAGCTGCTACAGCTCGGCAGGGGCCAATTCCTGAACCCCATCCCTTAACTAAGGCTTACGATTTACCCCATAAGTTAGAGAGGGATTTATCCTTCAGAGTTAGCTAGGGATTTATCCTGAGGTTGCACCTGGTTGACCTTGGAGCAAATTTTGACCCTATGAGTATTCAAACCGTATCCACACAGCCCTATAGCGACCAAAAGCCCGGCACCTCGGGCTTGCGGAAAAAAGTTAAGGTTTTTCAGCAGTCAAACTATCTAGAAAACTTTGTCCAGTCGATTTTTGACAGCCTGGAAGGCTATCAAAACGAAACCCTGGTGGTGGGCGGCGATGGGCGCTACTACAACCGCCAAGCGATTCAAATTATTCTTAAAATGGCGGCCGCCAATGGCTTTGGACGGGTGCTAGTAGGCCAGGGCGGCATTCTCTCCACCCCGGCGGCCTCCTGCGTAATTCGCAAAAACAACGCCTTTGGCGGCATCATTCTCTCGGCCAGCCACAACCCCGGCGGTCCCGACGAAGACTTTGGCATTAAGTACAACACCGGCAACGGCGGCCCCGCCCCCGAGGGCGTTACTGATGCGATCTATGCCCGCAGCCAGACCATCACCGAATACAAGATTCTCGACGCCACCGACATTGACCTCGATCGCATCGCCACCCACAGCCTGGGCCACACCACCGTGGAAGTGATCGACTCCGTCAGCGACTACGGGGCGCTGATGGAAACCCTGTTTGACTTCGGCCAGATCAAGCAGCTGCTTTCTAGCGGCAAGTTCCGCTTCTGCATGGATTCGCTGCACGCGGTGACTGGGCCCTATGCCAAGGCCCTGTTTGAGCGTCGGTTGAATGCTCCAGTGGGCACTGTGGTCAATGGCGAACCGCTGGAGGACTTTGGCGGTGGTCACCCCGACCCCAACCTGGTCTACGCCCACGACTTGGTCGAGGTGATGTTTGGCGACAATGCCCCCGACTTTGGGGCGGCGTCGGATGGGGACGGCGATCGCAACATGGTGCTCGGCAGCAATTTCTTTGTCACCCCCAGCGACAGCCTTGCCATTTTGGCCGCCAACGCCACACTAGTCCCCGGCTACCGCAACGGTCTGGCGGGAATTGCCCGCTCTATGCCCACCAGCCAGGCCCCCGATCGCGTCGCCGAGAAGCTAGGTATCGACTGCTTTGAGACCCCTACCGGCTGGAAGTTTTTTGGGAATTTGCTGGATGCGGGCAAGGCCACTCTCTGCGGCGAAGAGAGCTTTGGCACCGGCTCTAACCACATCCGCGAGAAGGACGGATTGTGGGCGGTGCTGTTCTGGCTGAATATTCTCGCCGTCAAGGGCCAGTCGGTGGAGGACATTGTCAAAGAGCACTGGAGCACCTACGGGCGCAACTACTACTCGCGCCACGACTACGAGGGGGTAGAGAGCGATCGCGCCAACACCTTAATCAGCAACCTGCGCGGAGCGCTGGGCACCATGCCCGGCCAAACCTTTGGCCCCTACACCGTCGACTACGCCGACGACTTTGCCTACACCGACCCGGTTGACGGCAGCGTGGCCAAAAACCAGGGCGTGCGCATCGGCTTCACCGACGGCTCGCGGATTGTTTACCGGCTGTCGGGCACTGGCACCTCAGGCGCGACCCTGCGGCTGTATGTGGAGCGCTACGAACCGGATGCCGCCAAGCACAATCAAGATACCCAGGAGGCCCTGGCCGACCTGATTGCCCTAGCCGACGAGATCGCGCAGATCAAGACGCTGACCGGGCGCGACCAGCCCACGGTGATCACCTAAAAGACTGGAGAGTTTTGAATGTTGAGTTTTGAGTTTTGAATTTAGGCAGCAATTCAAAACTCAAAACTAAGAACTCAAAACTCTTCCCTTCACCACTTCCCCCCCTCTGTTGTTCAAAGAGCCCCCGCGATGACAGCATTCATGAATTGCCCCACCGTCGATGTCGAAGACGATCGCACTGGCATTAGCGTTGAAACCCTGCGCCGGGCCCTGGCCGATCACTTGTTTTACATCCAGGGCAAGTGGCCCGAGGTGGCCAGCAAGAACGACTTTTACCTGGCGCTGGCCTACATGGTGCGCGATCGCATGATGCAGCGCTGGCTCAATTCCACCCGCAACTACCTGCGCTCGGAGGTGCGGCTGGTCACCTACCTGTCAGCAGAATTTCTCCTGGGGCCGCATCTGGGCCGCAACTTGCTCAACCTCGGCATCGAAGAGCCGGTTAGGCAGGCGCTACAAGAATCGGGTCTCGACCTCAACGATCTGATGGCCCAGGAAGAAGAGCCCGGCTTAGGCAACGGCGGCCTGGGTCGCCTCGCCGCCTGCTATATGGAATCCCTCTCTAGCCTGCAAATCCCAGCGATTGGCTACGGGATTCGCTACGAGTTCGGCATTTTTGACCAAGAAATTCGCGACGGCTGGCAGGTCGAAATCACCGACAAGTGGCTTCAGCACGGCAACCCCTGGGAGATCGCCCACCCCCAAGAGGCCGTCACCGTGGGGTTTGGCGGCCACACCGAGGGCTACACCGACTCCGATGGCCGCTTCCGCAAGCGCTGGATTCCCGCTAAGCAGGTGAAGGGCATTCCCTACGACACGCCGATTCCCGGCTATCGGGTCAACACTGTCAACACCCTGCGCCTGTGGAAAGCCGAAGCGGTGGAGTCCTTCGATTTTCAGTCATTCAACGTTGGCAACTACTACGGCGCGGTCAACAGCAAAGTCACCTCCGAGAATATCTCTAAGGTGCTCTACCCCAATGACGAGCAAATCGAAGGCAAACAGCTGCGCCTAGAGCAGCAGTTTTTCTTTGTCTCCTGCGCCCTGCAGGATATGATTCGCATTCATCTCACTTCGGGCCGGCAGCTCGACAGTTTCCACGAGAAGTTTGCGGCCCAGCTCAACGACACCCACCCCGCCGTCGGCGTCGCCGAACTCATGCGCCTGCTGATCGACGAGCACGGCATCGAGTGGGAAACGGCTTGGGAAGTCACCCAAAACACCTTCGCCTACACCAACCACACCCTGCTGCCCGAAGCCCTAGAGCGGTGGTCACTGTCTCTCTTTGGCGGCCTGCTGCCCCGGCACCTGGAGATTGTTTTTGAGATCAATCACCGGTTTATGGATCAGGTGCGGGTGCAGTATCTCAACGACTCGGCCAAACTCTCTAGCCTGTCGCTGATCGATGAGTCGGGAGAGCGCTACGTGCGCATGGCCAACTTGGCCAGCTTGGGCAGCCATGCCATCAACGGCGTAGCCGAGCTGCACAGCGAGCTGGTCAAGCAGACCATTCTCAAAGATTTCCACGAGATGTTTCCCGGCAAAATTCGCAACATCACCAACGGCGTCACCCCTCGCCGCTGGCTTGCCCTAGCCAACCCCCGCTTGGCGGCTCTCTACACCGAGAAAGTGGGGGACGGCTGGCTACAGGATATGGAAAGACTGCGATCGCTGGAAGGCTACGCCGACGACCCCGACTTTCGCCAACACTGGCGGCAGATCAAGCGCGACATCAAGCAAGATCTGGCCACCTACATCCAAACGCGCACCGGCATTACGGTGAGTCCTGATTCGCTGTTCGACGTGCAGGTGAAGCGCATCCATGAGTACAAGCGCCAGCACCTCAACGTGCTGCACATCATCACCCTCTACGACCGGCTGAGGCAAAATCCTAATTTGGATATCACCCCCCGCACCTTTATTTTTGGCGGCAAGGCAGCCCCCGGCTATCGCATGGCCAAGCTGATGATCAAGTTCATCACCGCTGTCGGCGATGTGGTGAACCATGACGCCGCGATCGGCGATCGCCTCAAGGTCATCTTTTTGCCCGACTACAACGTCAGCCTAGGCCAGCGGGTCTACCCCGCCGCGGACTTATCCGAGCAAATTTCTACCGCCGGCAAAGAAGCCTCCGGCACCGGCAACATGAAGTTTTCCATGAACGGTGCTCTCACCATCGGCACACTAGACGGGGCGAACGTCGAAATTCGCGAGCTAGTCGGTGACGAAAACTTCTTTCTCTTTGGCCTGGTCACCGAAGAAGTCATGGCCCTCAAAGCCCGTGGCTACAACCCCTGGGACTATTACAACAGCAACCCTCAACTGAAGGGAGTGATTGATCTGATCAACTGCGGCTACTTCGCCAAGGGCGACAGCGAGCTGTTCAAGCCCCTGATCGACAACCTGCTCCTCCACGACCCCTACCTGCTGCTGGCCGACTACCAGCCCTATATCGACGCCCAAGACCGAGCTAGCGCCGCCTACCAAGACCAAGAAAACTGGTCGCGCATGTCAATTATTAACGCCGTGCGCATGGGCAAATTTTCGAGCGATCGCTCCATCCGCGAATACTGCAAGCAGATTTGGCACGTCAAGCCCGTGCAGATTGAACTGAAGGAATACGTCCAGGCCCAGGCCGGACTGAATGTGTAGATGGGTGGATGGGTAGATGGGTGGGAGGGTAATGGGTAAGTGAATGAGCCCAAGCCCAAACTCACTCGCCCCCCCATCCACCCTCCTACTCGCCTACCCATCCACCCCCACATCCCCCATGTCCCTCAACCTCTACCTCCTGCGCCACGGCGAAACCGAGTTTAGCCAAACTGGCGGCTTCTGTGGCGAGCTAGACCCCGAGCTCACCACAGAAGGCGTGGCCATGGCCGATGCCTTTGCGGCCAAGTATCAGGCCATGCCCTGGCAGGCTATCTTTGCCAGCCCGATGAAGCGCACGATCGCGACGGCCATGCCCTTGAGCAAAGCCGTGGACGTGAATGTGCAGCTGCGCAATGGGCTAAAGGAAATTAACTACGGGCAGTGGGAGGGGCTAACCGCCGAGTATGTGCGCGAGCACTTTGCCGACGACTACCTGCACTGGCTCACCGAACCAGCCTGGAACCCGCCTACCGGGGGCGAAAGCTCAGTGCAAATCGCCAGCCGGGCCTCGCTGGTGATGGCCGAAATTGAAGAAAACTTTGCCGAAGGTAACGTGCTGGTGGTGTCTCACAAGGCCACCATTCGAATTATTTTGTGCAACCTGATGGGGATGGATGTGGGGCGTTATCGCAATCGCATCAGTCTGCCGGTCGCCTCTGTTACCCACGTGCAATTTAGTAACAACGGCCCCATGTTGATGAAGCACGGCGATCGCACCCACCTGCCCCCAGAGCTGGAGACCAGACCAGGCACCTAGGGGGGATGCCAGCGATCGCGCCGACCCAGACGATAGGAGAGTAGCGTCTTGACGTTCCCCCATGACTCTCAACCTCTACTTGCTCCGCCACGGCGAAACCGAATTGAGCCAGAGCGACACCTACTGCGGCTTATCTGACCCAGAGCTGACTGCCTCAGGTGCCGCTATGGCCCAGGCCTTTGCTGACAAATACCAGCACCTAGACTGGCAGGCAGTATATGCCAGCCCGCTGCGGCGCACGGTGGCAACCGCCACGCCCTTTTGTGAGGCCACGGGCCAGACCATGCAGCTGCGCGACGGGTTGAAGGAGATGTTCTTTGGCGAGTGGGAAGGCAAGACCCACGACGAGGTGCAGGCAGAGTACACCCAAGACTACATGCGCTGGCTGGCCGAACCCGCTTGGAACCCGCCTACGGGGGGCGAAACGGGCGTTCAGGTAGCCAGCCGCGCCGCCCTGGTGATGGCTGAAATTGAGGCCAACCACAGCACCGGCAATGTGCTGATTGTGTCGCACAAAACCACGATTCGACTGGTGCTCTGTAATCTGTTGGGTATCGATAGCGGTCGGTACCGCGATCGCATCGAGCTGCCCGTCGCTTCGCTCAGTCTGGTCCGGTTCGACCAACATGGGCCGATGCTGGCCAAACACGGCGATCGCTCCCATCTACCCGACGAGCTAGATTCAAGACCGGGGACGTAGGGACTAGAGAATGGCGATTTTGGATTTTGGGCGGCTGGTGGATCAGAAGGTGGGACGATAATGGCCGAGTTTCGTAGGGTGCCATGAAAATTTTGGTGCTTAACGCCGGGTCGAGCAGCCACAAAAGCTGCCTGTTTGACCTTAGCCAGGGGGCCGAGGACGCAGTGCCCACCCCCCTGTGGCGCGCCGCCCTCGACTGGACCCATCAGCAGGGCAAGGTAGAACTCTCTGCCAGCGGTGCAGGAGAATCGATGCAGCAGGTGCTGCCCATTGCCGACAAAGCCGAGGGCCTGGAGGCGATGGTGAAGACCCTGGTGGAGGGGCCAACTCAGGTGCTAGAAAGCCTTTCAGATATTGACGCCGTAGGCCATCGCGTGGTGCACGGCGGGCGCGAGTACATCGACAGCGTGCGCATTGACGATCAGGTTAAAGCCGCAATTCAGCGGCTGATTCCGCTGGCCCCGGCTCACAACCCGGCCAACCTGCAGGGCATCGAGGCGCTGGAGGGCATTTTGGGCGATGTGCCCCAGGTAGCAGTGTTCGATACCGCGTTTCATGCCCGCATGCCCGAGGCGGCAGCGACCTATCCCGGTCCCTACGCCTGGGTCGAGCAGGGCATTCGTCGCTACGGGTTCCACGGCATTAGCCACCAGTACGTGGCCCAGCGGGCGGCGGATCTAATGGGGCAAGACATCGCCAGCCTGAAAATTCTCACCTGCCACCTGGGCAACGGCTGCTCATTGGCGGCGGTCAAAAACGGCGTCTGCGTCGATACGACCATGGGGTTTACGCCGCTGGATGGCGTGATGATGGGCAGTCGCTCGGGCAGCGTTGATCCTGGCATTCTGATCTATTTGATGCGGCAAGAGGGCTACACCGCTGACCAACTCGACCAGCTATTAAACAAAGAATCTGGGCTAAAGGGACTGTCGGGCCGCTCCAATGACATGCGCGCTGTAGCGGAGGCCATGGAGCAAGGCGATGCTCAGGCCAAGCTAGCGATTGAGGTGTTTACCCACCGCCTGCGGCGCGAGATGGGGGCGATGATTGCCAGTCTGGGAGGGCTAGATGGGGTAGTGTTTACTGCCGGCATGGGCGAAAACAGCCCCCCGCTATGGCAGCAGGCCTGCGAGCCGTTTGAGTTTCTGGGGCTGCGGCTAAAGCCTGACCTCAGCAGAACCAAGGATGACCAGGATATTGCGGCGGCGGATTCGGCGGTGCGGGTGCTGGTGGTGCATACCCAGGAAGAGTGGGCGATCGCCCAGGCCTGCCATGATCTTCTGCAATAAGCTACCTGAGCATCAGCAGCAGCGCAGCCTGAGTGAAACAGCTCCAGAGCTTGCTAGCCGACTGTAGAGCTGTTTTTGCTCTTGGTTAGCACCGACTGATAGACCTGGTGAGCGCGATCGCTAAAGCAGACAAACCTGACCTGCTTGAGAGAAGATGTCTGCTCTAGCGCTGCTTTTACGGTTGCGATCGCAATCTGCGCCGCCCGCTCTAGCGGAAAACCATAGACCCCAGTGCTAATAGCGGGAAACGCTAGGGTGCGAAGGTCACGCTCGCTTGCGAGGGCAAGGCTGTAGCGGTAGCAGCTTGCCAATAGCTCATCCTCGTTGTGGTGCCCCCCACGCCACACCGGCCCCACCGTGTGAATGACCCACCGGGCCGGTAAGTGATAGCCTCGAGTGATTTTGGCCTGCCCAGTCGGACAGCCGCCCAGCTGACGACACTCAGTCAACAGTTCTGGCCCGGCGGCTCGATGAATCGCCCCATCTACCCCGCCACCGCCTAGCAGCGACTCATTGGCAGCATTGGCGATCGCATCGACATGCTGGCGCGTAATGTCGCCTTGCAGCACAAGCATTTGGTCCCACACATCAGGGGTAGCCATAAGCAAAGTATCCTCACTGGCATCGATTCAATCCTGATTTCAGTAATAAATAAAACTCAGGTTATCTCTACACTAAAACATCCCTAGCCCGCTGCCCACATCTCTCCAATAACAAGTTATTTCATACCCTACGCGAACGAAGCATACAACTATTGGTTGATAACAATTACTGAATTAATTATTTAATATTTCATCTTAAGGTATAAGCTAACTACTTTTAAAACTTGGCAACAAGCACCCGAAACTTCCAGCAAGGGTTGTCATATTTCCGCCAGTCAGTGCTAGCGCTTGCCAAGCTGATTATGACAGGATCTAGTAACTTAGGTTTACGGTTTCAGGTATACGGCTTACGGATTGTCTTGAACCTGAAACCGTGAACCGTATGCCCAACCTAGTTTGCCACCTTTAGCGTGGCCGTCTACTAGCTCCAGGTTCCGCTCATTTTTGAAGAGTAATATCATGTTTGTTCCACCCGGTTTTTCTAGTCGCTCCATCACAACCCGGTATGGCCGCATGGTTTACTACACTCCCGAGGGCCAGCCTTGGGAAGAACCAAATCGGCCAGAGGCCAAAGAGACCCTGGTCTTTCTCCACGGTTTTGGGGGTGGTTCTTCAGCCTACGAATGGTCTAAGGTGTATCCCGCTTTTGCCGCAGACTATCGAGTGTTAGCCCCAGATTTAATCGGCTGGGGCCGCTCAGATCATCCGGTGCGAGACTATCAAGTAGACGACTACATTGCGATCATTACCGAGTTTTTAGAGCAGACCTGTGACGGGCCGACCACTGTCATTGCCTCAGCACTGACGGCTGCTTTTACGGTGCGTGCGGCTATTGATCGACCTGACTTGTTCAAATCGCTAATCGTTACCACCCTAGCTGGGCTAGCCGAGTTTGGCCAAGACTACCGCCTCAGCGGGTTCGCCCAATTTGCTCAATTTGTCAGTTTGCCAATCCTGAGTCAGCTACTCTACAACACCGGGGTAGCGAACAGTTTTGGCATTCGCAGTTTTTTAGAGCAGCGGCAGTTTGCTCAGCCAGAGCGAGTTTCTCCAGAAATTGTTGAGGCATATTTGCAATCAGCCCAGCAGGAGAATGCTGAGTATGCAGCCCTGGCTTTTGTGCGAGGCGACCTGTGTTTTGACCTGTCGCAATACATCAGTCAACTCACGGTGCCCACGGCAATTATTTGGGGCAAAAAATCTGAGTTCACTGGCCCAGATATCGGTCGCCGTCTTATGGCGATTAATCCCCAAGCGATTCAAATTTTTTATCAGCTCGATGACGCTGGACTGACCCCTCAGCTAGAGCTACCCGGGGTCACCATTGGCTTAATTCGCAAATTTTTGCCCCAGCTTAATACCAGTGCAGCCTCAGATGCAAATGTCAGCACTTTGCCCGCTGAATGAGCGAGCTAATTAATCTACAAGTATTTTCTTAATCCTAGCAGCTATGGAGATAATGCTACGTGAGTAACCCTTCTCTTTTTGATTGGGTATCAGTACTAGGACCAATCTTATTCTCTTGGCCGCTGCTGATCACCGTCGTCTTGATATTGTTTTACAAACCTCTGTTTAACTTATTGGAGCAAATCTCAAACCAAAATATTCAAAAAGCTAAAATCGGCCCCTTTGAAATTGAAGAAGCCGAACAACCCTATGTTGAGTCTATCCAATTATTGCTAACTAGCCTGGTTTCTGAAGATGAGCTAAATCATTTACAACAACTTAATAATGACGACGAGTCTACATCCTACGAAGGCACTACTAAGTTCACAACAGAACTAAAACGGCTGTCTAGCTTAGGCTTTATCAACCTGAAAGTAGACCTTGATAAAATGCCCAAATCAGGTGAACTCAAGCAACAGGTAGAACTCACGGAAAAGGGCAAACAATATCTGACCCTGCGAGACAGCCTTTTAGCCGAGCAACCTGAGCACAAAGACCAAGGCAAAAAAATCGAGACATAGACGAGGTTGAGCCGTTGCCTAGCTTGCCTGGTTCTCGTAGCAAAACTTGAAGACCTTGGCGCTGTTCGCAGCAAGTAGTTGTAGCTAAACGTAGGATGGGCAAACCCAGTGCCCATCCTACGAAAGTTTCATATTAAATTGCGCTTTCTTACTGCTCCTGCATCAGTCGCAGGTAGTTTTGCTTGAGCTGAATGTGGCTCTCGCTGAGGCGATCGGAAAGGTTTTTCTCGACCTCAGACAGCTGTTCCCAAAACAGCGAAGAACGCTGGGTGCCAATGTACTCTCGCCAAAGCTGCTCTAGCAATTCGGCGGCAACGGGGCTTTCGGTTTTGAGGTCTCCGACCACCTCTTGAAAAGCCTGGTGGGCTTCGGGATGCTGCTGCACTTCTTTAGCCAAGCCAATAGCAGTTTGTAGACGGGTCGACAGGTCGGTGGGGAGCGTCATAGGAGTTATGGATTTATGATTGCATGTTACAAATCTAAGCAACTTAACCTTTCCCGACAAGGAAAGCCTGACTATTGGTCAGTTGCTGGCTACTGCGGCGGGCAGAGATTGGGGTAAATTCATAGGGGGTTCGCCCGCTGGCGTTATGCCAATCCTTTTACGTAGCTACACTCCATAGACCTATGGCCAAACAGCGCATTCTTTCAGGCATTCAGCCAACGGGCAACCTCCACCTGGGCAATTATCTAGGGGCAATTCGCAACTGGGTTGACCTGCAAGAAGAATACGACGCCTTTTTGTTTATGGCCGACCTCCACGCCATTACGGTGCCCCACGACCCTAAGCGGCTGGCGGAAGATACCTACAAGGTGGCAGCCACCTACATCGCCTGCGGCATTGACCCCGACAAAGCCACTATCTTTGTGCAGTCGCACCTATCGGCCCACTCAGAACTGGCCTGGTTGTTTAATTGCATCACCCCGCTCAACTGGCTAGAGCGCATGATTCAGTTCAAGGAAAAGGCGATTAAGCAGGGGGAAAACGTCAGCATTGGTCTGCTCGACTATCCGGTGCTACAGGCCGCCGACATTTTGCTCTACGACCCCGACCTGGTGCCTGTCGGCGAAGACCAAAAGCAGCACCTAGAGCTTACCCGCGACATCGCCGCCCGACTCAATTTTCAGTTTGGCAGCGAAGAAAATCCGGTGCTTAAGGTGCCTGAACCAATGATTCGCGCTGAGGGTGCGAGGGTGATGAGCCTGACTGATGGAACGAAGAAAATGTCGAAGTCAGACCCTTCTGATCAGAGCCGCATCGATCTGACTGATCCCACCGATGCGATCGTCAAAAAGATTAAGCGGGCTAAAACTGACCCCGAGCGGGGGCTGTGGTTTGATGACCCAGCCCGGCCCGAGTGCAACAACCTGCTGACGCTGTATATGCTGCTGTCAGGCCAGACTAAAGCAGCGGTGGCAGCAGAGTGCAAAGAGATGGGTTGGGGCCAGTTTAAGCCGCTGCTGGCCGACACGGCAGTGGCAGCCCTAGAGCCAATTCAGAATCGATTTAACGAGCTGATGGGCGATCGCCCTTATCTAGAAAGTATTCTCAGAACCGGGCGCGAAAAGGCGGGCGAGGTGGCCAATGCTACCCTGGCACGGGTAAAAGACGCCTTAGGCTACTCTAAACCGCTGTAGCAGGCAAGATATACTGATCAATTCAATCACCCTGTTCGTACAGATCCAAAGGAGGATGGTTTGGCTTCTGCACCCCTGGGTTATCGGTTGCGCACGGCGGCCCAAGCCGGCCAGTTTTTGGTGACGGCAGAGGTCATGCCACCCAAGGGGGGCAACCCAGAGCACATGTTGGCCATGGGCCAAATGCTCAAGGGTCGAGTGCACGCCGTCAATGTCACCGACGGCAGCCGAGCGGTAATGCGCATGTCGTCGTGGGCAGCGTCGCTGCTGCTCCAGCAGCAGGGGATTGAAGCAGTGTGTCAGGTAGCCTGCCGCGATCGCAACCGCATTGCCCTCCAAGCCGACCTCATGGGGGTTCACGCCCTTGGGCTGCGCAACATTCTGGCTCTCACGGGCGACCCGGTTAAAGCCGGTGACCATCCCGAAGCGCGATCGGTGTTTGACCTAGAGTCGGTGCGGCTGCTCAAACTGCTCGAAAAACTCAACTTTGGCGTAGACAGCAACGACAAGCCCCTCACCGATGGCGCGCTTGATCTGTTTGCTGGAGCTGCGATCGACCCACAATCAACTAGTTGGTCGGGGTTGCAGCGGCGGTTTGAGGCCAAGGTCAAGGCCGGGGCACAGTTCTTTCAAAGCCAGCTGATCACCGATTTCGATCGCCTAGCCAAGTTTATGGACCAGGTGGCGTCCGGCTATAACCGCCCCGTGCTCGCCGGAATTTTTCTGCTGAAGTCGGCTAAAAACGCCAATTTCATCAACCGCAATGTGCCTGGGGTCAACATTCCCCAAGCTACTGTCGATCGCCTCGCCGCCGCCGCCGACCCGCTGCAAGAGGGGGTTAAGATCGCCGCCGAGCAGGTGCAAGCCGCTCAGCAAATTTGTCAGGGGGTCCACCTGATGGCCGTGCGTCGAGAAGATTTAATTCCTCAAATCCTCGACCAGGGGGGAGTGGCCCCCGTCGATGCGGCCTTAGCCGAGCGGTAGCGCCTGACGCTGAGCCACACGCTGGGCGACGGGCACCAGCTGCAAATTTCCGGGCGGAGCTAGGGTTAGGCCACGGCGCACGGGTTTGAGCGGACGTCGCAGCCCCTCGGGTAACTCCAGCTCCCAGTGGCGCAGAATTGTCGCCAGCACTAGCTTCATTTCCATCAGCGCAAAGGCCGAGCCAATGCAGCTGCGGTGACCGCCCCCAAAGGGAACATACTCGTAGGGTGAATACTGCCGCTCCAAGAATCGATCGGGTCTAAACGCCTTGGGCTCAGGGTAAAGATCCTCTCGGTGGTGCAGCAGGTAAATGTTTGGAAACAGCACCACCCCAGCCGGAAATTCGTAGCCCGCCACGGTCATCGGTTGGTTGAGAATGCGAATACCCGTGGTGGGGGCGACGGGATAAATGCGCAGGGTCTCCTGGCAAACCGCGGTGAGGTAGGGCAAGCTGGCATCAGCCAGAGGGTCGGAGGATGGGCCCACGGCATCTAGCTCTTGGCCTAAACGCTCATTCACCTCGGGCAGCCAGTGCACCCAGTACAGCGCCCAGGCCAAAGCAGACGCGGTGGTTTCGTGGCCCGCCACCAACAGCGTCATCAGCTCGTCATGGAGTTCGCCGTCGCTCAGGGGTTCACCTTGGGCATCGCGAGCGCTGATCATCATCGAGAGAATGTCGGTGCCATCGGGATAGGGTTGCTGGCGGCGATCGCTAATCTCGGCATAGATCAGAGCGTCAATCTCAGCTTTGATCCGCACAAACCTTCCCCAGGGACTCATCGGCCCCCAATCTTTCTGCAGCCCTGGAAAGAAAATAAAGAAAGCGCTGAAGGGAGTGCCCAACCCTTCTAAAAGCGTGCTGAGCAGCTGCCGCAGGCGATCGTAGCGATCGCCGTCACCCAGACCAAACACAGCTTTTAAGATCACTCTGAGGGTGATGTCCTGCATGGCAGCTCGCACATTAAACGCCGTACCCGACTGCCAGCTGGCCATGGCCTGTTTTGTCAAAGTGCAGATTACGTCGCCGTAGGCGCGCATGCGATCGCCATGGAACGGTGGCATCAGCAAGCGACGGTGGCGGCGGTGACGCTCTCCATCCAGCAACAGCAGCGACTGGTTGCCCAGCAAAAAAGTCAGCCCACTCCCCGGACTCTGGGACGGAATGTGAAACTGAGCCGCATCGGCCTGAAAAATAGCCTGAATCACTGCCGGATCAGCCACATAGATTGAAGGCGGCTTCTCCCCCACCTGAAACACCGGTCCGTAACGCCGGTAGTTGTCTTCAAAATAATCTAGCGGGCGCAGAATGAGCTTGGGTGCGCGCTGCCAAAAGGGGGTATTAGAGCCAGGAAGAGTAGGCATGCTGAAAAGACGTACAGGGCATTGAGGCGGCAAGCATTCATCCAACCTCTTCAATGCTAGACCATCCCAAAGGCATACCCGCTCCACCACCGCAGGATCAATTTACCCTCACTAAGAACTGGTCAAAACTGGCTGTAAACGACTGGAGCTAAGCTGTTGATGTTGATACGAGCATTGCTCCAAGCTGTGCTTAGACAACCATCGGCGACTGTCGGGTGTATCGCTGATCCACTGCTCGATCAGCCGATGCCACTTGACCGGCAGCTGCAACCTAGACCAGGCATCAGCAGAGTTTAAAGATAGCGTCTGGTACAGCTCTGCATTGGTCAGCAGAGTTTCAATACAGCGAGCCAGTGCAGCTACATCTTTTTCAGGAAACATCAATACATCTCGTCCTAGCTCAAACTTTCCTAAAAACATCGGGTGGTCAGAAACAATTAGGGGCGTTCTAACGGTCAAAGCTTCGTAAATGGTCAGGGGCAAGCCCTCAGGATAGGCATGGCGGCTAGGAACCAGCACAACATCAGCCCAACGCATTTTTGCTAGCACCTGATCGTGAGATAAACCACCTGCTAACGTCACCTGGTCATTCAACCCTAGACGATCAATTTCGGCTTTGAACCAGTCAAGGTCTCCTTTACCAATCAAGGTCAAGTTGGGAGTGATACCAGACTGCTTCAACTCTACTAAGGCATTCAAAGCGTCACTCACTCCCTTTGTCTGAACGATGCGGCCGACATAGACAATGTTTTTATTGTCGATAGCTGCCTTCCCGAGTTTTTTTGGCGCAAAGTCTTTAGGAGTAATCTCGTAGGGGAAGTCCCAAGGGATAATTTTACTGGGCTTAACACCAATATGTTTTAGGGAATGACATGCGCTCAAACCATGGTTAGCGACTAAGTCAATAGCTTCGTTATTCAACGTGCTTGACAGGCGAAAATTGCGAAGCTTTGCCGGTAACCCGCTTCCTTGAAAAGAATCGGCAAACAGGCCTATAACTTTCACATTATTTTGCTTGGCCCACTTGAACGCAGCGACCAACGGGAAATGAACCACCAGATGGGTAGGCTTTTGCTCTTGAAGTAATTTCAACAACCGTTTTGGCTCTTTGTAAGGATCAAGGTTACCACCCACAGCTCTAAGGCCAGGCTCTAAAAGTTCGCTATATTCAGAACTGGTTTTACAGCAGACATGGATAACCTCATCAATCCGGCGACCTATTTCAATAGAACTATTTATAGTATATTGATGGCTGAAATATTCTTGCTTACCTGACTCAGCAAGTAGGTTATAAGCCTCCTGAAAATCACCGGCATACTGAAGAATCACCAAACGGACTTGGGCTAAGGTAGACATAATTAATCAATTTACTAAATTTACGACTATAGCTTTGAGAGGTTAACCACACAAAACACTGTGTGAAATCCAAAAATCCTTGAGTAATAAATAGCTACACAAGCCAACCGCCTACAAGCAAGGAGTGCGACTTGTAGTGAATAAATGATAAGCTAGCTCTTAGAAATTTCTGTTTAGGAAAAAGACGGTGTTGTCAATCCGATGGTTCCCTCTAAAGAACAACGCCCTAAAATTCATATTTTGCTGCTATTGTTTTTTTAGGAACATTTATGAGGAAAACTTTGCAAGCTAGAGCATTGAGATTCTAAGCCGATCAGGAGAGCACGAAGCTAAAAGGCAAGTCTTAGCTATTCACCACAATAAGTTAGTAAACAAACACTAGCTCACAGGTATAGTCTATCTATAGCCAAGTGCTTCTGCTTTGAAAGAAGGTAAGATCTGAGAAAGCTTCAGATAAACTTCAAAAGTATAAATTTATTCAAAGTTAAAAAAGAAAATTAACTTGCAGGCATGAAAAGCCATCACAAATTTCTAAGACTTTTGTAATCAAGTCAAATTTGAATTTAGGACATGAGTCCAGCGAGTTTGTTGACCGCGTATTTTTTTGTACTATAACGACCTAAATATAGAGCCAGCCAAAAGCGTAAATCTACCTTTAGGTGGATTGACACTTTTTAGAAAAACAGTTTCAAAAGACTGATTAAACGTCTACTTTAATTTCCTAAAGCGATCGCTACACGCCAAGTTTTACCAGCACAGACGATATCCTCTAGGCCCGCAATTACCGATACAGCTGTATCGGCATCTTGCTACAGCCTAAGGATTGTTAGTACTTAGATCAAAGCTACAAGAACTCTCGTAAGAACTCGTAAGGTTCTATGTCCCACGAGGGTTCGGGCACTAAGTAGCTAAGGCGAGTCAGAATATCGGCCTCGACGGCGACCATGTGCTCGTGATCAAAAATTTCTGCCAGTGCTTGACGATCGCGATCGCGTAACGGGGACAGTGGGTTCGCCAACTGAGGCGCCAAATCCCCCAGAGAATAGAGCGCTGCTGTAGTCTCACCAACCGTCAGATCGGTTTGAGAACGGCGCGGCCTTGTAATGGACGCTCTTTCCGAGCCGGTTACTGTTTCTGGAATGCTGAAGGCCTGGCGCTGCACCCCTTTCGGCTTAGTCGCAACAGCTTGGCTAAAACCAAACAAGGCCTTGACCCACGGCTCATCGCTTAGAGACGCTGGGCTTGAATCAGGTGTCTTTTTTTGGCCAGAGCGATTTGACCTTTGCGAATTGGGTTGCGTAAAGGGTGCGGCGACTGCAGGAACAGGAGTGTTGCTCATATTGCCTCAGAGGAAATAGGTGCTGGCGAAATGAGACTCAAAGACCATCACTGCCCGTCGGCATAACATCTCAGTAGGTCATAGGGCTAGCACAGGCATATCCCCAGTATAAATGCGGAGGTAAACCAGTCACTCTACCCCTAAGCCAGTATTGTCAACAGAGCGTAAGCCTCGAAGCTTAGGCGTTTGAGCGCTGCTGTTTTAGATAGGCGAAAACCGATTTATCGCCAATGTCGGGCACAATGGGCTGCACAGCTTTGCGCAGCGCAAATACCAAAAACAAAATTGCCCAGCCTGCTAGCAGGGTTTGCTCGGCCACCAGCGGCAGCATGCCAAACAGGTGACCCAGCAGCAGCAGTGGCACCAAGGGCGTGAGCAGCTTAGTCTCTACACGGTCAAAGCAAAAGGCTTCCTTAAAGAAGATGCCGGTCAGCGCTACGAAGGTAAAACCCAGACCCCACAATACCGCAGGAGTTTCCACCACCGTTTGAGCCAAGGGGCCGTCAATTCCGTGGGAGAGCACCAGCGACGCTAGCCCACCCACCAGCCAAGCCCCTTGCAGCGCCCGGTGCAGCGGCACTAAGTAGATATGAATTGTGGCCAAGCTCAGCCCCAAGCCTAGCCAAAATAGCGTGTAGAGCAGGCTGATAGATTGCACCAGGGTGAGATTTTGGTTGAACCCCAGAGCCAGAACCGTACCCAGGCCAAAGGCTAAAGCTGCCACCACCAAGCCCGTACGATAGAGCACGACCCCTCGGCGATCGCCCTGAGTAATCGTGTAGTCGCCAAATTGCCCGGTGTAGATCGCCGGCGAAGGGATCTCGTTTGCAGCGCTGTCCATTGGCGTTTATCCAGTAGAGACTACGGTTGACTCGTGTCTCTATCTTATCGAGTTAAAGCCTATCGAGTGAGCGCCGGTTGCGTGGGCAGGGTGATGGTAAAACAGGTTTGCCCAGGATCACTAGTAACCGCGATATCGCCCCCCAGATGGGCGACCAGCTTTTTCACCAAAGCCAGACCTAGACCTGTTCCCCCCTGCTTCCAGGGGTCAGCGCTAGGCACCCGATAAAATTTGTCAAAGATCCGGGTCATTTCCTCTGCCGGAATCGTCACTCCACTGTTGGTAAGGGCAATGCACACCTGTTCGCTAGGAGCCGCTGGGTTAGGCAAAACCTCTAGCGTAATAGATTCCCCCGGTGGGGTATATTTGCAGGCGTTGTTTAGCAATTCAGCCAGCACTCGCTCTAGGCTGGCCAGATCGCTGTACAGCACTGGCAGGGTCGAAGTTGCTATTAACCTCAAGGTTTGATCGCGGCTCTTAGCGCGGGTCACAAAGCTGTCAATCCAGCCTGCGAGCCAGGGTTCTAGCAAAATTGGCTCGGGCTGAATGGGATGATTACCCACATCCAGGCGCTGAAGGTCGAGCAGATCGTTGATCAGGCTAATTTCGCGCTCACACTCCTCCTGCAAAATACTGTAGTAGCGGCCAATGCGGGTTCGCTCCGCCTTAGGTTTTTGCAGATCGGCAGTGAGGTCAAATTCTTGATTTAGGGTGACCCCTAGCAGTTGCAGTGCCACCCGCATGCTGGTCACCGGGGTGCGCAACTCGTGAGAAACGGTGCTGAGAAAGTCGTCTTTGAGGGTGTTGAGCCGCTCTAGCTCGGCCACCTGCGACTGAGCCGCCTGGTAAAGTCGAGCCTGGCGAATGGCGATCGCACATTGGTTAGCCACCTGCTGCACCAGGCGAATCTCAATGTCGTTAAAGCCGTAGTCGCGATCGTTAATCAGCCAAAGATCGCCCAGCACGCCCCGATCATCCACCACCGGGCAGGCCAGCATGGCCACATAGCCCCGCACCGGGTTCGGCTCCACCGAGCAAAACTGAAAATACTGCCCGTCCAGCAGCTGATGGTACACCTCCGGAAAGGCCTCCATTTGAGCAACTCGACCTTGGTACGACGGGCTAGAGCTGTTGTACTCGTAATAGATCGTCGAGGTGCCCTGCTCCAGATCATAGAGCGATGTATTCGACCCCTTCACCTCTAGGGCCTCGGTCAGCTCTTTCACCGCCGTCAGCATAATCTGATTGACGTCTAGGCTGTCGCGCACCCGGTCGGTAATCCGTTTAAGGGTCGCCTCAAACTCAAGGGCGGTTTGCAATTCCTCGGTTCGCTGGGCCACCTGCTGCTCCAGGTCAGTATTCAGCCGCTGCACCTGGTTGTAGAGACGGGCCTGCTTAATGGCACCGCCCACCTGGGTTGCCACCTCTCGCAGGGTCTCCACTTCCCAAGCAGCCCAAGGACGGGGGCCACTGTTGAGGGCACACACCAGGCCGTAGAGAGCATCCCCCTGCACAATTGGCATCACCAGGCAGGCCTTGACCTGGGCCTGGGCGAACTTGGCCAGATAGTCCGGTGGCAGATGAGCCGAGGCCATGTCGTCGAGCACCTCCATCTCGCCCTGGCGGTAGCGCATCAGATCCGCCGGAATAAAGTTGAGATCGGTCTGAGCTGTGACCGCATTGGCCATGGTGCTACTGGCCGACTCAGCCACTACCCCGTTGTAGTCAGGGTCAAAGCTATAGAACAGCACTCGATCGATGCCCAAAAAGCGACGCACCTCGTTCACCGTCGTTTGCAGCAAGTCTTCAGAGTTGAGCGATCGCAGCAAGTGCTGAGCGATCGCTCCCAGCAGCCGATCTCGCTCCGACTGCCGCTGTAAGGTCTGCTCCACCTCATGGAGAGGAGTCATATCTTGTAGACTCACCATCAGCTGAGGTTCCCTGTCAGCAGCCCCAAATCGTTTTACCGTCGCCAGCAGCCGACGGTGCTCCCCCGCCGCATCGGCGATCTCCACCACAGCAGTTTGCTCATCGCCACTGGCCAAGGCCCGCTGGCCCGCAGCTAGCACTGGTTGGCCGACCCCCGGCGGCAGTATCTCCACACCCTGCTGCCGGTCGTTACTAGCCAATCGATCGCCCCCTAGCAGAGCAGTACAGGCTCGGTTGTGAAAGCACCAGCGATCGCCAGCATCCGTTATCCAGAGCGGCGTTGCGATCGCATCGAGCACCTCCCCAAAGGCGGCATCGGCGACCTCAGATTGAGGTCGATCTTCCTGAGGCAAGGGGTCGAGGGGCAGAGTAGACATAACCGTGGGGGCTTAGGAAGATTTAGGTAACAACAACCTTGGCAAAAAGCGGCGCATGCTCTACAAACACTATGCCCAGAGCCGCCAGAGAATACCCAGCTCGCCCCCACAAAAATCCATTGCCGAAAAACATTGCCTAAGCTGTTTGCTTAGCGCCGCCCATGGTCTATAATCGTAGACTGTGCACATTTGCAGGCCCTATGAACGCAGAGGAAATCATCCGCTCGATTGAGGCGGAGCAGCTAAAGACCGACCTTCCCACCATCTACGTCGGCGACACTATCCGAGTTGGCGTGCGCATTCAAGAGGGTGGCAAAGAGCGGATTCAGCCCTATGAGGGCACCGTTATCGCCATGCGCAATGGCGGTATCAATCGCTCCATTACGGTGCGAAAGATTTTTCAGGGGGTCGGCGTTGAGCGAGTTTTTCTCGTCCATGCCCCTAAGGTAGCCAGCATTGCTGTGCTGCGCCGGGGTAAAGCTCGTCGGGCCAAGCTCTACTACCTGCGCGATCGCGTGGGCAAAGCTACCCGCTTGAAGCAGCGTTTTGATCGCCCAATCAACTAGAATTGAGTAAAGTTGGGCAGTGGTGCTAAAGTGGCACCTGGTTTCATGCGTCCTTAGTTCAGTTGGTAGAACGCGGGTCTCCAAAACCCGATGTCGGGGGTTCGAGTCCTCCAGGGCGCGCTGAGTAAGGCAGAGACATTTCCCAAAGCTCTTAGACCCTAGGGCCCGCTAGAGCAGCGGGATCTGTCACTGCCCCCAACTCGTGATAAAACCAGGAGCCATTAGCCCTTCGGTCTAATGTTTTCTCAGGTTAGCTAAGCCGGTTTGCCGGTCCGTGTTTTCCCGTTAGTTCAGTGTGGATAAGCGCCAACAGGAGCCAAGCCAGTGGTTAAAAAAGACACCGCAATAGAGTCTAAGGGTAAGGCTGCAGACCCTCAGGTTGCCGAGCAGGGCTTTAGTGTGGTGACCTTCTTGCAGGGCACCAAGGAAGAACTGGGAAAAGTTGTTTGGCCTAGTAGACAGCAGCTCATCAGTGAGTCTGCCGCCGTTATCCTCATGGTTAGCCTTTCCGCAACGCTGATCTATCTAGTTGACCGACTGTTTGGGTGGGTTTCGGGGCAAGTATTCTAATGGCGGTAACTGAAGAAGACTTCGACTACGATGATGCTCCTTTGGACGACGATCTAGGGGCTGAACCTTCAGCAGAAAGAGCTGAGCAATCTACCGAAGAAGGCAACGAAGGTGAAGCGGCCCGCTTCTACCAACGTAAAGCTCGGTGGTATGCCGTCCAGGTGGCCTCTGGCTGCGAAAAGCGCGTCAAGCTCAACCTCGAGCAGCGCATTGGCACTCTCGATGTGATGAACCGAATTTTCCAGGTTGAGATTCCTCAAACGCCAGCGGTTAAGCTCCGCAAAGATGGCAGTCGTCAAAACATTGACGAGAAAGTCTTCCCAGGCTACGTGCTGGTGCGGATGTATATGGATGACGAAGCCTGGTCGGTGGTTAAAAACACCCCTCACGTCATCAATTTTGTCGGGGCTGAGCAGCGCCGGGCCTACGGTCGCGGTCGCGGCCACGTCAAGCCCATGCCATTAGGCATGAGCGAGGTGAAGCGCATCTTCAAGCGCACCGAAGAGCAAAAGCCGGTGATCAAAGTCGACATGGCTCCGGGAGACAAAATTACCGTGCTCTCGGGTCCCTTCAAAGACTTTGAAGGCGAGGTGGTGGAAGTCAGCCCCGAGCGCAGTAAGCTGAAAGCTTTGCTGTCGATTTTTGGGCGCGACACCCCAGTGGAGCTGGAATTTAATCAAGTGGAGAAAGAGAGTTAATTAATGGCTAAGAAAGTTGTAGCGCTAATTAAGCTGGCACTTCCTGCTGGCAAGGCCAACCCAGCTCCCCCCGTCGGCCCAGCTTTGGGTCAGCACGGGGTTAACATCATGGCGTTCTGCAAAGAGTACAACGCCCGTACCCAGGAGAAAGTGGGTCTGGTGATACCGGTTGAGATCTCGGTCTTTGAAGATCGCAGCTTTACCTTTATTCTCAAGACGCCGCCAGCCTCAGTACTAATTAAAAAAGCAGCGGGCATTGAGCGTGGTTCGGGCGAGCCCCGCACCAAGAAAGTGGGTTCCATTACCCGGGCTCAGCTCAAAGAAATTGCCGAGACTAAAATGCCTGACCTTAACGCCAACGACATTGAGGCAGCCATGAACATTGTCGAGGGTACCGCCCGCAACATGGGTGTTACCATTTCTGACTAAGCCATTGCCCTAGGCTATTGGCTGTAACCAAGTTTCACTTATTCACACTACGGGGAAGAGGCATTGCTTCGTTTGACCCCAAGGAGACCACCATGCCTAAAGTATCCAAGCGCCTGCGCGAAGCCCAGGCCAAAGTAGAAGACCGTCTCTATGAACCCATAGAGGCTCTAGAGCTGCTAAAAGAAACCGCTACCGCTAAGTTTGTTGAGTCGGCCGAGGCCCACATTCGCTTGGGTATTGACCCCAAGTACACCGACCAGCAGCTGCGTACTACGGTCATTTTGCCCAAGGGCACGGGGCAAACCATTCGAGTCGCCGTCATTGCTAAGGGCGAAAAAGTGGCTGAGGCCACCGCTGCTGGAGCTGACTTGGCGGGATCTGAAGAGCTCATCGACGAAATTCAGAAGGGCATGATGGACTTCGACGTTCTGATTGCTACCCCCGACGTGATGCCTCAGGTAGCCAAGCTTGGTCGTCAACTCGGTCCCCGTGGCCTGATGCCCTCCCCCAAGGGCGGCACCGTAACCTTTGACTTGGCTAAAGCAATTGATGAGTTCAAAGCAGGTAAGTTAGAGTTTCGCGCCGACAAAACAGGCATCGTCCATGTTATGTTTGGCAAGGCCGACTTTAGCGCTGAAGATTTGCTGGTCAACCTCAAAGCGCTGCAAGAGACCGTTGACCGCAATCGTCCGTCTGGTGCCAAGGGCCGCTACTGGAGAACCGTAGCGATCGCCTCCACCATGGGTCCCTCCATCCGTCTCGATGTGAATGCCCTGCGCGACTTCAAGATGTCCGACGCGGTCTAGGCCCAACAAGTTTTACCCCAGCCAACCAGGAGTTACGCCCACTGACACAACCCCTCACAATTGCATAGACGACCGGAGACAGCAGGTAGCCGCCCAGCGTTGCATAAACCCTGCCGAGGTTGACGTAAATGACTACGGTGCTCTTGCCCAAGCTGAGCACTTTGGGTTGTTGGTCTACCCCGGCAGAGCTGTCGGGGTTTTGTTTTACTAAGGGCTAAATCTAAATCTGGATCGGGTAATTAAGTTCCCAATCCCCAACTTAAAGGAGGTGAGATCGATATGGGGAGAACCCTAGCGAATAAGAAAGAGCTGGTGGCCGAAATTCAGGCCCTGCTAGACGATGCCCAGCTAGCCTTTGTGATTGATTACAAAGGTCTGACGGTATCGGAAATCAGCGACCTACGCAACCGGCTACGCCCCAAGGGTGCCGAGTGTAAGATTGCCAAAAACACGCTGATGCGGATCGCCGTTGACGGCAACGAAAACTGGCAACCCATCACTGAGTTCCTCAAAGATTCTTCGGCCTTTGTGCTAGTTAAAGAAGACTTTGGCGGGGCAATCAAGGAATACCAGGCATTCCAAAAAGACACCAAAAAAACCACCCTGCGTGGCGGTGTCATGGAAGGTCAGGCCCTGAACGAAGACCAGATTAAGGCCATCACCGAACTGCCCACCAAGGAAGAGCTTATGGCTCGTCTGGCTGGAGCAATCAAGGCGATGCCGACTCGGGTGGCCGTGGGCGTCAACGCAGTACCGACCAAACTAGCGGTGGGTGTCAAAGAGGTGCCCGCATCTCTGGTCCGTGCTATCAAGGCAGTCTCCGAGAAAGATGCAGCCTAGGCTCATCTCTCACGATTTTGTCTGTGTTTAATTGTTTTCAACCAGGAGTTAACCGGTAACTATGTCTGCTAAAACCGATGAAATTCTCGAACAGCTAAAGACCCTTTCTCTGCTAGAAGCTTCCGAGCTGGTCAAGCAAATTGAGGAAGCCTTTGGTGTTGACGCCTCTGCCTCCGCTGGCGGCGGCATGATGATGATGGCCCCCGGCATGATGGGTGGCGGTGGTGCCGCTGCTGCCGAGCCTGAAGAAGAGAAGACTGAATTTGACGTCGTTCTCGAAGAAGTCCCCGCTGACAAGAAGATCGCCGTTCTTAAGGTTGTGCGCAGCCTGACCGGTCTGGGTCTGAAGGAAGCCAAGGAACTGGTGGAAGCCGCTCCCAAGGCCGTCAAGGAAGCCACCACCAAAGACGACGCCGAAGATGCCAAGAAGCAGCTCGAAGAAGCCGGCGGCAAGGTTGCTATCAAGTAGCCTGACGTTTTGCCACTGAGGCTAAAACGTTAGAAAGCTCCCTGTGGTCTCACGGGGAGCTTTTTCTGTAGTTAGTTAAGGATGGTTTCCTCACCTCAAATAGCCCCTCTGGCTACCCATCCCCGACAGAGAAGGATAGCATTGGGAAGATAGTCAAATAGTTAATGGGAGTTAGCCATGGCGCAGCGCCTGAAACGATGGGAGTCGCCCCGTAAGCTGGGTCGCAATGACAAAGGGCGAGGCGGTGCCGCCCGCCAGCGCCAGCTGCAAAAACGACAGCAAACTTTGCGTAAGCGCCTAGGGGGGCGATCGCCATCAGACCATACAAATACTCATCCGGGGGAGTCAACGGCTCCCCTTTTTGCTATCTATCCCCGTCCTGCCTGAGAGATTAGCCAATCAGCAACTCTTCTTCGGGATACTGCACAGAGGATGGTTTAGGATCGCCAAGCAGTGCCGCCATAAACAGCAGTACGCCTACCCGCCCCAAGTACATGGTGAAAGCAATCACGTACTTACCAACGTCAGAGAGGTCGGCGGTAATGCCGGTAGACAGCCCCACCGTGGCAAATGCAGACACAGCCTCAAAGAGAATATCGATAAAGCCTACGGTTGGATTAGTCAGAGACACTAGGGCCGTAGCTGCGACGACCGCCAGTCCCGAGCCCACCACCACGGAGATCGCCTTCAGCACGCGAATAGTAGCAATCTGCCGCCGAAACAGAAGAACCTGCTCTTTGCCTTGAAGGGCCATACGAGTGCAGGCTAGCAAAATTCTCAGGGTAGTGGTTTTAATGCCGCCGCCGGTGCTGCCGGGGCTAGCGCCGACAAACATCAGAGCAATCATGATGAACAGTGAAGCGTTGCCCATCGCACCAATATCAATGCTGTTAAATCCGGCGGTGCGGGCTATAACAGACTGAAACCAGGCCATCAGCAGCTTGTGCTGGGGAGCCACCGGTCCCAGGGTGTCGGGGTTTTGGTACTCAATCAGAAAAAATGCCAGGGTGCCTAGGGCCAAAAGTACGGCGGTAGTGCTGGTGACAATTTTGAAGTGGAGGGAAAACGGGTTACGGCAGCGGTTGCCGTTCAGGCGATTGCGGGCCCATGACAGGAACTCCATAATCACCTGGTAACCAATGCCACCTAGGATGACTAGGGCGGTGATTACCGCGTTGACCCAAGGATCGAGCGCATAGCCAACAATGTTGTCTTTAAACAGGCCAAAACCCGCATTGTTGAAGGCGCTGACACTATGGAACATAGAGAGCCATAGCCCATAGCTAGGCCCGTAGTCTCGACTAAAGATCGGATATAGGCAAAACAAGCCCGTCAGTTCAACGGACAGCGTCATGGCAATGATCGAGAGGATCAGAGGCTTACCGCCTGCCAGCACTGAGTTATCCATGGACTGCTGAATAGCGAGTCGTTCTCGCAGCCCCAACCGTCGCCCCAGCAGCAGCAGCAGAAAGGTGTTGACGGTCATGTAGCCGAGCCCTCCGACCTGAATTAGCGCGAGAATAGTCGCTTCGCCAAAGTCAGAAAAGTAGGTACCCGTATCGACCACAACTAGCCCGGTGACGCAGACAGCGGAGGTGGCTGTGAATAGGGCTACCAGGGGGTCACCCCAGCCTTGCTGAGTGCTAGATATGGGCAACGCCAATAAAATTGTACCAATGGCAATTAATACTAAAAAACCAAGGCATATGGTGCGCGGAACCGTCATCTGCATAGGTTGGGCATTCCGCAAGACACGGAGTAGAGAGGCAACCCTATATTTTCACGAGTTGACGCTCTCGACCACTATGCCGCAAGATTTAACCGGCTAGCCAAGCTGTTCTCTAGGTGTCGAGTTGTCATGACCAATGCCCTGTACAAGAAGATTCAGACGTTCTATGACGACTCCTCTGGGCTGTGGGAGCAGATCTGGGGTGAGCACATGCACCACGGCTACTACGGGGCCGATGGCCGTCAGCGCAAAAATCGTCGCCAAGCCCAAATTGATCTCATTGACGAATGTTTGACCTGGGGGGGCATTACCCAGGCGGAGACTATTCTCGACTGCGGCTGCGGCATTGGCGGCAGCGCCCTCGAATTGGCGAACCGGTTTGGGGCCCGAGTGACCGGCATTACCCTCAGCCCATTGCAGGCCCAGCGAGCCACAGAGCGGGCTACAGCAGCGGGTTTGAGCGGCGATGGTGCTCCTTGTGCAACGTTTCAGGTCGCGGATGCTTTGAATGCTCCCTTTGCTGACCACAGCTTTGACTTGGTGTGGTCGATGGAGAGCGGGGAGCACATGCCCGACAAGGTGGCATTTTTGCAGGAGTGCTACCGGGTGCTGAAGCCAGGGGGCAAACTGCTGATGGCCACCTGGTGCCACCGCCCTACGGATTCACTGGGAGGGCCGTTGACCTGGCTAGAGCAGCGGCAGCTCGACTGGATTTATCGTGTCTATGGCCTGCCTTACGTGATTTCTCTGCCTGACTATGAGGCGATCGCCCAAAACTGCGGCTTTGACCAACTAAAAGCCGCCGACTGGTCGCTAGCGGTCGCTCCCTTTTGGGATGAGGTGATTGCCTCGGCCCTCAGCCTTGAAGGCCTAGCAGGGTTGATTCAGGCGGGGCCTGGCACCCTCCAAGGGGCGCTGGCCCTGGGGCCGATGCGCCAGGGGTTGTATAACGGCCTAATTCGCTACGGGCTGCTTTGCGCGGTGCGCTAAGCCAGACAACTCGAAAAAAAAGGTGAGTTCCGTTTGGAACTCACCCTGAAGTTAGTGCCTAGTTATGACTTAGCTGACCTACTGGGGTCGAGCAGCCGGACAGTCAATAGCCCGCACGGCAACGGCGGCGGTGTAGTCACGCAGCGCGTTGGAGTTGGGCGAAAAGCTGGTTCCGGTTTCGTTGAGGGGGGTTGCGATCGCACAGAAGGCCGCCATCTGCTTAATCGTAGCCTCGCCCCAGTGACCGCCGATGTCGGTGAAGGTGGGCGGGTTGCTGATGTTAGGAATAATTCCTACGGTGGCTGGTGCCGGGCTGACGCCGGGCGTACTACCCGCCGCGCTAGCGTTGGCTCGCACAAGGGCCAGCTTGTAGGTCATTGCCATCAGCTCGGCCCGAGAGACATTGTCGGTTGGGCGGAAGTTGCCGGTGCCAGCGTCCCCGGTCACGATGCCCAGCTGCTTGGCCTGCTGAATCTTGACTGCACTCCAACGGTTGGCAGCTACGTCAGAAAAGGGGGCGATAGAGACCGCTTGGGGTAGGTTAGCCAGCGTCGAAGTTGGCAGAACTTTCCGGGCGGTTTCCATCATTACAGAAACCGCCTGCTCGCGGGTCAGCGGCGCAGTAGGCCGGAAGGTGCCATCCTCAGAAAATCCGGCAATAACTCCTAGGCTAGACGCCCGGGTGATCTCGGCAGCATAGCGGTTGCCTCGAATATCGTTAAAGGCCACGGCGGGCGGCGTCACGGGCGGCGTTGTAACAGGAGGTGTGCCACCACCAGTTTGCCCGCCTTGAAGCTGCGCCAGGGTCAAGTCGTTGGTGAAGTACACCAGGTGCGAGCTAACGATCGCCCCGTTAAAGGTGCGCTTAGTCAGTGACCAGCCTGGGTTGAGATCGAGCTGCGTGAAGCCTGTAGGGCTTATGCCGTTGGCGCGACCGATAGTGATACGCTCGCGAGAAACGGTGCTGGGAGCAAACTGCAGCAGCAAATCACCGTCTTTCTGGTTGACCTCAAACCGAACCCCGGACAGATCCTGCCCCGCCAACCGGATAGCGTAGCCATTGGTATCGCGCTGTAGGCGACAGACGCCCGTAAAGTCAAAGGTATTCCACAGGGCATTTACTTGAGTAGGTTCGGCGCCAGGGTTAGCAATCGTCCAGCAGGGGGGATTGGGCTGCAGCTGCTCCACAATATAGAGTCGATAGGGCTGGGAAGTGCTTCCCGGTACCGCAACCACCAAAAAATTGGCCTGATTGATAGCGATGTTGCCAAAGGCCTGGGTCAGCAGCGTGCCGGTCTCACGCACCGCGGGCTGAACTGAAGTGGAGGTGGGAGCAACGGCATGCCCTGCTCCGCCTACTACCCCGAGGGTAGCTGCAGTCAGCACAGCCGCTTTCAACATTGACGTAAAATTCATTGTCACCCGTCCTAGATAGCGATTTGTGATGGGGGAAATAGTTTCTTTACCTTAGCGCTGGCAATTAGGGCCAAACCTTTAACCTCAACCACTTATCAGACCGTCTGATAGTCAAGCTGACGACCCAATATCCAACGGCTGAATCTTAGTCACCCAGACCTACACTTGGGTCGCTGGCCTCAAGCTCAGACCTAAGCCAACCACGGCCAACGGTCACGACCAAACAAACTCTTCCAAGCTCAATTCAAACGAATTAAGTCAGCAAACCAACTCACGATTTAGCTTAGAAAAGCCGCCATTATTGTAGAGTTATCACCGCTATAGGACCCTAGTTTTTGCGGGAATTACTTAGGATTCGTTGCAAAACCTCACCTTACGGTTCTGTGTTCTTCTGAAGGCCCGTTGAGAACGTCTCTAAATCTGAAATTCGTCTAGGGAGATCGGGGGGAGTCCCGCAGGGGCGATCACGCGACTGACCGAGGCTTTATAGCTTTCCTGCTGGGTGACCATATCCACAGAAATGGCCTCAAACCACGCCTCCAGACAGCCAAAGGGAGCCGTTAGCTGTAGATTACCCTCAAGCTGCCCCTGGCCGTTGGGCAGCAGATTGAGCAGCTGACGCGGCTCGTCGGCCAGGGTGCGGGTTTGAGGGTCAGTAATCCACACTTTGAGATACAGGCGGTTGGGATGAAAGGGCACCCGCAGAGTCACGACCACTGGCTCACCCGCAGTCAGGTCACCCTCTGGCAGCTCTAGGGTAGGCATGGGCGGGGTCACCGTCTCTGGCGGCTCGGCCTCCGGGGCAGGCACCGCGGCGGCGGCTAAATCACGCAGAGTAGGGTCCTCGTCTTCATAGATCACCACCTCTCCAGCAAAAGGGACAAACGGCGGCGGCTCAAACGAGGTTTCTACCGGAGTTTCCACTGGGGCAGCGGCAACCTCGTGGCGCTGCTCGATCGCCTCCTGCTGAAGGTTGACGGCTAGCTCGTTGAGCCGATTCCAGAAGCGGTCCTGCAGCTTGAGGTCTTTGAACCCCATAGCCTCGTGGGAAATCAACTGGGGTACCGCGTCACGGGGTTTAGGGGTGGCACTAGGAGATGCCTGCCCAGTCAAGACGGCAATGGGGTCGTCGGCCTGGGGCGGCGAAGCAATGGGCGGTAAGCTTAACCCCCGGACCGGCTCTGGGCTCGGCGTAGCGGGGGCGCTCAGATTATCAAGGCTGCGATCGCCGGGAGGCGAGGAAACGGAGCGGGGGCGACCCACTAGGGGCAGCGACGGTTGACGAGCGGCCGCCTCGTGGGGAGAGGGGTAGTAGATTTTGGGCGGCAGCTCAGGACTGTTGCGGGGCAGGGTGAGAATGGGCATCTGCCGAGGCGGTGCCGCCCGGCCGACAATATCCCAGGTTTTGAGCTCGGGGGTGGGGGGTTGGGGAGAGGCTGGGTCCTCATCTGGGTCTTCGGCCGGAAAGACAACGTCTAGACCTGATTCGGTTTCGGCCTGGTTGGCGATCGAGTCAAACAGCGAGGCCACATCCACCGTGACCGTAAATCGCTGTAGGGCCGCTATCTCAGTCTCGACAAAGAGTCCTACTTCCCCTAGCAGTAGCCGGGTCGACAGCTGAGCGGGCACAGTTACAGTCAGTGTCATGGTGCTGGGCAACATTGCCACTGCCAGCGGTACCGGAGCCATAGCCACAGTGACCGCGGTCTGGGGGTCCGATAGCCGTAGCACCAGGGTCAGGGGCGGGCATGGCTCACCGTCAGAGGGGCCAGTCACCGTCGCCGTTAGCCCTAGGCTTTCGCCAGCACTGCCCAAGAGCGCGGCGTGGGGCAGCAATAGCCCGTAGGGCAAGGGGGCTGTAGCTGAGCTGGCCAGCTGGGTTTGAAACGCATCCATAGCCGCCGCTGCGGTCTGAAGGTCAACGACCGGCGCCGGGGCCGCCGATGTTGACCCAGCGGCTGAGGGTTGGCGAGAGGTGGCGATCGCGCCTAAGCCAGCACTGCCGTCGTCGGCAAACCAGTCGCCCTCGTCGGCAGAGTCTTGGGCCACCACCTGCAGCTGCACCGCATAGCGCCAAGGTGAAGGGGCGTTAGCAGCCTCCGGGTTTGCCTCTGGGGCGATCGCGCTAGCGCACTGAATATCCCAAGTTCCCTCACCTAGGCGAGTAAAGGGCATGACGACCATCAGGCCATTTTCGTTGATCTGGCTCTGACGACGCAGACTACGGCGCTGAGGTGGCACGCGATTCGCGAAACGAGCCGTCCCAGAATCGCTTTGCGAATCGTGCAGCAGCTGGCCGATCTGAATATATACCGGAGTATTGGTATGGCTAGTATGGGCCATCACTCGGTAGCGGCCCTCCAGAATTTCTACCTGGGATGTATCGAGGGGCAACCAGCTCTGGTCACCCTCCTTTTGCAGCAGAAATTCCCAATACTCCATAGTTCAAGCCCCAGTTTAAGTCCTGAGTTTAAAGTCTGTTTTGGGAGACAGGCCTCCCATGATGCTTCAGGATACTCCCTAGAGGCAAACCTACACTGTTACCCCAGCAAACATTCAGGGATGAACCGTAGCAATACCTACAATTTGGGAGAGACTACCTTCTGCCTCTCTACAGAGGGGGCTTCCCTCGCCTCGCCCTAAGCTACAAAGGTAACCTCTTAGGAGATAATTACATTATGTCTATTGAAGATAGAGCCAAGGCCGCCGCTAAAGATGTTGAAGGCAAGCTCCAGGAAGGTGCTGGCAAGGTGACAGGCGATCGCCAAGCTCAAGCCGAAGGTAAGGCAAAGCAGGCTGAGTCTGATGTGCGCCACGGTGTAGAAGACGCAAAAGACAACGTCAAGCGCGCCATTGACTAATGCCCTAGCAGCTCTGCTCAGGGACATCTAATCTTACAAGCTCCGATCCATAGAGGGTCGGAGCTTTTGATTACGGAGAGCGGTGCTAACCAACGACTCCCTAGCGCGTTTCGCATCATTCTCAGCCCTATGCATCGGCGCTTTTGGCTTAGGGTGTTTAGCCAAGCAGGTCGTTCAGCTCGGTCTCGGTCGCCCGAAACCCAACCAGTACCGCCTGGCCATCTTTGACAAACAGAGGACGTTTTAGCAGCATGGCATCGTTGGTGAAGGCGTTGACCCAATCAAGATCACCCCAGGTCTGCTTGTCGTCTCCCAACGCCCGGTAGGACTGCCCCGAGGTATTGCGCATGGGCTTGCTGCCTAGGCTATCTACCCAAGCCGCTATCGTGGCTTGGCTGGGAGGGTGTTCTTTAGTGTTGACAAAGTCGTAGGCAATGGCGCGGCTATCTAACCATTGCAGGGCTTTTTTGCAGGTGCTACAGGTGGGAATGCCATAGACTGTCAGCGTCATAGCAGCGATCGGTTGAGGGATAGGTTCAAGTACAAGCAAGGACAACAGGCAAAAGCGGTGGTTAAAACGCAAAAACGCCCCGGCGATCGAGACGTTTTTGCAGCGCTTTAACCTCTCGTGAGGCAGCCCACTAGCCTAGGTGTCGTACACTCGGCACTCGTCGGCTTCGGGGTTGTTGTCACAGTAGACTTCTAGAGAGTTTTTATCAGTGCCTTTGTCGCGCTGGTGAGAGGCTTCCGCCTGAAGCTCTTCTACGGCATCCCAAGCAGCGGCGCACTCCTGGGAGCTGCCGCCGCTGGCATCACAGGCGGCCCGGGCACCTTCAATTTCTTTTTCAATGCGCTCTTTGATGTTCTCGCTCATGTCCTTTCTTACCGTTTGTAAACAACTAGCGGGGGCCTGTGGCCTGGTCAGCAGAGGCAAACTATGGCTTTAGATTGTCAGATCCCAACTCCAGGCTCAGTATACTGCACCGATTCAGAGGCTCTGGCGGTGAAAACTCTACCCCATAGAGGCAGGGTTACGCCCTTGACAGACTCCCCGGTTGGCCCAGACGAGGTCAGTATAAGTACTCATTACCCATTGTACACATCTCCACAGTGGCAGGGGTAATCGTTGAACATTCTGAGCCCAGGTCAATTTACTCAGGGGGAGGAGCAATCCGATCTAGACTGGAACCAACCCAAGGAGGGGGCTACCCAATGACCGACATTCCCCAGCTAGACCTTCCGCCCATAGAGTGGGCCAATGCGGTATCGGCCCGTCCCTCCCTTGAGGGGGCCGTGAAGGACGTGGTAGAGCAGCTTAAGCACCGACTGACGGGGCCCCCTGATCTGGGCATTGTGTTCATTTCGTCGTCGTTTACCAGCGAATTTGCTCGCCTGCTGCCCCTGCTCCACGACCTATTGCCCATACCCGCTCTGGTGGGATGCAGCGGCGGCGGTATTGTCGGCATGGATGACCAAGGCCATCCCCAAGAACTAGAGGACACTCCAGCGCTTAGTCTGACGCTGGCGCGGCTGCCAGGGGTAACGGTGCGGAGCTTTCATCTGTCGAGCGATGACCTGCCAGATCTCGATAGCCCACCCAATGCCTGGTCTGAGCTGATGGGGGTCGCACCAGAGGCCAACCCCCAGTTTATTTTGATGGCTGACCCCTTTTCATCCAAGGTGACCGACCTGCTGCAGGGGCTTGATTTTGCCTACCCCAGCGGCGTGAAGATTGGCGGTCTGGCTAGCGTTGACGGGTTCAATCGCCACAGTGGGCTATTTTGCGATCGCACCCTGCACAGCGAAGGCGCGGTTGGAGTAGCCCTGGCGGGGCCAATTGTGCTCGACACCATTGTGGCCCAGGGCTGTCGCCCCATCGGCCCTGTCTATCGGGTGGATAAGGCCGAGCGCAACATTCTGCTGTCTTTGAGCGACTCAGAGGACGGCGACTCGGCGCGCCCGCCCCTAGAACTGCTGCAAGAGCTGTTTGAAACCCTATCTGAGGGCGATCGCCAACTGGCCCAAAGTTCTCTCTTTATCGGCATGGCCCAGGACAGCTTTAAGCTCAGCCTCAACCCAGGCGACTTTTTGATTCGCACGCTGCTGGGGGTTGACCCCAAAATGGGCGCGATCGCGGTGGGCGACCGGCTGCGCCCTGGGCAGCGAGTGCAGTTTCACCTACGCGATGCCCACACCTCCGCCACCGATCTCGAAACCCTATTGCAGCACTATCAGCAGCAGGCTCCCGTAGCGATCGCCCCCGCCGGAGCGCTGATGTTTGCCTGTGTAGGACGCGGTGCCGGGCTCTATAACCAAGCCAACTTTGACTCAGGTCTGTTTGCCCAATATTTGCCCGGGCTCCCCATAGGAGGCTTTTTCTGCGGCGGCGAGATCGGCCCCGTTGGGCAGACGACGTTTCTGCACGGGTTTACATCAGTGTTTGGGATTTGTCGGCAGCCGTAAGGGCAGGGAGAAGATAGGGGATAAGGAAGTGAGGAAGATGAAGAGAATGGAAATTTCCCAGATTCTCTATCTCCCTACCTTCCTCACTTCACCTATTCCCCCTCTACCGCAGGCCCAGCTCTGGGGAAGGGGTTAGACCGTCGATGGTTATTGTGTATGTAATGGCGCTGGTACCAATGCCCTGCCAACCAGTGATAAACCCTCCTTCGTCAAGAACAGGCTGGTGTTGAGGAGTGGTGACGGCAGCATAGTAAACCCCGGTAGCGGGCAGAGGTGTGGTAGCCAAGTAAGGTTGCTGACCAGCGGTAGTGCGGCCGGCAGACAGCAGACGGCCGGCGGCGTCGAATAAGAACAACTGGGCAGCATCGTCGGTGTAGAGCAACCCACGGCGCTGCTGAATAACGGTTAAATCGAGGTTGGCACTGTCTCCCTGAGCACCCAGAAAGGCGTAGATGTCAACCCGACGACTGACAGCCCCGGTGGTGACGCCGCTGCCGCTGCGGGTGTTGACGCGCTGGGCCTCAGCTAGAGGATCAAGGGGAGTGTCGGCGGTAACGCCCAACCCGCTCTGCCAAAGCGCCTCGTACTGGCGCAGGGTCTGGTCGGCGGCAACGACAGGGGCACCACGGCCCACGCTGGAATACACTCCTCGATCAAAATCTAGGGGCCGACCGCTGTATCCGGGTAGGCCAAACCCAGCGAGCACGGGTTCACAGCCATCGATAGGGCTGACCACAGTTTGGTTTTGGCGAAATAGCTGCATTTGGCGACGAAACGTCGCCAGCTCGGCAAGGGTTTTGACGGGCAGGTCAGATTGTTCGAGCTGGCTGGTATAGGCGATCGCGCTATCCCAGTCATTCAAGCAGACCGTTAACCGCAAAGCATTCTGCAGAACGGCCGTGGATTGGCCGTGGGCTGGGGCAGCAGCCAGCGTTGCTAACAGAACAACCGTTGACCAGCATAACCAAGACCTAACTTTTGTCACCCTCATCGCTGCTGACTCCTCTAGGTACTGCCGCATCCGCTGGTTTCACTGTACCCACAAGTCTACCGAGGCTCGCCCATAGTGGGCCAAAAACTTGTCGCTGCCGGTTTCTTGCCGCCGCAGCCAGGCCCAGAGCTGATCGCCGAGCGAAAAGTGCCACCACTCGTTGGGGTGGCGACGAAACCCCGCTGACTCCATCACCTGGTTGAGCAGGGTGCGGTGGGCGTGGAAGGTTTGCTCAGCCGGGTTCGTGCGGTCGGCAAAATGGTTGGGGTGCGATCGCAGCGATACCTCATCAATGGGCGAGCCCATATCGACCACGCTCCCAGTAGCATCGATCAGCGTCACGTCTAGCGCGGCCCCAGTGCTGTGGGGCGGCGGCGTGGCTGGGTCATCGCTGGGCATGGCCCAAAACTGGGCCACCTCCGCCATCACCTCGTCGCGCTGGGCAGGGGTTAGAGCCTCAGTCATCCATCCCCGAGCTTGTACCCGCTCTGTGAAAGTGTGCTCCACCATAAACCGCTGCACCGCCAGAGGGCGAAAGGCGTCAAAAATTTGTATGTGCCAACCCGAACGCTGCCACTGGAGCTGATCCTGAGCTTCGGTTAGGGCGGCGAGTACGCCTGCTCTGAGGGAGTAGGGTGACTGGTTACCGTAGGGGGCTCCTAGCGATTGATAGACGTGAGGATCTACTAGGGGAAAGCGATCGCAGGGGATGGGCACTAGCGGTTCACTGCGATCGCAGATTGGGATGGCCTGGTAGGGTTTCATGTGTTTTTCCCCAGCTTAAAAAGTGTCAATAGTTAGCCTAATGCCATCATCAGGGAGTGCTCGTCCCTCAAAGCATTAATGCCTCCATAGAGATGGACGTGAGCTTGTACTCCAGCCTAATTCGCCTGCTTATTCTTCACCAAGCGGCGCAGAAGCCAATTTTTGGTCTTGGCCTTATCGAGGAGCCGAGCTATTACGGTTACAACCTCGGCGCAGGAACCCTTTACCCCATGCTCCGTCGTCTAGAGCGTAGGCTAACCTGGCGTCCGCAAAAGCAAGAGATAAACCCTAGAACCGACAACTTTACTCGGCTGATGAACTGGGCAAGCGGCGGCTAGAAGACGCCAAGCAAAAGGTCAAAGAGCTTTTCGGCGAACTGTATGAGGATTCAGCTTCGCGAATGTAGTGCTCGATATAGGGGCTAATTATCGAATTTCGATACAGTGGCTTCAGCATTATTGTTTTGCCCCATGAGCCAGCCGCCAGAATTAGATTTCCCAGCCGTAGAACCGGTTCAGGAGAGTTTATCGGCTCGGCTAAGCGAGCTAGCCCGCCTCTTTCTAAGGCTAGGAGCGATCGGCTTTGGCGGTCCCCAAGCCCACATTGCCATGATTCACGATGAGGCAGTGGTGCGGCGCGGCTGGCTCAAAGAAGAGCAGTTTCTTGAAGGGGTAGCAATCTGCGAAATGCTGCCCGGCCCCGCCTCAACCCAAACCGGCATTTATATCGGGTACTTGCGAGCGGGACAGCTGGGGGCGCTGGTAGCGGGCGTTTGCTTCATTTTGCCGGCGTTTTTGATTGTGCTCACCCTGTCGTGGGCCTACTTCAAGTTCCAGGGGGTACCCCAAATTAAGGACTTGTTTTTGGGCATTTCGCCCGTGGTGATCGCCATCATTTTTGGCTTCTGCTGGAAGCTAGGCAAGAAGGCGATTAAAGACTGGCAGGGGGTGGCGATCGCCCTCACTGTCCTCCTTGTCTCCCTCATCTTTCGCGTCAATATTCTGCTGCTCTTTTTGCTAGCGGGTCTGGCCGGACTCATCATCTATCGCCCCACCGCCCCACCGCCCGCTGGGCCATCACCCCGCACGAGTGCCTGGCTCGCCCCCCTGCTGCCTATCACCCAGGATATTCCCAATCTGCTAGCGAATCTTCCCGCCGACCCTGTCGCGGTTTCTAGCTTCTGGGGTCTTGATCGCATTCAAGACTACTTCGTCCCCCTCTCAACCTTCTTTCTCAAGACCGGGGCCTTTATCTTTGGCGGCGGCCTGGTGATTATTCCTCTGCTAGAGACGGCAGTGGTGGATGACTTTGGCTGGATGACCCCTAACCAGTTCATTGACGGGGTTGCTCTGGGCGAACTCACCCCCGGCCCGGTGGTGATCACCGCCGCTTTTGTAGGCTATAAGGTAGCCGGGGCACTGGGGGCGCTGGTCGCCACGATCGCAATCTTTACCCCGTCGTTTTTATTCATCATGTTTGCCTCACCGTTTCTGGTGCGGCTGCGACGAAACCCCTGGGTGAAAAGCTTTCTCAAGGGAGTGATGCCAGCGGTGTTGGGGGCGATCGCCGCCGCTGCCATTCCCCTGTCCGTCGCCGCTCTGCAGCAAGACACCCTGCCCCGCACGGCTGTTGCGATCGCCATAGGCCTTGCTGCCCTCATTGCCTTGGTGCAGTTCCGCCGCCCTACCTGGCAACTGGTGCCCACTGGGGCATTAATTGGCTTAACTGCAGGGGCTCTAACTTAAAGCACCTGCTTACTCCCGCCCCTAAGTTGTCACCATGCCGTGTTCTAAGGCGAAGCGCACCAGCTCTGTGCGGCTGTTGGTGCCGGTTTTGCTAAACAGACGGCTGACATACTTTTCAACGTTGCGCACGCTAGTCTCCAAGCGGCTGGCAATTTCTTTGTTCATCAGCCCCTCGGCTACCAAGTCGAGCACGCTCTGTTCGCGGGGGGTAAGGTCAATGCGAATGTCGGAGGCTACCTTGGCAATACCGCCTTTCTGGGTCAGCATGGCCTTGATTTCCTCAATCTGGCGAGCCATGACAGCAATGTCGGGCACATCGCCGGCATCGAGGGTTTGGGCGGCGCGGCGACCCATTAGATTGCTGACTACCGCTACTAGTTCTTCGGGGTCGAAGGGTTTAGAAAGATAGGCGTCGCAGCCCGCGTTGTAGCCTTGAATGCGATCGCTGGTCATGCCCCGCGCTGTCAAAAACAGCACCGGTAGCCCCTTAAAGCGAATATCATCGCGCACCTGGGCCAAAAAGGCGTAACCGTCAACTTGGGGCATCATGATGTCCGAGATTAGGACATCCGGCGTCTCCTGTTGCAGCAGATCCCAGCCTTCCTTAGCATTGCTGGCCGATCGCACCGTAAAGCCGCTGTCTTCTAAATAGGCTTGTACCGCCTCGCGCAGACCTGGCTCATCGTCTACCAGTAAGATATTCCCGGTTTGCTCAGACATAACATCGCCCCAGATGACCTATCACTGCTCACTCTAACTCGGAATTGTCGGGGCGGAATCAGTTCACGCCCCAGAAGACAACAAGACGCTTAAGAATCAGAATTTATCAGGTCCAGGCTTTGGAGGCCAAGCATTCTGCCTAAACCCTGGACAGCCGAGACGGCTATCCTACTGTCTTAAATCGTTGACCCAACCAAACGGTAACTCAAAATGGAAAACCTGCTGTTTTACCTGGGCTTTGCCACCCTCATGGCCCACGAACTCGACGCCATGACCCAAGCCGAGTGGCGACTCCTGTTTATTCTCAATCGCCTGCCCGACGCGATCGCCGAAGTGGCCTTTGTGCTGGTTCACATTCCCCTGGTGGCGGGGCTGCTGTGGTTAACCAATCATGAAGCTCCTGCTGTTTGTCGCTGGTCGCGCATTGCCGTGGCGCTCTTCCTCGCTATTCATGCCGGGCTGCACAAACGGCTTGAGCACAGTATTCTCTATACCTTCGATTCTGATCTCTCTCGCGGATTAATCTATGGCGGCGGCGTGTTGGGGCTGCTGTACCTGCTGACTGTTTTCATTGCTTCTCAACGAACCCTACAAACAGTCCCTCAAGAGACGAAGTAGCCAGTACCGACTCGCTCTCAAACGAGTTTTCAAGCGCAAATTTTGATCGACTACCATTAGGTAAAGATCTTATCCAAGTCAAAGACGCATTTGGCTTGGGCTAGCGATCATAGGAGTGCTGATTATGGACGGGTCATTTCCCCAGAGCATGCTGAAGAGTGAGTTGCTCAACCGCCTAGCCATTAACCTCGACACCGCCGAGGAGTTTGGCCCCATTGCCGAAATTTGGGTCAATGGGCGCACTCACCAGGTTAAGGGCATTGGCTGTAGCGCTGGCGGCCTGTTGAACCGCCAAAGCCGTCGGTTCCTGTGGTCTCAGATTGGCTCCGTTGGGCGCGATGGAGTGGTGGTAAAAGCCGGGGCACGAATCGAGGCAATTGATGAGCACCTGCAAGACTGCTTGCCCTTGGGAGAGATTGAGCTGTGGTCAGATCACGGCGATCGCATCGGCCAACTCACCGACTACCGCTTCGACCCCGCTACCGGCAACATCCTGCAATACCTATTCGTCCCGGCAGAAACTAGCCCATTGCCGGCTGGCCTCTATGCCCTGGCCCCAGTGGCCGTCATCAGCACCGGCCGCCGTCGCATGATGGCGGAGGACACTGCCCTGAGCGCTCCAGTCCTGATTCAAGCAGGGGTGCAGCTGCCTCGACAGCCCGCCCCCACCGCCCAATCGCCCTTCGATCGCATTCCCCTAGACAAACTGCCCGACCCGCGTCGCAGCTGGGATGCTGCCGTCAAGGGCACCCAGACCATGCGCGATCAGGTGAATGAACAGTTTCAGGAAGGTCGCCACAAGTTGGGAGCCGAAGCTCAAGATCGCCGCCAAAAACTCCAAGCCGAGGCCCAGGATAAGTTAGGCGGCCTGCTGGGCAGCGTTAAGAAGCGCACACGTGGCTTGCGCAACCAGCTGCGCGAGGCCGTCACCGACGTTACCGCTGGGCTGCCCTCCGGCCCCAACCTGCGCGATGACAAGGTGCCCACCATCGATGTGGATGCCATGGAGCTGTGGCCTGAGGACGATCTTCCCCCAGAGCACCCTGCCTATCGCCCCGACAGGCGTTAGCTACAGGTCGCGCTGGTAATCGGCGATCGCCTCTAGCAGATCGGCTTTGCCAGCAGCCGGAATTAAATCGGCCAGGGTGACGGTTTTTTGCCCACCGCCAATGGCCACCGACGTGCTGGTCAAAATATCTGCGACGGCAGATTCGGTCACCTTATCGCCAGCAACCAGGGGATAAAGCTTTTCGGCCAGAGGCGTGTGCAGTTTGGCGTCGCCCAGATATAGGTGCCACTTGGCCACATCGAGATACACCTTATCGCCGATGGTGGCGGCTAAGGATTCTATGGCGCGGGCAGTAGAGGCATCAGACATAGCTTGGGTTCTCCATCTAGGGCTCTGTGTTGGGGTCAGGGTCAGCAGTGGACGCTAGGGGCACAGGGGAGTAGTCTGCGATCGCAAAAATATAGACAGCATTAGCTACTAAAACCGGCAACCAAGTCAGGGTTACCTTATTTGCCCAAGGCGCCCATTCAGGGTTGAGAGTATTAAAAAACCACAGCCCAGAGTTAACGGCAGTAAACGCCGCCACATGCACCGCAAAGTTAATGCGGTCCTCTAACTTGCGGTAGGCAGGATCTTCTCGGGTGGGTTTACGGGGCCAACGGGGTGGCATAGGCTCAACATCACAATTACGCTACACCCTTCATTCTAAAGGCGTTGGGGCTAAAGGCGGGGGAGGCATTCCCCACTGGCAAATGTAGGCGTAGATCGCTAAAGCCGCCGCCGTCTGCACATTGAGCGACTGCACCACCCCATACTGCGGAATCACCACTGCCTGATCGCAGGCTGCCGCCACCACGGATGGAATGCCTGTCAGCTCGCGTCCCAAAACCAGCACCATGCGTTGAGGAAACTGCATCTTAGCCAGGGGCGTCGCCTGGGGCTGAAGATCTAGGGCAATGGGGCTATAGCCCTGCCGCCGCCGGTCAGCTAGCCACTGGGGCAACTGCTCCGCTGCGCAGGCCACCACGGGCTGCCACTGGTGAGTCGCCACCGCGACTTGGCGAAACTGGCGATTTTGAGTTAGTGCTAACTCGCTCAGCACCAGAGCCTCTAGTCGAAAGGCTTCGGCGGTGCGGCACAGCATGCCCAAATTCATGGGGTTTTCGACCAAAGCGGCGCATACCACCAACGGGTGACGGGGCAAATTTGGGTACTGAGTTTGGAGTAGCACCATAGATTCATAAATAATGACGCACGCGTCTGAAATCAATAAAAAAACTCGAAAAAACCCGTCCTGTCTAGACAGAACGGGTGAGGTGCCATCGTCAACTAGATGACCGCAGCCCTTAGGCCGCGATTAGAGCAATGTTAGAAAACACAAATTCCTGCTTATCGGTGTCATCGTCAACCCCGGTTTCGATAGAGCGGCGAGAGAGAATGTAGTAGCCGCCAACTTCGGTATATTCGTCCTCAAAATCGCTGAGGCCGCCCTTTTGCTCACCAGTTTTGGGGTCGTGGTAGACCGAGTCGTAGCGGTGCGACAGGTAGCCGGACCCGGTGTCGTGGCTGCTATAGGTGTGAATGGTTACCACGACGCCATGGATGTGGCGGTGCACCATCGACACTTCGTTGCCTTTGAGCTGGTAGCGATCGCCCTCGGCTTTGCCACCCATCAAAATCTCTACCGAACCGTCGGCTAGGGTTTCGCCATAGCTAAAGGTGTTGTTGCCGTGGCTGTCTTCAAACTCACGCCGCACCCGGTGAATCGAGACCTCAAACAGCTGACCGTGCACCATTTTTTGAGCAGCCTCATCGGCAATGCCGCTCACCTCAAGCTTAAGGTCGGCGCTGACCTTAACCTGGCCACTGTAAGTCTGGTCGTTGTGGGTAAACGTCACATCAGCGGTATAACCAGGGAAAGCTGCACCCCAGGTGTAGCGATTTTCATAGGCAGCGCGAAACAAGTCCCGTGCTGCAAGCTGAGTTCCAACCATTAAAAAATTCTCCCGATTCATGTTTGGTGCACAAGCAGCGCCCTGCCGCTGTGCTGGAGCTTCTTTAGCATAGCGATTCTAAGCTCCCCTGGGCTTGGCCTGGTCTTAAGTAATAGGCAGGGTCAGCTGCCAATTGCGAAGAAATGTATTAATGTATTGTGGTTTACAGTGCTAACGGGGTCGCCTCTTTAGGATAAGGAGCCCATAATTCATTCAGACCTGTGCTGCTCCAGAAAAGCTGCGGCAGATCGGTTTCTAGAAGCTCAATTTAGTTCCAGTTTTCCACAGGCTGCTCGTGAGCCTCAGTTTTAAGGCATCCGCTAAAACCCTGCACAGTCAGGGCTTTTAGGATCACTTGTTTTCTTATATTGCAAAAGCTTTGAGTTATCCACAGTTTTTTGGCAGTCTGTGGATAACTTGTTTTGGTGATAAACGGGCGATCGCGCCCCTCAACCGGCAGCGCTACTGGCGTACTGATCTATAGCCTCAAATAGGTGGCTCACCTCAGCCGCCGTAGTAAACGGGTTGAGCAGCACCGCCTTCAACCATCGCTGCCCCCGAAAGTTAGGCACCGACAAAAAGATCTGGCGCTGCTTCAGCAGGTAGTCCTGCAAATTAGCGTTCCAGGCGTCCCACTGGGCTGGTGGCAGCGCAGGAGGGCAGCCGCGAAAGCAGATTAGATTCATCTCAGGCTCGCTGGCTAGTTCCAGGTAGGGCCGCTGGCGCACCTGGGTGACAAAGTGATTGCTGAGGGCATAACTGGCCTCGATCAGTTCGGCGCAGCCCGCCTGGCCCAGATGCTGGAGCGTGAGCCACAGTTTGAGCACGTCGGCATGGCGGGTTCCCTGCACCGTCAGTTCCCCTAGGTTTACCCAATCAGGCTCAGTATTCATGTAGGGTGCCGACACGCGAAAGTGACTGTGCAGCAACCCCAGATCGCGAAATAGCACCGAGGCACAGGTCTTAGTGACGTACAGCCATTTTTGGGGGTTAAACGTCACCGAATCAGCCTGTTCAATGCCCATTAGTCGATGCCGGTGCTGAGGCGAAAAGGCGATCGCCCCTCCGTAAGCCGCATCCACATGGAACCACAGCCCGTGGGTTTGGGCAATGCGGGCAATTTCGGGTAATGGGTCAATGTTGCCGGTAACGGTGGTGCCCGCCGTGCCTACTACCGCAAAGGGCCGCTGCCCTCGGGCGATTGCCCCCTGAATTTTCTCCTCTAGGGCATTGACGTCCATCTGAGCATTGGCGTTCGCAGGTACCAGCACCACCCCCTCCAGCCCCAGCCCCAGCACCATCGCCGCCTTTTGAATCGAGGTGTGAGCCATCTCCGAGGCCAAGATCACTGGCGGCGGCCCCCCGGCCAATCCCTGCCGTAAACAGTCCAGTTTTACGTTGCGAGCTACGGTGAGCGCCTGCAGGTTAGCCAGGCTGCCGCCGCTGGCTAGCAGCCCCCCAGCTCGCTCCCCAAGCCCAAACATCTGGGCCAATTCGGCCAGCAGCAGCGGCTCTAGACGCGATAGGGCCGGCGACATCTCCACGCTCAGCATGTTGTTGTTCAAGGCTGCCGCCGCCCAGTCGCCCACAATAGAAGCGGTGCTGGGCAAGGGGTCCATGTGGCCCATATAACCGGGGTGGGCTGGGTTCATCGACTGGGCCATGAGGTCGCCCAGGGATGACAGCAGGGGGGCGATCGCCGTGGGTTGAACTGGAATACCGCTAAACTCAATTTCCTTAATTGAGGGCAGAGGGTCGTGGCTGCCTGCCCCTGTGGAATAGTCAAGAATTTGCTCGACCACCCGCTGCAAAATTGCTGCGATGGCCGCTCGGTTGTGGCCTTGTGGATCGATAAACGCAGTAGCAGGCAAAACCGATGGAGCCAACACACACCTCTCGCGGGAACTATGGCTCAATTATCTCGCCAATGCTCTATCCCATGCTAGGGAAACCCTGGGTTTCTACAAGGGCTGAATTAGCAGCGGGGGCGACAGGTGGGCCTGAGGAGCGGTGGCGCTCTCTTTGGTAATGGCTACGGCCCGCACAAGACCGCGATCGCGGCGGTATACCGGCGGCAGATCAATAGGTTGCGACACCTGGCCCTGCTCATCCACAGTGAACACGGTGGTGAGAATAGCGTTTTTTTGATCCACGGTGGCTGTAGCACTGGGATCCACCACCGTCCACAGCACGTAAACAGCGCCGGGCTCCAGAGGAGGCAGATTCTCTACCGTGAGGGAGCCCGCCAGGGTACTGGGGTTGATCACCACCTGAGCCTGTCCCGCCGTCGCACTATCCTTAGAAGGACCCAGGGCAATCGTTAAGGTTTCGTCTGGCTGGCTGGCGCGCTCAAGCTGTAGCGTGCGCCAAAGCATCAGGTTGCTCAAACTGAGGCCAGCAATTAGCGCTGCTGCCGCTGCCCCCCAAATTCGTCCCCAGCGACGAGGTCGCAGCCCCGGTGACGCAACCGGAGCACTCACCGTTTCAGCCCCAGACTCAACTGGCTGGGCAGCGGTTTGTAGCAGAGCCATTCTCAGATGGGCCGGCGGGCTGACAGGATCACCATCGTAGGCCACTTCCAGCGCCTGCTGCAGCTGGTCGATATCCAGCTGTAGATCGGGGTTGGCCGCCAGCAAATTTGCCAGGGTAACCGACTCGTCGGGGCTGAGGTCGTAGAGGACGTAGCCCGCCAGCAACTGCTGCAATTGTTCTGATGAAATCGACCCAGTCATAGTGCTAGTTACCCCAATGCTCTTGGAGAATTTGTCGTAGCCTCAGCAGGCCTCGACGAGAATGAGATTTGACGGTGCCCAAGGGGGTATCGAGCTGTTCGGCAATGGCGGCCTGGGATAGCCCTTCGTAGTAGGCTAGGCGCAAAATCTCTTGCTGACTCTCAGACAGCTGGGCCAGAGCAGTCTGGATGTCTTGGGTACGCTCGGCCTGGACTACAGCCTGCTCTGGGGTCTGAGCTGGGGGCGTTATCTGAGTAGACTGAAGGCGTTCCACCGCCGCCCGAGCCACCTGACGCGATCGCAGGCGGTCAATGGCGCGCGATCGCGTCAGTATGGCCAAGAACGTGCGCAACGAGCCTCGCTGGGGGTTATAGGCTGTCGACTGTAGCTTGGCAAAAATGTCTTGGGTTAGGTCTTCAGCTTCCTGGGTATGGCCCAATACTTTGAGAGCAATGCCGTAGACCAGTCCACCGTGGCGATCGTATAGAGGGCCAAGGGCGTCAGTTTGCCCCGCCTTTAAAGCTAACCAAAGGTCTGCATCCGGGGGCGCTTCAGCTTCAGTCGAGGTCAGTCGATCAAAATCCATATACATCGGATGCTCAGACACCAGACCCGTCTTGTGACTGGAGGATCGTACCGCAATCATTGCTTTATACAATGCCATGGTTCGGGTCTACTGCCATCCCGTCGAGTAGGGCTGGCGCTCAGCCACCACCCAACGGGATATAGAGTATGTAGCGATCGCCTAAGCAGGCATTAAAATGCCCCGCAGTTCACCAGCCCGGTAGCGAGTGGTGTGAAAGTCGACATACAGCGTGCCGTTTTGCAGCGCCTGAAGCTGTTCAGGCGTGAGGGTGTAGTCGCCCATGGCGCTGCCCCCGCGGCCGTTAGGATTCATGGTTACATCTAGAGCGTACTGAAATGGCCCATTTTCACTAGAGCTCCCTCGGTGAACGTGGAACGCCGAGGTGATATTAGGATTGGGCGGATCGAGCGGATCGGTAGCATAGTCGCGCGGGGTACTGCTCAACTCCCGAAAGCTGCCGCGCACTACTAGGCGGTTGCCAGACAGGGCAGCCCCAACCACGCCACGAGCCTCGGTTTTAGCCGCTTTGGGTACAACATTCTGACCGCTGAGCATGGCTACATAGGTAACGATGGGCTCATCGAAGCCCTGAGCTAGTAGGGGAGCTGTCGCCGCCGCTAGGTTTGCGTCAATCTGTTCTCCTAGGGCAAAGGTGTCATTGGGGGCACTAGACCAAGGAGTTACTGATACGGTTGCGGGGGTTCCCAACGGCGACTGAGCCATCACCCGACCCAGCATAGGGGAGTACAGTACGGTTACAAACAGGCAGGTGGCTAGGGCAATTAAGCTATTGCGCCAATGCTTTCGTTCTCTCAACATAATGCTTCATTCCACTCAACAAACGGCTAAAAGTCTCTTTGGTCGAGACTCATACCTGGTACGCAGCTCTCTACAAATTGGATGCGGTAGCATTGCATGAAAACTCAGCTAGCTGAACAATTAGTGGCACAACAGCTGGACTGATAGCAGCTCCGTAAGAGCATTGTCCGGCTTCAGCGTTAACCTGCGGTGCTGCCATGTACTGCCCCCAAGCTAGCTACCCCTCTATGGAAATCACCTATCAGCCGTTTACTGTTCACAAACGTGTACCGCTCACCATCAGTCGCGGCACCACGGCCCAATCAACTAATCTCTGGCTGAAGCTCAGCGCCGAGGGCATAGAAGGCTGGGGGGAAGCAGCTCCGTTTTCCATTGGCACTCACCAGCAAACATTGGCCATCTTGCAGGCTGATATAGTTCGCTTACAGACAGTCGTAGCCTTCCACCATCCGCTGGACCGCCAGGCCATTGAGTCGGCCATTGCAACGTTATCTCTCCATTCAGCTACCCGCGCCGCCCTCGACGTAGCTTTGTGGGACTGGTGCGGCAAGTTTGTCAGGCAGCCCATTTGGCGACTGCTAGGGCTAGATTTAGGACGCATTCAGCCGACGTCAGTTACTGTTGGCATTTCATCACCTGAGGCCGCCCGGCAGCGATCGCAGGATTGGCTACAGCAGACTTCCGCCCGCGCCCTTAAGGTGAAGCTTGGTAGTCCCCACGGCATCGAAGCTGACCAAGCCATGTTTCAGGCCGTCTATGACCATATCCCCACCGCCGTTAGCCTCAGCGTTGATGCTAACGGCGGCTGGAGTTTAGAGGAAGCCAAACAAATGGCGAATTGGCTGGGCGATCGCCGCGTCACTCACCTAGAGCAACCTCTACCCGTGAGCCAGGATGCCGATTTGGCCCAGCTCAAGCAGGACTCGCCATTGCCGATTTTTGTAGATGAGAGCTGCTTCAACAGTTCAGATATTCCTCGCCTAGCGAACTTAGTCGATGGCATTAACATTAAGTTGATGAAAGCCGGGGGACTGACTGAAGCCCTGCGGATGATTCACACGGCGCGGGCCTGTGGGCTTCAGGTCATGTTTGGCTGCTACTCCGACAGCAGCCTGGCGAATGGGGCCATGGCTCAGCTCTCCCCCTTAGCCGACTACCTCGACCTTGATAGTCACCTAAATCTACGGGACGACCCCTTCAGCGGCCTTACCCTAGCTAACGGACACCTACTTCCCTCCACCAATCCTGGTCTTGGACTTAGCTATGCACCTCAAGCCCGATAGTCGCATTGCCCTACTTATGCACGAGGGCACCCAGAGCACCATGGGTAAGACCGGCCTGGCCCTGCTGCGCTTTAGCCAATCGCCGATTGTGGCGGTGATCGATTACCAGGCGGCGGGGCGATCGCTCCATGACCTCACCGGCATCGACAAGCCCATCCCCATAGTTGCATCGCTAGCCGAGGCCCTGGCCTACACCCCAGATGTGCTGGCTATTGGTATTGCCCCCTCCGGCGGCAAGCTGCCCGATGCCTGGTTTCAAGAAATTGAGCAGGCGGTCAAGGCAGGGCTAAGTATTGTCAACGGCCTCCATACACCCATGGCCACCCACCCAGCACTCCAGCCCTGGCTGAGAAACCACCAGTGGATTTGGGACGTACGCCAGGAGCCGGAAGGCCTAACTGTGGGAAGTGGGCAAGCCAGCCAGCTAAACTGCAAGCGCATTCTGACCGTAGGTACCGATATGTCCGTGGGCAAAATGTCGGCAACCCTAGAGCTACACCGCGCCTGCCTTCAGCGAGGGTTACGATCTAAAGTAATCGCCACGGGCCAAACCAATCTCATGCTAGGGGACGACGGTGTGCCGTTAGATGCCATCCGGGTTGATTACGCTTCAGGAGCCGTCGAACAGCAGCTTATGCGCCATGGTCCCCATCATGACTTCGTCTTTGTAGAAGGGCAGGGATCGCTACTCAATCCAGCCTCGACCGCCACACTGCCTCTGCTGCGGGGCACCCAACCCACCCACTTAGTGCTGGTACACCGAGCTGGGCAAAACCATATCCATAATTTCCCCCAAGTGAAAATCCCGGATCTACCCAGTGTGATTGCCCTCTACGAACAGGTGACAACAGCGGCAGGAGCGTTTTACCCGGCGAAGGTAGTCGCGATCGCCCTCAACACGGGTCACTTAACCGCAGCAACTGCCGAGGAAGCCATTCAGCTGGTCGAAGCCCAAACAGAACTCCCCTGTGCAGACATTTTCCGCACAGGGGCCGACAAACTATTGACACCCATCTTGGCTTAGTCAGGCTACTTCTTGCGAAGACGATAGGTAATGCGCCCCTTGGTGAGGTCGTAGGGGGTTAGCTCTACCTTGACGCGATCGCCCGGCAAAATCTTGATGTAATTACGACGAATTTTCCCAGAAATGTGGGCTAATACGTTAAATCCATTATCCAAATCAACCCGAAACATCGCGTTCGGCAACGATTCAGTAATGGTGCCCTCCATTTCAATTAGGTCTTGCTTAGACAAGCTGAACTCTCCCTCATTACACAATCAACAGGCTGAACTCTAGCATAACCCCAGTAACTACTCGATCACTAGGCGCTTCAGGTCAGCATGAACTACGTCCATGGTTTGATTACCATCCACCGATACCAACTGCTGGCGACTGCGATAGAAATCAATTAGTGGCTCGGTTTGCTCACGGTATACCTGAAGCCGATTGAGAATCACCGACTCTTCATCGTCGTCACGCCCTCGCTGCAGCAGGCGAGCAACAATCACATCGTCCTCAACATCCAGGTTCACCACAAAGTCAACAGGCTGCTCAATCTGCTCTAGCAGCTTCTGCAAAAACTCAGCCTGGGGGACATTGCGAGGAAAACCGTCCAGCAGCCAACCCGCTTGAGTATCGTCTTGACCCAACCGTTCCTGAATTAAATCCAGTATCAGCTCGTCAGGCACCAATTCCCCGGCACTCATATACTGTTCTGCTTTTTGGCCCAGCTCGCTACCCGCTGCCACTGCCGACCGTAGAATATCCCCGGTAGAAATATGAGGAACTTTGCAGTCCTTAGCCAGCAGCAAAGCTTGAGTGCCCTTACCCGCTCCCGGCGGACCTAGAAAAATAAGTCGAGTCACTACTGCTTCACCATCCCTTCGTAGCGTTGGGAGATTACGTAGGTCTGAATCTGCTTAGCAGTGTCAATGGCAACACCAACCAGAATCAATAGAGAAGTGGCTCCAAAACCCCGGAAGGTTTGAACCCGCGTCAAACTCTCTACCGCACTGGGCACAACCGCTACCATACCCAGAAAAACAGCACCGAGAAAAGTCAGGCGATTTAGAATACGGCTGATGTACTCAGTGGTTGCTTTGCCGGGACGAATACCAGGGATGCTAGCTCCCATCTTCTTCAGGTTTCGCGATACATCGTCGGGGTTCATAACCAGAGACGAATAGAAATAGCTAAAGAAGAGAATAAGAACCAGGTACAGCGAAACGTAGAACAGCGATGTTGGATTCAGATAGTTGTTGACGAACTGACTGAAACCAGGGTTAGTGATGTACTGAGTCAGCGAAATCGGCAGCACCAGCACCGCAGAGGCGAAAATAATCGGCATTACTCCGCCCTGGTTAAGCCGCAGGGGTAAGTAATTGCTCTGCTCCAAGTAGAGCTTGCGACCCACTTGGCGGCGAGCAGAAATAATGGGAATGCGGCGAGTCCCCTCCTGCACAAAGACGATGCCCACAATCATTGCCAGAAAGGCCAGCATCAGAATAATAATGCCGCCCACTAGACCGCGATCGCCGCTCTGCGCCAGCTCAATTGTTTGACCTAACGACCGAGGAAGAGTAGAAACAATGTTTAGAAAAATCAGCAACGAAGCACCGTTGCCAATACCACGCTCAGTGATTAACTCACCTACCCACATCACAAACATTGATCCGGCTGTCAGAGCAATTACCGTCTGAGCTACAAACGCAGGACCAGGAACTTCCGCAAATTGATAGAGCAAGAAGGAGGCCAGCAAAGTACTCTGCAAAATCGCCCAGCCCAGAGCTACGTAGCGAGTAATTTGGGAGATTTTGCGACGACCAGCTTCCCCTTCGTTCTTCTGCAGATCTTCCAGCTGAGGCAGAGCTGCCGTCAACAGCTGCATAATGATCGAAGCATTGATGAAGGGCAGGATTCCTAGAGCAAAGATACCCAGAGCGGACAAACCACCCCCCACAAAGATATCTAAGAAGCCTACAAAGCCAGCCAAGCTGCCCGACTGGATAGAAGCACCAAAAGCTTGGCGATCAATACCTGGTACCGGAATAAAAATCCCTAGTCTAACTAATACCAGAAGCCCTAGGGTTACCAGCAAACGGCTTCGCAGGCCAGCGGCCTGGGCCATTTGCATAAATGTCTCCTGCGCGCTTGGATTTTTACCCCGACTTACGACCATGCATGTACCTCAGGCCTACATTTAGCAATACATTGACGGCAATAAGTAACCGCAGAATCTACGGTTACTTTCCCTGACTTTAGTCTAAAGGATGAGCGAGCCATCTCGCTATGCAACAACTTCCCATGTACCGCCAGCCTGCTCAATTTTCTCTTTGGCAGACTGGGTAAAAGCTGCCGCTCTAACGTTTAGAGCTACACCAATTTCACCATGACCCAGCACCTTCAAAGGACCGTCATTGGTGGTCAATATACCTGCTTCGAGCAGAGACTCAAGCGATACCTCAGTCCCTGCTGCCAGGTCAGACAGGCCTTTAACGTTGATGATTGTGTACTCTTTCTGATTGACTAGAGGGAAGTGCTTGAGCTTAGGAATGCGTCGGTAGAGGGGCATTTGTCCACCCTCAAAGCCAGGCCGGGTACCGCTACCCGAACGAGACTTTTGACCTCGCATGCCGAAGCCACAGCTCGCGCCCTGGCCAGCAGAAATACCGCGACCGACGCGGCGACGGCGGCGCTTAGAGCCGACTTGTGGTTGTGCGTCGTTGATTCTCATGGCTGAGGAAAATAAAAACAGCGATACCGAAATGAATTAAATGTACAGGCTCTCAACCGGGATATCCCGTTCTTCAGCCACGTCAGCAAAGGTGCGCAGAGAAGCTAAAGCGTCTGCCGCAGCTCGAGCATTATTGAGAGGGTTGTTAGAGCCTAGCTGCTTAGCCAAGACGTTCCGTACTCCAGCTAATTCAAGCACCGTGCGTACGGCACCACCAGCAATTACCCCAGTACCAGGAGCAGCAGGGCGCATAAACACCTTGGCACCACCGCCAATCCCATTGGAGGGATGAGGAATGGAGTAGGAACGAGTCAAAGGCACATCTACTAGATGCTTTTTGCCATCGGCTACACCTTTCTTGACAGCGCCAATAACATCGCCTGCCTTACCAACGCCAACGCCGACTTGGCCTTTCTCATTGCCGACAACCACAATGGCGCGGAAGCTAAGTTTTTTGCCTCCCTTCACCACCTTGGTCACACGACGAATTTGAACAACGCGTTCCTGCCAGTCGGTCTTCTTTTCTTTAGTACGCGCTTCTTTGCGACGGTTTGCCATGCCTTTCCCCAGCCTTGTTTACATCAAGCAAAATTAGGTGCTTTCTATCCAACAATCACTCTTGGCCTACAAGCTCAAGCCTGCTTCACGGGCCGCTTCAGCCAAAGCCGCTACTCGTCCGTGATACAACTTACCGCCTCGGTCAAAAACTACTTGAGTAATCCCAGCCTTTAGCGCGCGCTCAGCAACTAGCTTACCGACTACAGCAGCCGAGTCCTGAGTAGCTCCCGACTCATCCTTCAAAACATCAGGTTCAACAGTTGAGGCAGCCACTAAAGTATGGTGAGCAGTATCGTCGATGATCTGAGCGTAGATATGCTGGTTTGAGCGGAACACGGCTAACCGAGGCCGCTCAGAGGTGCCAAACACACGGCGGCGAATGCGGACGTGGCGGCGACGGGTTAATTCTTTACGACTTGCTTTCATGGCTTATTTCTTCCCTGACTTACCGGCCTTACGTCTGACCTGCTCACCGGCGTAGCGCACACCTTTACCCTTATAGGGTTCAGGGGGGCGGCTCGCCCGAATGCTTGCGGCAATATTGCCTACTAATTCTTTGTCAATGCCGCTAATGATGACATTGGTGTTGTTCTCAACAACAAAATCAATGCCGGCGGGGGGCTCAAATATAACAGGGTGGCTGTACCCGAGGCTGAGGTTCAAGTTGCGGCCCTGCACCTGAGCCCGATAACCAATACCCTGAATCTCTAGGCGCTTTTGGTAGCCGTTCGAAACTCCCTCAACCATGTTAGCCACTAGGGTGCGGCAAAGACCGTGACGCTCGCGGGCTAGACGAGAATCATCTTTGCGGTTGACCAGAACGGTTTCCCCATCCTGAACCACCATTACTCCGCTAGGTAGGGTACGAGACAGCTCGCCCTTAGGCCCTTTAACCTGAATGTCCTGACCGTCAATTACGATTGACACTTTAGCCGGGACTGGGATTGGCCGTTTGCCAATACGTGACATGATGCAAAACTCCTAAATCCTTAGCACTCGATAACGCCCTTGATGACTAGCCATTAGCTAACAGCATTGCTGTTCAGCTACTTACCAGACATAGCAAAGCACTTCACCACCAATACCCTGACGACGGGCATCGCGGTCAGTCATGATGCCGCTAGAGGTAGAAACGATTGCAATGCCAATACCCCCCAGCACCCGAGGTAGCTCTTTTCGATTGGAATACACGCGCAAACCGGGCTTGCTAACGCGAGTAAGGTTGCGAATGATGGGCTGACGAGTCTTGCCCTTGTACTTGAGGGCGAGCACCAGTTGAGGACGCTCTTCAACAGTAGTTTCAGAGTAATCCGTGATGAACCCTTCTTCCTTAAGCACCTTTGCAATACTCCGGGTCATCCGGGTAGAAGGAATACCTACAGTTTGGTGCCGCGCCAGATTCGCATTTCTGATGCGAGTCAACATATCCGCAATTGTGTCGTTAGCAGCCATAGTTCTAGTACGCGTATAAACCTGTGTTAGTTGTCACGGAACGGCATACCCAATTCCTTGAGTAGCGCTCGGCCTTCTTCATCGGTGCTGGCGGTAGTCACAATGGTGATATCCATACCGCGAATTTGATCGATGCTGTCGTAGTCAATTTCAGGAAAAATTAACTGCTCTCGCAGACCCAGGGTGTAGTTGCCGCGTCCGTCGAAGCTCTTAGGGCTAATGCCGCGAAAGTCACGAATGCGGGGCAGGGTCAGGTTGATGAGGCGATTTAGAAAGGCGTACATGCGGTCAGAACGTAGGGTGACCATAACCCCCACGGGCATGCCTTGACGAATTTTGAACCCTGCGATCGCCTTTTTGGCGCGGGTTACCACCGGACGCTGACCGGTGATTAAAGCCAGTTCGCTCAGAGAGGACTCCAGCGCTTTGGCATTCTGAGACGCTTCACCTAGACCCCGGTTGACGGTCACCTTAACAACCTTAGGGACTTGGTGAATGTTGTCGTACTTAAACTGTTCCATCAGCTTAGGTACAACGGTGTCTTTGTATATGGTCTTTAACTGGTCGGTCATGGGTCGTTTCTATCGCTTTCCTGGGCTTGGTCAGGACTAGAGGATGAACGTAAGACTAAAAGCCTTAATCAATGATTTCACCGGTCTTTTTCAGCATCCGCACCTTACGTCCGTCATCGGTAAAGGTGTAGGCAACTCGGCTGGCCACTTTCTCCTTTTCGGAGTAGAGCATGACGTTGGAGCTGTGAATAGGAGCCTCTTGGGTCACAATCTGGCCCGATTCCCCTTCCTGCTGAGGCTTAACGTGTTTGGTGCGGATATTTACGCCCTGCACGACCACCTGGCTGGTCTTAGTAATCACGGTAAGCACCTCACCTACCTTGCCGCGATCGCGTCCAGCAATCACTTGAACAGTGTCTCCCTTACGCACATGCACCTTATGGCGCACGGGCTGCTTTGATGTTGTTGCCATTACAGAACCTCCGGTGCCAGCGACACAATCTTGGTGAAGTTTTTGTCGCGCAGCTCACGGGCTACCGGCCCAAATACGCGAGTGCCTTTGGGATTTCCGTCTTGGTTAATAATCACGGCCGCGTTGTCGTCAAAACGAATGCTCATACCGCTACTGCGGCGCAAGCCCTTCTTAGTGCGAACCACTACAGCCCGGACCACATCCGATTTTTTCACGGCCATGTTTGGCAGTGCATCTTTAACCACGGCAATGATTACATCGCCCACTCCGGCATAGCGGCGATTACCACCCAGTACGCGAATGCACATGAGCTTTCGGGCACCGCTGTTATCGGCCACATTTAAGTACGATTCCTGCTGAATCACAATTCCCCCTATGCGTCTGCCGCACGATTAACAATGTCAGCCACCGTCCAACGCTTGGTCCGGCTCAGGGGACGGGTTTCAAGAATTCGCACCTGATCGCCTTCCTGGCACGTATTCTCTTCGTCATGGGCCTTATAGCGCTTTGTCCGCACCACAATCTTGCCGTACTTAGGATGGGAGGTGCGGCTTTCCACAGCAACCACGACGGTTTTATCCATCTTGTTGCTAACGACCATTCCCACTCGTTCTTTAACCGCCATCTAATTCACCTATTCCCTACGCTGTTACCGATTCTGTTGTGGCTGCTGCCACGGCGGTGGCTTGGGCCTCTACCTCTGCCTCTAGGGCAATTAGCTGGCGCTCCCGCTGAACCGTCATAAGCTGAGACAGACGATGACGGAGGTGCTTAAACTGATGCACCTGCTTATCGAGTTGGCGAGTAGCTTTTTGAAACCGCAGTTGAAATAGCTCGCGCTTGGTTTCAGCGATCGCATTCAGCAGCTCTTCATCGCTCAGGCTGCGCGCCTCTTGAATCTTGGTTAATGCCATTGGCCTACGCCTCCTTGCTTTCGCGGGCGATGAACTTAGTCTTGAACGGTAGCTTGAACGCGGCTAGTCGCATCGCTTCCCGGGCAGTGGCTTCAGGTACCCCAGCAATCTCAAAAACGATCCGACCAGGTTTCACCACAGCTACCCAAAACTCAGGATTACCCTTACCAGAACCCATCCGGGTTTCTGCGGCACGCATGGTCACAGGCTTGTCAGGAAAGACGCGAATCCAGATTTTGCCGCCTCGCCGTACATAGCGGGTCATAGCTCGACGAGCTGCCTCAATCTGACGAGCAGTTAGCCAGCAAGGCTCGGTTGCCTGAAGGGCAAAATCACCAAAGTTGATGTCGCTGCCTCGCTGAGCCATTCCGCGCATACGCCCGCGGTGCTGCTTGCGAAATTTAGTTCGTTTTGGACTTAGCATGGATCGGCACTCTTGAAGTCACAGGTAAAATCAATCAAACAAACGCGAGAACAGCCTAATCTTCATTAGAGCGGTCATCAAACTGCTGACGACGACGGGGCTGACGGCGACGAGGCTGAGCATTGGGGGAAGCAGCTGGAGCTTCCTCTTGACCGGGGATAATCTCGCCCTTAAAGATCCAAACCTTGACACCCAAAATGCCGTAGGTAGTTTGGGCAGTGGTGTAAGCGTAGTCAACATCAGCCCGTAGGGTATGGAGAGGCACCCGACCTTCCCGAGTCCACTCGGTACGGGCGATTTCTGCACCGTTCAAACGACCACTAACCTGAATTTTGATACCTTCCACCCCAGCGCGCTGGGCACGCTGAATAGCTTGGCGTACCACCCGACGAAAAGAAACCCGGCGCTCTAGCTGCTGAATAATGTATTCAGCCACAAGAGCAGCATCGGCGTCTACACGGTTCACTTCCACAACATTGACGCGAATTTGGCGGTTCGAGTCCTTGAGCAACTTCTGCACACCTACTCGCAGAGACTCAATGCCTGCTCCGCCACGACCTACAACGACCCCAGGACGAGCAGTCCGCAACTCAAGATCAATTTGGTCAGCCTTGCGCTCAATGCGAATATCGGCAATACCAGCATTGTTCAAAGTCTTCTGAACATACTCGCGAATGCGATAGTCTTCCTGAAGCAAATCAGGGTAACGAGTGCCCTCTGCAAACCAGCGAGAGCGGTGCTCTTGAACTATGCCAAGGCGAAACCCGGTTGGATGAATCTTGTGTCCCACGAACTAACCCTCTGGAAATTGGTTTTTGAACAACTGGTGTTTGGACAATGGAATCAATACAACAAGCTATTCAGCAGCTGGAGCTACAGCAATAGTGATGTGGCAGGTCGGCTTGCGAATTTGATAAGCCCGACCTTGGGCTCGCGGGCGAAACCGCTTTAGAGCTGGACCTGCATCAGCAAATGCCTCGCTCACCACCAAACCCGTTGGGTCAAGACCATTGTTGTGCTCGGCATTAGCTACAGCAGAACGCAACACTTTAATGATGGGTTCGCACGCTTTGTAGGGCATAAACTCTAGGATGATCAACGCATCCCGATAGCTCTTGCCGCGAATCTGGTCGAGCACCCGACGCACCTTACGGGGCGACATGCGTACATAGCGAGCTACCGCCTTAACCTGCTCTGAGGTATCCACAGCCATTTTTCCAGTTCCTCTACCTAATACCTAACGACGAGCTTTTTTATCGGTCTTGGCGTGGCCGCGAAAGGTTCGCGTGGGGGCAAATTCACCCAGCTTATGGCCCACCATCTGTTCAGTCACATAAACCGGCACATGCTGGCGACCGTTGTGCACCGCGATCGTATGACCAATCATCTGGGGCAGAATCGTAGACGCCCGCGACCAGGTCTTGATCACTTGCTTATCACCCCTGGTGTTTAGGGCTTCGATCTTAGAAAGCAGGTGGTCGGCCACGAACGGCCCTTTTTTTAATGAGCGAGACATGATGCTTCAGCCCTAACAACAATCAAGAAACAGCCAACAAATTGCCAACTAAGCGTTACGACCGCCACGACCCCGCTTAGATACACGACGACGACGACGTACCACGTACTTGTCGCTATCCTTATTTTTCTTGCGAGTTTTGTAGCCCAGGGCTGGTTTACCCCAAGGGGTTACAGGACCAGAACGGCCAATAGGCGCTCGACCCTCACCACCACCATGGGGGTGATCAACCGGGTTCATCACACTACCGCGCACCTCAGGACGGCGACCTAGCCAGCGCTTACGGCCCGCCTTACCAAGGCTGACGTTGCGGATATCGGCATTGCCGACCTGACCAATAGTGGCGTAGCACTCACGACGCACTAGGCGAACCTCAGTTGAAGGCAGCTTAAGCGTGACATAGTCACCTTCTTTAGCTACAACTTGGGCACCAGTGCCAGCAGAGCGCACCATTTGCCCGCCTTTCCCAGCCTGCATCTCGACGTTGTGCACCGTTGTGCCCAGGGGGATTTTGTAGAGAGGCAGAGCATTGCCCACTTCTAAAGGCGCATCAGGACCAGCCACCACGGTTGCTCCTACCGTTAGTCCAGCAGGACAGAGAATGTAGCGCTTTTCGCCATCTTCGTAATGAAGCAGGGAAATACGTGCATTACGGTTAGGGTCGTACTCAATAGAAGCGACCTTGGCAAGCACGCCCAGCTTATTGCGATGGAAATCGATGACGCGATACAAGCGCTTATGACCGCCACCCCGATGGCGACAGGTAATTACCCCTCGGTTGTTACGCCCCTTGGGACGATGGGTGGAGTGAGTTAGAGACTTTTCAGGCTCGCTGCGGGTAATCTCGGCAAACTCAGAAACGGTTCGCTCACGAGTACCAGGGGTATAAGGTCGATAGGAACGGATGCCCATGGGAATACTTGCTGGCTACACGGCTAAAGGTTAAGACGGTGAAAACTTGATCCCTAGAGATCAGGGAAGAGAGGAATGGTGTTCCCAGGGGCCAGAGTGACCACAGAACGCTTGTAATGAGGACGATGGCCTACAAAACGCCCCATCCGACGTTTCTTCTTGGGAGGGTTGTAGGTATTGACCGACACGACCCTGACTTCAAATAATTCCTCGATCGCTGCCTTGATCTGCAGCTTGTTAGCACGAGGATCGACTTCAAAGACGTACTGGTTGTTCTCGAGCAGCAGGGTGGCCTTTTCGGTAATCAGGGGCCGACGGATGAGATCAGCCAAAGACGGAGTATTGTCGGCGTTAATCACTGTAAACCTCCTGGATAGCCTCTAAGGCAGGGGATGTAATGACAAGGTAGTCGGCGTTCAGCAGATCGTGGATGTTGAGATTGGCAGCAGTAATCAGCTTGACATTCTCAAGGTTGCGAGCCGAGAGGTAGACCAGTTCTTGTCGTTCGGCAATGATCAAGAGAATCTTGGCATTGGGATCAATACCCCAGCGAGCAATGGCATCGAGCAGCTCGCGGGTTTTGGGGCGAGAGAATTTATCCTCAAACCCTTGCACCACCACCAGATCATCGATCCGGCTCTGGAGGACGGTGCGTAAAGCTAACCGCCGCTCTTTGCGGTTCATCTTGACACTGTAGTCGCGAGGCTTAGGGCCAAAAATGACACCGCCGCCGCGCCAGAGAGGAGAACGGTTAGAACCAGCTCGGGCCCGACCGGTACCCTTTTGACGCCAGGGCTTACGGCCACCACCTCTGACTTCAGCACGGGTCTTAGTAGAAACCGTGCCTTGACGGGCGTTGTTCATCTGACGCACTAGAGCGCGGTGAACAATATGAGAGGCAGACTCTTCTTTGGCAACCTGAAGATCTAAGGATGCCGTACCCGCCTCTTGGCCCTCCCAGTTTTTTACGACGCACTCAACCATTGTCTGAACCTATCTCTTAAAAAGCTTTGGATGCCCGAAAGTCAAAGACTTAAACCGCTTGCTGCAACCCTGGAAGAATTAGGCATTTACCCATTGGGCTGGAGCAATACTCAACAACCCACCGGGCTTACCAGGAATAGCACCTTTGATCAGCAGGATGTTGCGATCGCCATCTACCCGCACCACCTCCAACTTGCGAATGGTCACCCGGGCGTTGCCCATTTGACCAGCCATCCGCTTGCCAGGATAAACACGACCAGGAGTCGTACCTGCGCCAGTAGAACCAGGTAGGCGGTGGTTCTTGGAACCGTGAGCCATCGGACCACGGCGGAAGTTGTGGCGCTTTTGATAGCCCGCGAAACCGCGCCCCATGCTCTTGCCGGTGACATCCACCAGTTGGCCCTGGCTAAAAGTTTCGGCAGTTACGGTCTGCCCTAACTCAAAACCATCGGCGGCATCAACCCGATATTCTTTCAAGTGACGCAAAGGAGCGCTGCTAGAGCGAGCCAGATGGCCCAACTCAGGCTTGTTGAGCTTCTTTTCGGTCACTTCATCAAAACCTAGTTGGATAGCTGCATAGCCATCGGTATCTGAGGTCTTTATCTGAGTAACAACGCAAGGACCGGCCTGCACCACCGTGACGGGGATAGCATTGCCTGCCTCATCGAATACTTGGGTCATGCCCAGCTTTTTGCCGAGAATACCGACTGCCACAGTCCTGTCTCCCTACTAACACACTACGAAATGCGCAGGACTCCCTAAATGGAAGAGCTTTGCGCATCAACGACATCAACTTTTGAACACCCCAAACCGAAAAGTTCATCGGGGGTAAGCGCTGCCGGCCTAAACCGGTCACGATTCAAAAGAAAGTTGACTTACTCTGACACAGCTGACCTTTGAGCCAGAACCGCAAACACCTTGGTGTTAGGGCATCAGAACAGTCAAATGCCAGGACTTGGGTAACCCGCTGGACTACTCAGTATCCTTTTTTGTCGGCGATTTACCATAGTACACCCCTTGTCAGCACATGTCTATAACCATTTTCAGAAAAGTTCTAAAGTTTGGCTGCTGACTTACCTGCGCACAGACAGATCAACCAGATAAACGCTTCTGGCTAGCTAGGTTTACTCTCTGCATGAACGCAGTACAATAACACCTGATAGCCAATGGCCGAGGATAATTATGGCGCTGCTGACAACGGGTAAGCCCTTTATTAAGGATCTGGAGAGCAATGGCGCGATCGCCGTGCGCATGCCCCTGGAGGGAGGATTTGAAGGTCGCTACGAGCGCCGGTTGAAGGCCACCGGTTATGAAACGATGAACCTCACGGCCCGTGGCTTAGGGGATCTGTCATCTTATCTCACCGCTATTCACGGGGTGCGCCCGCCTCACTTGGGTAAGAAAACTTTGGGCAGCGGTGCAGCGGTAGGCTACACCTATTTTATTCCCCCTGTACTTACGTATCGTCTAGATACCATGTCGGCTAAGGCTAAAGGCATGGTGCTATGGCTGATTGAGGGGCATATTTTGTCGCGACAGGAGCTAGCCTATTTGGTTAGCCTGCCAACCCTTGAGCCCCGGGTAAAGGTGGTAGTCGAAATGGGGGGCGATCGCTCCTTTAGCTGGGAGCCTTTGGCCAACCTGATTTAAACCCAATGCCAGTCTAAGATCTGAGGCTGGCCCTCAAAGAGCCGGGTTATCCCCGCTAAAACCCAAGCCCCCATGGACATTGAAACCGCCTCTGGAGCTGTACCAGGGGCTCTTTGTTTAGAAAGCCACCTACCGTTTCCCCATCGATCGCTACAGATGGGGCAGTGGGTGAAGCTAATTTGCGGTGCCAGCTACCAAGACATGCCGACGGTGCGGCGATTGGTGATGCTCTATGCCCTAGCGGGAGTAGATTGCATCGACGTAGCCGCTGATGGGGCGGTGGTGACCGCTGCCCGCCAGGGACTGGCGGATGCTGTGCGCTTGGCAGAGTATTTGAACGACAGCGAAGCATCTTCAGAGCGTTACAACCATCTGATTCCTGGATTGCCCTGGCTCATGGTGAGCCTCAATGACAGTGAAGACCCCCACTTTCGCAAGGCTCACTTCAACGCAGCGCACTGCCCACCCGAGTGCGATCGCCCCTGCGAACCCATCTGTCCTACTGCCGCCATTCAGTTTCAGGCCCCTACGCAAGGGGGAGTGGCTGCGAACCTCTGCTATGGCTGTGGTCGCTGTATCACCGTTTGCCCAATTAATAATATTGAAGCCCAATCTTATCTAGCTCGGCCAGAAGCCTTTTCTAGTGAGCAACTGGCCAAAATTGACGCCGTAGAAATTCACACTCAAACTGGGCATCACGCTCAGTTCGCACAGCTCTGGCAGCGGCTGCAATCCTGGCGACCTCACCTCAAGCTAGTCTCCATTAGCTGCCCAGACCACGACCAAGTGGTGCCGTATCTATGGCACCTCTATCAGCTGATGGCACCGTTAGAGGTGCCCCTGATCTGGCAAACCGATGGTCGACCCATGAGCGGTGACTTGGGTAAAGGCACAACCCACGCCGCCATTCGTCTGGCCCAAAAGATTCTCGATGCAGGGCTACCGGGCTATGTGCAACCCGCTGGCGGTACCAATGGCTACACTGTAGATAAGTTGCTCAATCTCGGTTTGGTCAATACAGCATTTCCACCTCAGCCTGATGCGTCTCAACCCAATGCCTGGCCTTCTCAGCAGGTTGGGATGGCCGCCAATGATACAGCCTTAGCCCCCAAAACTATTTCAGGCATTGCCTACGGTAGCTACGGGCGATCGCAAGTAATGCCGCTGCTTAACGCCCTTGACCAAGAGCTTCAACCCTGGCTGGGGAATGACTCCCTTGACCAGCCCGCTATCGGTCAAAGCACTTCAGTTAGTGACAACTCCAAACCAATCGTTGCCCCTTGGCAGCGGCTAGACAGTAGTGTCTTGGGCCAAAGCCTAGCCTTGGCCCGGCAGCTGGTAGGCCCACTCAAATCCCATAGACATTTTTTACCAACACGTTATGGTTAGCTATAGCGACGATCGCTCGATGAGTGACGGATCGAGCAGCAACGCCCCTGCCGACAATATTTCTGCCATTAATAACCTTGCCGTGGACTTTTTACCCACCGAATCTGAAGGGACAGCCCAGCATCAGTCTGCCCCTGCCCAAGACACACCCATCGATGACCTAGAGCAAATCCTCAGTATTCTACCTCCGTCAATCCGCGCTCAGCTCCTGCACCACCCCCAACGTCAGAGTCTGATTGAGGTCGTTTTAGATCTGGGTCGCCTGCCCGAAGCTAGGTTTTTTGGCAGCGTTGAGTATCTGTCTGAAGAACCCGTTACCCACGCCGATTTGGACCATTGCATCAAGCGGGTGGGCATCTTTGGCGGCGATAACCGAGCCGGCATTGAGAAAACTTTGCACCGCATCAGCGCCATTCGCAATCGCTCTGGGGAAGTGATTGGCCTTACCTGCCGTGTGGGGCGAGCGATTTTTGGCACCATTGGTATGATTCGAGACCTGGTGGAAACAGGTCGGTCCATTCTAATGCTGGGTCGACCCGGTGTAGGTAAGACCACAGCTCTGCGCGAAATCGCCCGAGTGCTAGCCGACGACTTGCAAAAGCGGGTGGTGATCATCGACACCTCCAATGAAATTGCGGGCGATGGCGACATTCCCCATCCCGCCATTGGTCGAGCACGGCGCATGCAGGTAGCCCGCCCTGAAGAACAACATCGAGTCATGATCGAGGCGGTGGAGAACCACATGCCTGAAGTGATTGTCATTGATGAGATTGGCACCGAGCTAGAGGCCTTGGCGGCCCGCACCATCGCTGAGCGTGGGGTACAGCTAGTGGGTACCGCCCACGGCAATCAGCTCGAAAATCTGATTAAAAACCCTACTCTTTCAGACTTAATTGGCGGCATTCAATCGGTCACGCTTGGGGATGAAGAAGCTCGCCGTCGAGGCAGCCAAAAAAGCGTGCTAGAGCGCAAGGCTCCTCCGACCTTTGACATCGCTGTGGAAATGCTAGAGCGGCAGCGCTGGGCCATCCATGAGGATGTGACGGTCACTATTGATAATCTGCTGCGGGGGCGACAGCCAGGGCTACAGATTCGCACTGTGGATGAGAACCAGAAGGTAATCATTACCCACGAGCTGCCGGGCTCAGGGCGAGAGGTCGCCAAGCCATCGCGATCGGGTATGGGCTGGCGCGCAGCAGGGCAAATGGTGCCTCCGACCAATGCCGCGATCGCCCAACGCACCACAGGCAATGGCAACAACATTCGGCCCCTGGGTAAGGTCTATAGCCAAGAACCAACCACTGACCCCATGTTCGCTCATCTGCTAGAGACGACTCCCGATGACGACATCATCGGACCCAATGGGGAGGATGCCATGCGCCTCTATCCCTATGGCCTCAGCCGTTACCAGATTGAGCGGGTGATTCAGACCCTACATATGCCTGTAGTAATTACTAAGGATTTGGACAACGCTGATGCAGTGATCGCACTGCGATCGCATGCTAAGGCCCAAGCCAAGCTCAAGCACATGGCCCAGGGGCGGCAGATTCCTGTCCACTTGGTCAAGTCCAACAGCATTCCCCAGATTACCCGCGCCCTCCAGCGCCTGCTGGATATGGATGACAATCCAGCCGCCATTGACTTAGAACTGTTTAGTCACAGTGGCGGTGACGATGAGCTAGAAGCCTTAGAAGAAGCTCGGCTAGCAGTTGAGCAAATTGTGATTCCCAAAGGCCAGCCTGTTGAACTGCTGCCCCGCTCAGCCCACATCCGCAAGATGCAGCACGAGCTAGCCGAACATTATCGGCTCAAATCCCTCAGCTGCGGCGAAGAACCTAACCGACGGCTGCGCATCTATCCGGCCTGAGGCAGAGCGCCCTCAATCAACCAAAGAATACTATGACCACGGTGCGCTATAGAATGAAAGCACCAAAATGACACCAGCGCAGCTTTAGCACAGGATTTAGTGCCTATTCCCCCTGGCCTGTCGTTTGACCTGACCTCTTTCAAAGAATCCTATGAAATCTTTAATTTCTCGTCTCTTGGCCTTAGTACTCGTGGCCGTTGTTGGCCTCACAGGCTGCGGTGCAGGCGTCAGCGGCAGGCTCAGTGGTGACTATCGCCAAGACACACTGATGCTGGTAGATAGCCTTAGAACCTCGATTAACCTACCTGACGATGACCCCGCCAAGGTAGAGGCCCAAGCTGAGGCCAAGGCCATCATTAGCGACTTTGCCTCTCGCTATCGCCGAGATACTTCTGTAGCAAACCTCAGCTCGTTTACCACTATGCGCACGGCACTGAATGCGATCGCAGGTCACTACAGCAGCTATCCCAACCGCCCCTTGCCTGAAAAGCTCAGGACTCGCGTTGAGCAAGAACTGAAGCAGGTAGAATCGGCCCTAAAGCGCGGAGCTTAGAGACAGAAGCCGCATTCTTTCGCCAATTTTCTGATTAATTCCTAAGAAGAGGTCGTCCAGTGGGCGACCTCTTTTTGCTTCGGACATTACCCTAGAGACAAATTTTTATTTGACGGATTGCCGTCAGCTTGCTAGCATAGCAATTCTGTAGTGAAGTGCGAGTTGGACATGAAAGTCCGTGCGTCTGTGCGCAAGATGTGTGATAAGTGTCGTGTGATCCGCCGCCGTGGCCGGGTCATGGTGATTTGTTCTAACCCCAAGCATAAGCAACGACAGGGGTAACGTAGGGTCTGGCAGGGCTTTTGCAACAGTGTGAATGCCATTTTGATCTGTCAGATGGTGTTGAGTATACTGACTCAAAGCAACTGAATCTAAACATTCTGTTCGAGTTTCTGTATAAGCTTTTGACGGTTTGGGCAGCGGCCTAACATAGCAGACTGAGTAGCCGTAGCTGGGCTGCATGGTTAAAACCACATACTGGGGAGATAGTAAAGGTGGCACGGATAGCAGGCGTGGATTTGCCACGCGACAAACGAGTTGAAATTGGCTTGACCTATATCTACGGTATTGGCCTTACCCGTTCTAAGGAAATTCTCGCTAAAACTGGGGTTAGTCCCGATGTGCGGGTTAAGGACCTAACCGATTCCGATGTAGCAAAGCTACGTGATTCCGTCGAGAGCGACTATCAAGTAGAGGGCGATCTACGACGGTTGGAAAGCATGAACATCAAGCGATTGATGGACATCGGCTCCTACCGTGGACGGCGTCATCGCGCTGGCTTGCCAGTGCGTGGGCAGCGTACCCGAACTAACTCTCGCACCCGTCGAGGCGGCACCCGTCGCACAGTGGCTGGCAAGAAGAAAGCGCCTCGTAAGTAGAACTGCTTCGCCTCCTTAGCCTCCAGTCAACATGGGGGGTTAGAGCAGAAAGCTCGCTAAGCTTTGTAGCGAGTTTTTCTGACTGTTTACCGGTGTTTGCTAGTGTTAGTGGCCCACCGATAATCGCATTGACTCAAGTTTCCTTGAATTGAATTTAGTGACAACGCTATGGCCAAACCAACTCGAAAGACTGGACCTCGAAAGAGTAAGAAGAACGTACCGAGCGGTGTCGCTCACATTCGTTCAACATTCAACAACACCATTGTGACTATTACTGACCAGTCAGGGGAAGCAATTTCCTGGGCTTCAGCAGGCTCTAGTGGATTCAAGGGAGCAAAAAAAGGCACCCCCTTTGCGGCTCAAACGGCGGCTGATAGTGCTGCCCGACGGGCAATGGATCAAGGGATGCGGCAGATTGAAGTTATGGTGAGCGGTCCTGGGGCTGGTCGCGAGACCGCTATTCGTGCCTTGCAGGGAGCGGGTTTGGAAATCACTCTAATTAGAGACGTTACTCCTATTCCCCACAACGGTTGTCGACCACCCAAGCGTCGTCGGGTTTAGGCACTTACTATAGTGTCGTTGGCGCATTTGGCGGGCAGGGTATCGCGAGGTTTAAGGGAGGCAGGATTTTGGCACAGTTTCATGTTGATTGCGTAGAGTCTGTCGTTGAAAACGACCAAAGTCAGTACGGTCGATTTGTCATCGAGCCTTTAGAGCGTAGTCAAGGTACCACCGTAGGCAATGCACTACGGCGGGTATTGCTATCCAACCTAGAGGGTATTGCAATTACAGCCGTGAGAATTGCTGGGGCAACCCACGAGTTCTCAACTATTGTCGGGGTGCGGGAAGATGTTCTTGACATTCTTCTCAACATGAAGGAGATCGTCTTGAGGAGCTACACTAGCCAGCCTCAAATTGGTCGTCTTCTTGTTCAAGGTCCTGCTCGGGTAACTGCGGGTCACTTTGAACTACCCTCTGAAGTAGAAGTGGTCAATCCTGAGCAATATGTGGCGACAGTAGCCGACGGACATACGCTCGAGATGGAGTTTCGGGTTGAGCGCGGCCAGGGCTATCGAGCTGTGGAACGGAGTAAGGATGACGCCACGGCGCTGGACTTTATTCAGCTTGACTCGGTGTTTATGCCAGTCAAAAAGGTCAACTACACTGTCGAAGAGGTTGTTGTCTCTGGGTCCATGCAGCGCGATCAGCTGATCATGGACATCTGGACGAACGGCAGCATTACTCCTCAGCAAGCAATGAGCCAGGCCGCTGACATCCTAGTGGGTCTGTTTATGCCCCTTAAGGATGTCACCCTAGAGCCCAAGTTTGACGAAGAAGTTAAGGAAGAAGATCCCAACAACCAAATTCCTATTGAGGAACTAAGGCTTTCGGTAAGAGCCTACAACTGCCTCAAGCGAGCTCAGATCAATTCTGTGGCCGATCTGTTGGACTTCAGTCAGGAAGACCTCCTAGAGATCAAAAACTTTGGCCAGAAATCTGCCGAAGAGGTGATTGAGGCTCTTCAGGAGCGTTTGGGTATCACCCTGCCCCTTGAGAAGGCGTCTAAGACAGCTTGATTCCAGGGTTGACGTTAGAACCGAAAAGCCTGATGCGCTGAGCCGTTCTGATTGTTCCTTGGTTATCTGTATCTTTTATTTTGTCGTTCATCTGAGTTCAGTCCCATGCGTCACCAGTGCCGCGTTCATCAACTCGGGAAACCTGCAGACCAGCGCAAAGCTCTGCTGCGTTCCCTAACTACGGAGCTAATTCGCCACGGTCGAATCACCACGACTAAAGCTCGAGCTCGAGCCGTGCGTGAAGAAGCTGACCGTATGATTACCCTAGCCAAAGATGGTTCTCTACCGGCTCGTCGCCAGGCAATGGGATATATCTACGACAAGCAGTTAGTCCATGCTCTGTTTAGTCAAGCAAGCGAGCGTTACGGCAGTCGCAATGGCGGTTACACCCGTATCGTCAAAACCGTTCGCCGCCGGGGCGACAACTCAGAGATGGCCATCATTGAGTTGACTTAACCTCTCTCCCCTGCGTTTCTGCTTATTAACCCTTAGCCCGTATTGATGGAGAAGTCGTCAACTATACAGCGAAGTCTGGAAAGCCAGCCCGCAGAGTTTGCTCAGTCAACTCAGCGGGTAGCTTTGGTGGTGCAGTACGTGGGCACCCGCCTCCACGGTTGGCAGTGGCAACCCAATGCTCGTACGGTGCAGGGCGAGATTGAAGCGGCCGTGCGTTCAGTTCTGGGCTATGCGGTGCGTCTTAGCGGTGCAGGGCGGACCGATACGGGTGTTCATGCAGCGGCTCAGGTAGCTCACTTTGATGCGCCTAGCTTTATCCCAGCACACCGTTGGGCCGACGTGCTCAATGCCCGACTGCCGGAGGATATTCTGATTCGAGCTTCGGCGGCAGTGGCTGATACCTGGCATGCTCAGTTCTCAGCCTGCTGGCGGCGCTATCGCTATACCCTTTACACGGGGCAGCGGCCTAATCTGTTTGTGCGTCCTTTCGTCTGGCACTACTACCGTCAATATTTAGACCAGGGAAAAATTCAGGTGGCCCTCGATGCCATGGTGGGCCATCATGATATGGCGGCCTTTCATAGGGCGCGTTCAGGCAAGAGTCATTCCTGGGTAGACCTACAGGTAGCTGAGTGTCACCGCCAAGATACCTTTCTCACTGTTGAGCTTCAGGCCAAGGGTTTTTTGTACGGTATGGTGCGGCTGATTATGGGCTTGGTGGTCAAGGTAGGCAGTGGTGAGTTGACGCCAGTGCAGTTTGGTGAACTGTGGCAACAACGCCAGCGACAGCAGGTTAAGTATGCGGCCCCCGCCCAAGGGTTATGCCTACTTCGGGTCGGCTACGACGACCATCCCTTTGCTCAGGAGGTTTGGTTTGATACTCAGCCCCACTTTTTCTGGGGTCCGGCGGTAGCCTAAGGTTTGTCCAAGTTTGTTTAACTCGTTCGTTTTACTTAGTGTGGTTTATTCAGGAAAGGCAGCTCAAGCGCTATGACTACTAAGACCTACATTCCCCCCACCGATTCTATTCAGAGGCAGTGGCACGTAATCGACGCTGAAGGTCAGCGCCTGGGACGATTGGCCACCGAAATTGCCACCATTCTGCGTGGCAAAAACAAGCCGACCTTTACCCCCCATATGGATACTGGCGACTTTGTTGTCGTAGTGAACGCCGAGAAAGTGGTAGTTACAGGCCGTAAATCTAGCACTAAGCTCTATCGCCGCCACTCGGGTCGTCCGGGGGGAATGAAGGTTGAGACCTTCGACAAGCTCCAGACTCGTATTCCTGCGCGGATTATTGAGCAGGCTGTGAAAGGTATGCTGCCGAAGAATTCTTTAGGTCGCAAGCAGTTCACCAAGCTTAAGGTGTATGCTGGGCCCGAGCATCCTCATCAGGCCCAGAATCCTGTAACCCAAATCGTAAACACTATTCCTGGAGAAGCTAAATAATGCAGGCTACCGATCAATCTGAACGGGCTGTGTACTGGGGTACTGGTCGCCGCAAGACCTCCATCGCGCGGGTACGTCTTGTGCCTGGAAGTGGTCAGCTAGTAATCAACAAGCGCCCTGGTGATGATTACCTACAGTTCAACCCAGCCTATCTCAACGCTACCAAGGCTCCCCTCGAGGTACTGGGTTTGGAGAATGCCTACGATGTTTTAGTCAACGTCAAGGGTGGTGGTCTGACAGGTCAAGCTGATGCAATTCGGCTTGGTGTGGCCCGAGCACTGTGTGAGCTGGACCCCGAAAACCGCAAGCCTCTCAAAGTAGAAGGGTATTTAACCCGCGATCCTCGTGCTAAGGAGCGCCGTAAGTACGGTCTGAAGAAAGCCCGCAAGGCACCTCAGTTCTCCAAGCGCTAGATTGGATCTAGTGATTTAGGCATGGTTTGGCAGGACTCAACTTTTGGGTTTTTGCCACACCGCTAAATCGCTGTTTTGCTCTGCCAAGTCTGTCTCATTCTATTGACGTTGTTTTACACCCTGTTATGGCAAAGTCTGACATTCATCCCAATTGGTATCCCGAGGCCAAGGTCTTCTGCGACGGTAAAGAGATCATGACCGTGGGCTCTACCAAGCCTGAACTACATGTAGACGTATGGTCTGGGAATCACCCTTTCTATACTGGTACCCAGAAAATTATTGACACTGAAGGCCGCGTTGAGCGCTTTCTGCGTAAGTATGGCATGGCTGATACATCGGCTACTACCACCGATGACGCTGCCGACAAGGCCTAGTTTGCTGTGCTGTAGTAGGGCAAGGCATTCTGGCTAGACGGTGGATAAAAGGGGACTATGGCTGAGGCATACTTAATTGAAAAACTCAACTCTGTGGAACAGACGTTTCAAGAGCTAACGCGAAGAATGGCTGACCCTGATGTAGCCAAGGATCCGGATGAGTTTCAGCGTATTGCCAAGTCTAGATCCTCGCTAGAGGAAACGGTCACAACCTACGCTGAGTGGAAATCTACCGGCGAGGAACTGACTGACGCGCGCGAAATCTATAAGGAAGCTAACAGCGATCCTGAGATGAAGGCGATGGCCGGTCTAGAGGTTGAGGCTTTAGATGCAAAGCTAGCGGAGCTAGAAGCTCGACTCAAAGTGCTACTGCTGCCGCGCGATCCCAATGATGACAAGAACATCATGCTGGAGATTCGCGCGGGTACCGGCGGTGATGAGGCGAGCATCTGGGCTGGGGATTTGGTGCGGCTCTATTCTCGCTATGCCGAAACGCAGGGCTGGCGCGTGAAGCTGCTCAGCGAGTCGGCAGCCGACATGGGCGGCTTTAAAGAAGCAATTTTAGAAATTGCGGGCGATCGCGTCTACAGCCAGCTCAAGTTTGAGGCAGGAGTTCACCGTGTTCAGCGGGTACCGGTCACCGAGGCAGGTGGGCGGGTTCATACGTCTACGGCTACTGTGGCAATCATGCCTGAGGTAGACGAAGTGGAAGTGCAAATCGATCCCAAGGATATTGAACTCACCACGGCGCGATCGGGTGGGGCTGGCGGCCAGAACGTCAACAAAGTAGAAACGGCGGTCGATCTAATCCACAAGCCAACGGGCATTCGGGTATTTTGCACTGAGGAGCGATCGCAGCTCAAAAACCGTGAACGGGCCATGCAGATTCTGCGGGCTAAGCTCTTTGACATAAAGATGCGAGAGCAGCAGGAGGCCGTATCTTCGATGCGAAAGTCGCAGGTAGGCAGCGGGGCGCGATCGGAAAAAATTCGCACCTACAACTATAAAGACAATCGGGTGACTGATCATCGCCTCAACCAGAACTTTACCCTCACTCCGGTCTTAGAAGGGGACATTGAAGACCTGATTCAGTCATGCGTCAGCCGAGATCAGCAGGAACGATTGGAAGAGCTGGCGGCTGAGTCATCTGCTGTCTAGGAATCCTTGATATTACGGATAGTGAGGCTACCAGTCAGAAATTTTTTGGCCAAAATCAAACTTCCAAAATTCAAAATCGGGACTAGGCTGAGGAAGTAGCGCTGCGGACAGCCTGATGGCCAAGTTTCTTCACATTGCCGACATTCACCTAGGGTTTGACCGCTACGACACTCCTGAGCGCACCAAGGATTTTTTTCGCGCCTTGCAAACGGTGCTGGAACGATATGCTGTCGGGGAAGGAGTGGATTTTGTGGCGATCGCGGGCGATCTCTTCGAGCACCGCAACATTAAACCCGCCACCCTCAACCAGGCTCAGGTTTGTCTCCAAACACTGAAGGGCGCCAATATTCCAGTGGTGGCCATTGAGGGCAACCACGACAACCGCCCCTATGGCACTCGCACTAGCTGGCTCAAATATCTCTCTGAGTGGAACCTGCTTAAGCTGCTGGAACCTAACGACGGAGCCAATGCCGAAGAGCGGCTCACTCCGTGGGATGACAGCACCCGTTCCGGAGGCTACATTGATCTACCCTGCGGTGTGCGGGTGATTGGATCAAACTGGTATGGGGCCACTGCCCCTCGCGCCATTGAGCTATTAGCTGGCGCAATCAAAGACCTGCCCGCTGGTCCCGACCATACTGTTTTGATGTTTCACCACGGCCTAGAGGGGCAAATCTCTCGCTATGCTGGAGCACTGCGCTATAGCGAACTGCTGCCGCTTAAGGAAGCTGGGGTAGACTATTTGGCCTTAGGACACATCCACAAGAATTACACCGCCGAGGGATGGGTGTTCAATCCTGGCTCTCTGGAAGCTAACAATGTCGAGGAAAGCCGCTATCCTCGAGGGGCTTATCTAGTAGAACTGTTGCCCGATCGCATCGACGCGCAGCTCAAGACGGATTACTTTCAGCGACCCATTGAACGGGTAGAGCTGGTGGCCAAAGGACAGGAAAGCCTAGACGAGCTGAACCAGATGGCCCTAGATTGTGCGATCGCTGCCGCTGCTAAACATCAGAGCAGCATCGCCCCTATTTTGGAGTTAAAAATTACTGGCCAAGTAGGCTTTGATCGGCTCGAACTCGACACACGCCGCCTACAGGAAGCCATCAAAGCCGCCAGCAATGCACTGGTGGTGCTAGTTAAGTATGACGTTGAGGATGTGGCCTACCAAACTCCCCTCAACGATGGCCAAAATCGGGTTGAAATCGAGCAATCTATTTTTGAGGATATGCTTACTGCCCACCGCGACTACAAGAGCAGAGCCCCAGAGCTCGCCCAAGGACTTACAGACCTCAAAGATCGACAGCTTTCTGGAGCAGACGAAATCTCACTCTACGGGCTCGTCGAAACGTTATTGGATTTAGACCGCCCAATAGAATTTTCCGAAGAACCATCAGAACCAACTCAAGACGCCTTAGAGAATTTGCAAGCCAACAGTCAGCCTACATAAACCAGACAGTCAAAAAATGGCGCTGTTGCCAAATCATGGTTACACCGCTTACCGCTACAAAAGCAAACACCAGCTGTCTAAACTGCTGGGCCGACATTTTTGCCAGCACCAGCTTACCCAGCCAGTTAGCCGGTATGGCACCTAACCCAATCACCAGCCCATAGATTAGGTAGTCTGAGCTGAGGCTGCTAAAGGCAGCGTAGGCTGTCAACTTAACTAGGTGTAGCACCGCCTTATTGAATGCTTTAGTAGCTACCATGGCTTCTTTCTCTAACCCGTAGTTTAGGTACAACGGGTTCATCACTGGGCCAGTGCTGCCAATCAGCCCAGACCCAATGGCGTTGATAAAAGACAGCGGCAAAAAGTACCAGGCTTTGACCGCAAACTGAGCACCTTCGGGAGTCAGCAGATGATTGGCAACCATGGTCAGCAGCCCGATGCCGAGCAGTAGTTGTAGGCCCTCTGCATGAACCTGGGTGAGTCCATAGCAGCCAATAATTGCTCCTACCATGGCCCCAGGCACGTACCAGGCCGTTACTTGCCAGTCCACATGGTGCCAAAAAGAAATTCCCCGCTGGGTATTGCCAATCAGCAGTCCGACCGTGATTACTGGAGCTACCGCTGCGGAGCCGAGCAGCAGGGAAATCATGGGAATTAGAATAAACGGACTGCCACCCCCTGCTAACATGCTGAGAAACCAAGCCAGGAAACTAGCAACAAAAAGGCTAACGGCAATCATAGATCAGCGGCAACGGTGGCACGTTGCTTAGTCTAGAGGGCAACTGCTGTCCGCTGCCAAAGTTTGTCTCGCCAACTGTTAACAAACGGTCATCCGCAGGAGGAAGAAACAGAATGGGAATAGTTGGCTATCCTTGAACTTCTCCTTTGCTTTTTTACCCTTAATTAGCGGCGTATGGCGCAGCCCATAGACCCCAAATCCCAAGCTTCTGCCCCTGGCAATCGTGGTGCCTCAGCCAAGCAGGTGTACGAGCAGGCGGTAACTGCCTTTAAAGCTCAAAGCTATGACCAAGCCCTAGCGCTTTTTCAGCGGCTGGGGCAATTGCCGCCGGGTTCTCCTTACTATCTCAAAGCTGTGATGGGGCAGGTGAGAGTATACCAGCGACTGAAGCAGGTTGACCAAGCCCGATTGGGTTGCCAAGTCCTGCTCGACAGTTCTTCATCCGAGGCTCGCCAGTGGGCTCAACAGGTTTTGAGCCAGCTGCCCGATAGAACTAAGGGGGAGGTCCCCTCAGTAACCCAAGAGACCGCCTCACCAACTAAGGCCGATTTAAGTGGCTTTGTGCCGTTAGCAGGCACCACAAGTTCTCAAACCCCACCGCCTTCATCACCAAAACCTGCTTCCAAAACGCCCATTCCCCTCCCTAGTCCAGAAGAACTTAACCAACCAAGGCCGGAAGACGGCAATTTGGACGCCGCTGAAGAGAGGGAACCAGAGTCAACCTACCAATCGCTCTTTCACTTTCAGCAGCTTAACCAGCGCTCGGGTATCGATCAAAACGACAGCGATCGCCCTCCAGAGGCCCCCGTCGATGCAACGATTCCAGCTTCTAATGCTAGTGCTGAGCCCATCTCGCGCCCAAAGGCTATCCCAGGCCATCAGCGGCAGCTCCAAGCTTCTCTGCCAAAGTACCCGCTGGGGCTATGGTTACAGCAAGCCTTTACAGCGATCGCCCTGCTCTGGATAACAAATTGGGCCATTCATTTTGCCCTCAGAACAGCGGATAGATTGCTGCGGTGGGTGCGGTGGCCGGTACAGCTCAGTCTGCCGGGAGCATACCAGAACTACACCGTTTGGGTAATCGGTAGCCTGGTGCTGCTAGCCCTAGCCAGTCCGTGGATTATGGATTTTGTCCTGGCTTTTTGGCATGGCCAAAAGCCTCTATCAACACGCCAGCTCCAGGGACACAGCCCAGGAACACTGCGCCTCTTGCGCCAAGTGTGCCGCCAGCGCGGTTGGCAACTGCCCGAGCTGCGGGTTATTCCCGATCCGGCTCCCCTATGCTTTAGCTATGGCTGGTTGGCGCGCAATACTCGCATCGTCGTCAGCCAAGGCATTTTAGACCAAGGGTCTGATGAAGCCATAACGGCGCTGTATGGGTATGAGCTGGCTCGGATGGTAAACGGTAGCGGGTCGGTTCTCTCAGCGGTAGGGTTGCTGCTGCTGCTGCTCCACACCGCCTACCATCGCCTGGCCCAGGTTGGGGATAGATTGACCCAGTCCTTCCTACGCACCCCCCTTGGAATATTCTCCAGCATCTTTTATGACCTGTTTTGGCTGCTGCGGCAGCTCGTGCTATGGCTGTCGCGAGCGTGCTGTGCCTGGGGCGATCGCCGCGCCACCGTGCTCACACAGCACCCCGACCACCTCGCGGATGAACTGCTACAGCTTACTGAGGCGATCGCAGCCGACATTGAGCAGCGGGGCACCCTCCACCCCTTGCTCACCAGCCTAGAGGTTTTAATGCCCATTAGCAGTCGCCAGGCAGTTACCCCAGGTAGTGTGCTGGCAAAAGCAGGGCCTGATGGTCAAAACCTGAACGTAGCAGACAAATTCTCCAGCGATCGCTTCGCAAATCGCGCCACCACCATCGCTAATCTGATTGCAGTAGACAGCTTCAACCCCTACCGCCAATGGCTGCGCGTCAGCGCCTCCCACCTGCCTTTAGGAGAGAGGCTGCTCGAGCTCAGCCAGCAGGCAACCCTTCGTCAACAGCCCACCGCGATCGCCTTACCGCTAGCATCTTCTACCCCAAGCAGCTTTTCACCCCGGCTACTGCTGCTGCAAAAGAGTCCGCTAGCGGGTCTGCTGATAGGGGGCGGAATTGCCATGGGGTTGTGGTTTGTAGGCGGCATTGTCAATCGGTTGGGTTGGCAGCGGTTAAGCTGGCTCTACCAAGACCCCAGCATTCTGATGGGAGGGCTGTGGTTGGGTCTCGGATTAGGCTTGTTGCTGCGCATTAACGCTCTGTTTCCCGAGCCGGGTAGCTCACCTACTACCCGACAAACCAGCTCCCCAGCCCCAGACAATATCGCAGAGCTGATCAACAACAGCTCAGTCCTCCCTGTACAGGGAAAGCCTATCACCCTCCAAGGCCAGCTACGGGGTGCCACCGGGTTAGAAAACTGGGGTTGCCAAAATTTGTACCTTGAAGATACCTCAGGGCTAGTCAAACTGGTTAACCCAGTCCCCTTGGGCAGTCTTCAGGGGTTATTTCAGCACCACCCCCGGCAATGGATTGGTCAAGCTGTTACGGTCAGTGGCTGGAGTCGCTATGGCGGCGGCCTGTTATGGGTCGACGTTCATCAAGTGCAGCTGGACTCCCGTCATCGCTTTCAGGCCTATGGGCCGATTTGGGCTACGCTCTTGAGCTTAGTTATCAGCCTGATTGGAGTTTTGACAATTTTCCGAGGGGGCTAACCGAGACAACGTAAAGTTGTGTTGCGGAAACGGTGCATTCAATGTTAAGTTAGTTTACAGAAACGCATTCCTGGGTTCCAGGGTTAACCGTTCAGGGTTGGCTTTGGGGATTGTTAGGTAATGGGTTCTCCTACTCTCAACACAGCAAATGAACCAGCCCTCGTCGGCTGGTTTTTATTTGGAACCAATTTTGGTTAGCAGTGGCGCCAGTCGCGGGGCTCTGACGTGTTACGGTAATAGATAATTGTAGAGAGGGATGGAGCGCTAGCATTTCATCAACCAAGGACCTAGTTCATGGTCTACGCAGGTTAGATCTTTCCTTTGGAAGATGATTGAGGTAGGTAGCTTCTGGGAGACTTGCAGAGTTTGATAAGTCGTTTCTTTCCAGGGCGACAGTTGCGATCATTTCCTAAGGTTTGGGGTTTTAAGATTATTCCCAACGATAGATTAGAGCCTAGGGGCGATCGCACTGAGCAAGAATTTGTTAAGTTGATACAGGATTTAGATTTGACGTTTTAACACGACTTTATTGGGCTTTTTGGAGCAAAATCTGTAATCCTGATAGAAATTGATTGTGTGAATAGGGTTGTCAAAGGTGGCGGTTGACTTGCTATTCAAACTTCACTTGGCAAGTCATCGATTTCGATTTTGGCCCTTTGTTTTAGAACACCAGAGGTATATCAAATGTCAATTCGCCTTTACGTCGGTAACCTTTCTAAGGATCTAGAGCGGCAGGAGTTTGAAAACGTTTTTGCCGACTTCAACGATGACCTAGTCTCTGTCAAGCTGATTGCCGATAAAAAAACCGGAAAATGTCGGGGATTTGGCTTCGTAACCGTAAAGACCGACGAAAAGGCCGATGAGATTGTTGAAAAACTAAACGGCCAAATGCTCGCGGAATTGCCCATTAAAATTGAAAAGGCGCTACCCCGCACCAAGCCCGAGGGTGAAGGGGAAGCTCGCCCCAGCGGCGGCGAATCAACCGGTAAGCGGCCGGCTAAAAGCAACACTCGCAAGGCCTCTACCTCAGCGACGGCGGCCACCAGCAGTGCCTCTGTTCAGCCTGATCCTCGCTGGGCTGGCGAATTGGAGAAGCTTAAGCAGATGCTGGCGACCCAAACGACCTCTAGCTAGACTGCTCCAGACGTAGTCCCATTCTTAGTAACGCCTAGGCCGTAGAGACAAAGCTCTCTACGGCCTCTTTTGTTGGCGGTAGCCCACACCGCGATCAGCATCGATTGGTCTGGGTTTCAGCCACCTGTTTTAGGCGGCGCAGCTGAGCCGCCATGTCTCGCTGAGTCAAGCTGGCGGCAAACCAGTTAAATCCAGCTTGTACGATGGGGTTAGGAATCTCAAACTCAAACCGATTTAGCAGTCGGGTGCCTGCTGGTTCGGGGGTGCATTCCCAGTGATCGCGCCCCTCAAAAAATCCTTCAAACGCCCACACAATCAGCCCTGGTTGACGCTCAACTACGGTACTGATCAACGCAGGCTGCCATAGCGGCACCTGAATCACAAATCGGCTTTTGGCTCCCAGATCGGTGCTCCAGTCGCCGATGGGGTCGCAACGTAGGGCCGGGTTGAGCCAGCGGTGCATCAGGTCTTGGCGAGTTAAACACTGTTCGACCTGGCTGGCGCTAGCGGTGATGGAAATGCTGTGCTCAATGACGCGGCGAGTAGACATCTTGACGGACTCCTGAGAAAATCAGCCCGAGTGTAGGTACCAAAATCCTCAAAAACTTGTATTTTTGGGGAGTTTCCATCGCAACTGCCCTGGGCGGTCTCGTTTTTAAGCTGAAACGCTGGTTCATGGAATGACATGATTTGGCTATCAGTTTATTTGCCTGTAGTGAATGGCTAACAGTCGAGGTCGCGCAACGGCCCCCTGCACGGTGCTCTTTCAGGATGCTCCCAACTACAAGGATCATGATTGATTTTTTCTCTCTAACACTGCTCCAGGTGACTGAGCCTGGAGTTCAACCTACCAACTCTGAGCCGCTAACTGGCCCTGTGGAGTCTTCCAGCCGCTTTGTGCAAGAGGCTTCTGGGCAACTGGGGCGATTTTTGCCCAGCTTAATTGGGGCGATCGCGCTGCTGCTGCTGGGCTGGCTTATAGCTACAGTGGCAGCCTTGGTGGTGCGCAGTCTACTGCGGCGTACCGACCTGGATAACCGCCTTGCCAACTGGGCTTTGGGTCGCTCGCCGGATCAGTCGATACCCATTGAGAAGTGGGTATCGACCCTCGTGTATTGGGTGATTTTTCTGTTCGCCATTGTGGCGTCGCTCAACGCCCTTAACTTGGCCGGGGTGTCGGCCCCGCTCAACAATTTTCTCGACCAAATCTTTCTCTACATACCCCGCATTGGTGGCGCGCTGCTGCTGCTAGGGGTGGCCTGGCTGGCGGCGACTCTGGTGCGATCGCTCGTTGTCAATGGCCTAGGTCGATTCAACTTAGATGACCGCCTGGCCCAGCAGACTGGCATGGACCAAGGCAGTTCCCCGGTCGTGCTGAATGAAACCATCGGCAACGTGCTGTACTGGTTTATTCTGCTGCTATTTATTCCGCTAATTTTGAGCGCCCTGCAGCTGCCCGGGCTGCTGGCTCCGGTGGAAGGGTTAATTAATTCTTTCCTCCAAGCTATTCCCCGCATTGTCACCGCTGGAATTGTCCTAGCTATTGGCTGGGTGATTGCTCGGATTGTGCGCGGCGTGGTGACCAATCTGCTGCTGGCTGCTGGGGTCGACCAGCTGGGTCGCCGAATGGGGCTGCAAAGCAGCGCGACAGGGGGTGTTTCCCTCGCCAGTCTAGCTGGCACCTTAGCCTACGTGCTGGTGCTCATCCCCGCTGTGGTAGCCGCCCTCAACGAGCTTGATATTGAGGCTATTTCGGCTCCCGCCATTGGGATGCTGGAGCAGATTTTGACCGCGATTCCTCAAGTGATTATGGCTGGGGTTGTGATTGCCGCTGCCTACTTTGTAGGGCGCTTTGTGGCTGACCTGGTCACGAGCTTGCTGCGGGGAGCTGGGTTTGACAACATATTGGGCATTTTGGGGCTACCAGAGTTAAATCTGGGCACAGGAGCTACGGTACAGTCTGGGCTCGACGCCGAAGGCCGTCCCATGGCTATGGTGCAGACCCCAAGCCGCACCCCTTCGGAGATCGTTGGCATTATCACCCTGGTGGCGATCGTGCTGTTTGGGGCCGTGACCGCCACAGAAATTCTCAATTTCGCCGGTCTAACGGAGATTGTGCGGGCAATTCTGCGCATTGGAGCCCGGGTGCTCAGTGGCGTAGTGGTATTTGCGGTAGGCCTCTACCTGGCCAATTTGGCCTTTCGCCTGGTCAACGCCATGGGCACTGGACAGGCAAGGGTACTGGCCCAAGCGGCTCGCATCGCCATCTTGATTTTTGTAGGAGCTATGGCCCTACAGCAGATGGGAGTGGCTCCTGACATCGTCAACTTAGCCTTTGGGCTACTGCTGGGTGCGATCGCAGTGGCGATCGCGATCGCCTTCGGTCTGGGTGGGCGCGACGTTGCCGCTGACCAGCTGCGGGAGTGGCTATCTTCCTTTAAACAACGCCAATAATCGCTCTAACTAACCCCTAAGAGCACCGGCAACCGGCCGGAGGGTTGACCCCTCCGGCCGGTTGCCGCGTTAGTATGATTAACTCGGCCTTAACAAACCGGTTTAGGGGTTGTAACCCAGAGCTAGTGGTATCTATGGACAGCTAAGACCAGGTCCAATCCATAGGTCTAGATACCAAATAACCGGAATAGGAAAACCCCGAATGGGGTAACCGGGAGTCATTTTTAGGGGAGTCTTAAAACAATGGCCACGGTAGAGCGGCGCAGTAGCAAACCAGAGGCCAATCTCAGCGACCCTCAGTACTACATTAGCCGCGAGCTGAGCTGGATAGAGTTCAACCGGCGGGTGCTCCACGAAGGACTAGACGAGCGCACTCCACTGTTAGAAGCGCTGAAGTTTTTAGCAATTTTTAGCAACAACCTAGACGAATACTTTATGGTGCGGGTAGCGGCCCTCAAGCAGCGGATCGAGGCCCAGGTCACCCGGCGATCGCCCGATGGGCGATCGCCCCAGGAGCACCTCAACGATATCAGCGCCACGCTGCGCCCTATTGTCGAACAGCAGCATCGGGCCTTCAACACTGACTTGAGGCAGCAGATGGCCGACCAGGGGATTTGGCTACTCGACTATGAAGAGCTGTCAGCGGCCCAGCAAACCTACTGCCGCGACTACTTTGAAGAGCAAGTTTTCCCGGTTTTAACCCCCTTGGCCGTCGATCCAGGACATCCATTTCCGTACATTTCGAACCTCAGCCTAAACCTGGCCGTTGTGGTGAGAGACCCTCGTACCCAACAGCCTCACTTTGCCCGAATTAAAGTCCCTCGAGTGCTACCCCGGTTTATTCCCTTACCAGAACCCCAGGGTGAAGAACCCGACGGCAAAACCTATCGCTGGTTGGGGGTACCCCTCGAACAGATCATTGCCGCCAATCTGTCCGCGCTTTTCCCAGGCATGGTGGTGCAGGAACACTCCTGCTTTCGCATTACCCGCGACGCCGATCTGGCCGTCGAGGAAGACGAAGCCGACGATTTGATGCTCGCCGTTGAACAAGAACTGCGTAAGCGTCGCTGGGGCGGCTCGGCGGTACGCATGGAAATTCAGCGGGACACCTCAGGCCCGGTGCGCGCGATGCTGACAGAAGAACTGGGCCTGGCCGAAACCGATGTGTACAACGTCGACGGGTTGCTGGGGCTAGGAGATCTCATGACCTTCATGGCTCTTCCCCTGCCCAACCTTAAAGCCCCCAGTTGGACAGCCGCTGTGCCTCCTGCCCTAGAGCGCCTCAGCCCGCCAGGGGTCGATGACGACGACACGACCCTTGAAACCGCCGAAGAGCTATTCTCGCTGCTGCGGTGTCAAGAGCAGCTTGTCCACCATCCCTATCACTCGTTTTCAGCGACGGTGCAACGATTTATCACTCAGGCAGCCCACGACCCCCAAGTGCTGGCCATCAAGATGACGTTGTACCGGACCTCCGGCGATTCTCCCATTGTCAGCTCCCTGATTTCTGCCGCAGAAAACGGTAAACAGGTGACTGTCTTGGTCGAAATCAAGGCCCGCTTTGACGAAGAAAATAACATCAACTGGGCCCGCAAGCTTGAACAGTCAGGCGTGCACGTGGTCTATGGCCTGGTGGGCCTCAAAACCCACTGCAAAGTCACGCTGGTGGTGCGCCGGGAGGGACAGCACATCCGTCGGTACTATCACATCGGCACCGGCAACTACAATCCCAAAACCGCCAGGATCTACACTGACCTCGGTTTACTCAGCGCCCGAGAGGATGTAGGGGCCGACATCTCTGACATATTCAACTATCTCACTGGCTATTCTCGCCAGCAGGTCTACCGACAGCTGCTCGTTGCCCCCCTCACCCTGCGCCAGCGATTAGTGAGCCTGATCGAGCATGAAATAGCCTGCCAAAAAAAGGGCAAGGGGGGCCGCATCATCGTCAAGATGAATTCTCTGGTAGACCCAGATTTAATTGCGCTACTCTATCAGGCGTCCCAGGCAGGGGTCTCAATCGATTTGATTGTGCGAGGCATCTGCTGCCTGCGGCCAGGGGTGCCGGGGGTGAGCGACAATATTCGCGTCATCAGCATCGTAGGGCAGTTCCTAGAGCACTCTCGCATTTTGTATTTTCAGCAGGGGGGAGAGGAGGTTGTGCTGCTGGGCAGCGCCGACTGGATGCCGCGCAACCTCGATCGCCGCGTGGAGGTGATGGCGCCCGTTACTGACCCAGCGCTGCAAGCAGAGCTCAAGGCCGTGCTCAACCTGTGCCTAGAAGACAACCGGCAGGCTTGGGATTTGGCGACCGACGGCAGCTACCGCCAGCGTCGCCCTAGGGAAGACGAGAAAATCCGCAGTGTTCAGGAGCAGCTAATGGCCAACGCGGGCAAATCTTTAGCGGGGTGAATGACTCCAGCGAAATACTACCACCCCCAACCCTGACAGCAGCGTTAGCCCCAGTAGCCCGGCCAGGGGATTGCCGTTCAAACCAGTTACCCAGTCGGGGACGACACCAGTGGGCTGAAGTAAGTTACCCACCTCAAGCAAATAGTAGCCCCACACCAGACCAGCGTGGAGACCTACTGGATGGCCCAACCCAGTTTTGTTGAGTCCTACGGGTATTCGGCGGGCCCAGCCCAGCACCAGACCCAACAGCAAAAGCCCTGCTAGCTGAGGCAGCAGGGCCAAAATCGCATCGAGGGGCTTGATGAAGTGGGCGATCGCAAAAATTAGGCTAGTTGCCCCCAAAGCTATACCTGGCGACCAACTCTGCTCCAACTCCCGCAGCAGCCAGCCTCGAAACAACACCTCCTCCGACCAACCGACAGCGGTAGCAGCCAGAGCTCCAATTAGAGCTGTTTGCAACAGACTGACACCCCGCGCACCATCCGCGTCCAGCACGGCCCAGCCTAAAGCCAGCTGCACTACCGCCAGTAGTGCCAGGCTCACTGCTCCGATCAAAGCACCTGTTGCCATGCCCTGGCCCAATTCTCGGCGGCCGGCAAACCCAATTTTGGTCCAAGGCTGCGTTTCAGCGTGCACCGCCCGTTCCCAGCGCGGCAGCACCAGCAAAAAGACAACGTAAAGCAAAGCAGTAGGAAATAAATCGCCCCCCGGCAGCAGGCTACGCGCAGCTAAGCCATAAAGCGGCAAAGCAAAGGGCAACCAGAGCACCACCACAATTAGCAAAAAGACCACTACTCGCACCAGTGGTGGGTAGTGGGCCAGCTTAGCCCAGGGCAGCTTAACCCCAGACAGCTTATTCATCTGGCTCGATAGTGCTAGTCAGTCCTAGGTTGCACAGTCCTTCGCTATAAAACTCAGCATGTTCGAGGGCACAGGTAATCACCAAAGCTACCCCAGCGGTGTGGGCCTGCATCATGATGTCAACAGCCTGAGGCATCGTCAAACTGGGCACCACCTTTAGCAGTGACTCCACCACATGCTCCATTGAGTTGAAGGCGTCGTTGTGAAGCAACACTCGGTAGCGGGGCGCAGGCTTGCGCACTGTAGATGTCGTAGTCCGCTCGATGGTTTCAACTGACACAGTAATACCTCCTTGCGAAGCTCCAAGGCAGAGATTTCCAAGAATATCCTTGCCCAGGTCAACTTTCCCATCATAAAACTTCACGATGGTTTTAGCATGGCACTAGAGGTAGGCTTGAAAAATTTCAACCCGGCCCTACCCAGCTCACGGCTATGACTTAGTTCAGCAATGGTCTGACATTTAGTCTGGTGAAAGAGAATGAAACCATTGTTGTGACCATTCAGCCTGTTCAAAAATTCCAGCGATCGCACCAATACGATGGGTACCATAGGAGACAGTTGACAGGCGCTACTGTCCCATTCGTTTTCCTGTTGGATCGTTCATGACTCTGGTTACAGGCCAAATCGTATTCTTAGAGTGCCGCCAAACCCGTCTTTATGCTGAAGTCATTCAGGTATTAGCACTTCGCCCCACCGGCTGGATAAGGCCTTTGGCGCTGGTCAGCGAAACCGAGATGATTGCCCTGGGAGCAGACTTTGACGCCACAAGTCTGACAGCTACCAAACCAGCAGTACCCGACATGCTCTGGCCTCTAGAGCAGCTGCAACCGGCCTTAGACACCGAAGTCATTCCGCTGCTAGCCAGCCTCTCGGCTAAATCCCCAAACTCAGCATCCGTATTACCTCCAGACTCTGACCGCAGACATTTAACTGTCAACGAGTTTGTGCAGTGGCTATGGGCCGATCGCCAAGCTTCAGACCCAAGCAGCTTCCATGACTAAGCAACAATCCGGACGGGTTCTGTAAAGCTTTCATAAAGATACTGAGGTCACCCTAGGGAAAGTCCCGAGGTGACCTGAAAATGCTGTGCATCTGGGTAGGTTATTAGGTCTAGCCAGGGTCAACCGGCTCGCTCCTAGCTAGCTAGATACTGAGTGCTGCAGTGACTCACCGTATACCCCAAATCCCGGAACCAGCCGAATGCGGCCTTCGTCCATTTCGTACATGAGCAGCTCTAGAGCTTCGGAGTCACCAATGGGCAAATAGCCTAGGCGAGACAGTTCAGCGTTAATACCCTGCTCAATATCAGGGGTCAGCAACCCACTGTGGAGTGCTTTTTCTACCAGTCGACGAATGGAAAATGTGGGGGCCATGAACCATTACCTGAGCGTGATTTCGTTACTATCCATTGTCGAGCTTGGCCACGCTACAGACAGTGATGATACTCCGCAGAAGTTGTGCACTCTACCACGTTGATTCGTGATTCAAATCACAAAATGATTCAGCCATTGGGGATATGTTCAGTAGATTCACGGAAGCACAGAATTGATGAGGTCTGAATCTATATCAAGATACGACCAACTATGTCCCTAGATATACCCAGGCCGGTCTGATTCCGATTATCGTCTTCATATGGCAGGCTGGCCCTAATAGTTTCTAACTTTATCCATAATTTTGGAGTGTACGAGTATGCAGACTATGACTAAAGAAATGGCTATTTTTCAAGCCCAGGGCTCTCTCAACGCGTCTAACGCCCATGAGTTCCATTCGTCTTTAATGCAGAAGATCCAGTCTGACCGGGCCGATGGCCTGTTCGTAGACATGAGCCAAGTCGAGTCGCTTGATAGTGCTGGGCTGATCTCTTTGGTGTCGGCACTGAAGCACGCTCGTCAGCTACAAAAGCGCCTCTGCCTCTGCTCTGTGCCGCCGGCTATTCGCATTGTGTTTGAACTTACCCAGCTCGATCGCGCCTTTGAGATGGTGGATGAGCTGCCGGTAGCCGCTTAATTTCAGGCTCTGCCAGCTCACCCCCGCCTCGCTATAGTATGGTGGTCATGCTCGCGAGCGTTTGGGGCAGCTAGATCGTGTCTGTATCAATTAACACATTGGTGAATGCTGAGGTTTCTCGGCCAGGTCGCTATCTGGGTAACGAGCTTGGTGCTGCTCACAAGCCCTGGGATGGGGCTAGCGTGCGCTGGGTGCTAACTTACCCTGAGGTTTACGAGGTCGGGGCCTCTAACCTGGGCCACATCATTCTCTACAGCATTTTAAATGCCCAACCTCGGCAGCTGTGCGATCGTGCCTACCTACCGGCCCCTGACCTAGCCGCTAAGCTCAAAGCTACCCAGACGCCCCTGTTTGCGGTCGAGTCGCAGCGATCGCTGATCGATTTTGACATTCTGGGTTTTAGCCTCAGCTATGAGCTAGGGGCCACAAATATTCTTGAAATGCTATCGCTGTCAGGCATTCCGCTCACCTGGCAGGAGCGCGACCAGGCCAGAGCCTTTGCCCCCGAGGCAGGCTCCTGGCCGTTAGTTTTTGCTGGTGGCCAAACTGCCACCTCTAACCCCGAACCCTACGCCGACTTCTTTGACTTCGTGGCCCTGGGTGACGGCGAGGAGTTATTGCCCGAAATCGCCTTAGTAATGGAAGAGGGCAAGGCCGCTGGCTTGAGCCGAGAGGCCCTACTGCTCGATCTGGCCCAGGTGCCAGGGGTCTACGTGCCTCGGTTTTACGACATGGCCGACGATGGCTCGGTGCATCCCAATCGGCCCGACGTACCCGCACGGGTGCTGCGCCGGGTGGCTACCCCCATTCCCGCCTATGCTATGGGCCTAGTGCCCTATGTCGAAACAGTCCACGACCGCCTGACGGTAGAAATTCGGCGGGGCTGCACTCGGGGCTGCCGCTTTTGCCAACCAGGTATGCTGACACGCCCGGCCCGGGATGTGGAGCCAGAGGCCGTCATCGACGCCATTGAGACCGGCATGCGCAAGACCGGCTATGACGAGTTTTCGCTGCTGTCGCTGAGCTGCTCTGACTATCTAGCCCTGCCAGCGGTGGGGGTGGAGGTTAAAAACCGCCTCAAGGACGAAAATATTTCGCTGTCGCTGCCCAGCCAGCGGGTCGATCGCTTCGATGAAAACATTGCCAATATCATTGGCGGCACCCGCCTCACCGGGCTCACCTTTGCTCCCGAGGCAGGCACCCAGCGCATGCGCGACATCATCAATAAAGGGCTGACCAACGAAGAGCTGCTGCGCGGCATCAAAACCGCCCACGAGCAGGGCTGGGGCCGGGTCAAACTCTACTTTATGATCGGCCTACCCGGTGAGACCGATACTGATGTGTTAGGCATTGCCGAGACCGTGCGCTGGCTTCGCCAGGCCTGTACCCAGCCAGGACGACGTCCTCTAGCCTTTAATATCACCATTTCTAACTTCACCCCGAAACCCCACACCCCGTTTCAGTGGCACTCGGTCTCGACGGAGGAGTTTCGTCGCAAGCAGCGGCTGCTGCGGGAAGAATTTCGGACCCTGCGCTGGGCCAAAGTCAACTTTACCGACGTGCGCATCTCGGCGATGGAAGACTTTGTGGGCCGGGGCGATCGCCGCCTGGCCGCCGTGGTGCGCCGCGCCTGGGAACTAGGGGCCGGCATGGACAGCTGGTGGGAGAGCCTAGAGAATGCCTTTAAAGCCTGGACCCAAGCCATTGACGAAGCCGATCTGACCTGGAAGTACCGGAAGGTCGATCAGGGCGAATGGAACGTGATGGACACCGATGTGACCGATGTCGGGGACGACCGCCCCAGCCTTGACACCCCCTTGCCCTGGGATCACGTGGATACTGGCATCGACAAAGCCTGGCTCAAAGACGACTTGCTCCGCGCCCTAGAGGCGGCCACAGTCCCCGACTGCTCCTTTGAGGGCTGTAGCCACTGCGGCGTCTGCGGCCCCGATTTTGGCCACAATGTAGTGGTGCCGCCGCCGCCAATTCCCGCTTTCCTTGGCCACGGCCAACCCAGCTCTGAGCGAGTGCAGCGCCTGCGGGTGACCCTAGGCAAGCTGGGGTCGATGGCTCTACTAGGCCACCTAGACATGGTGCGCCTGTTCGATCGCGCTCTGCGGCGGGCCGGACTGCCTATCGCCTTTACTGGCGGTTTCCATCCAGGGCCGCGCCTGTCGCCTGCCAATGCGCTCCCTCTAGGCGCCACCAGCAGCGGCGAAGTGGTGGATTTTGAGCTGACTCAGGCGATCGCCCCCGCCGACTTTCTTCAGCGGCTTGGGGCTCAACTGCCGCCGGAGATTCCGCTCTACACCGTCGCTGAGGTACCCCTGGATGAGCCTTCTGCGACTAAGCTCCTTGACCAAGCCGAATACTACCTGTACGTAAGTTTAGAAGACGTCGGCGCAGCATCTCCAGACTGGGAGGCTTGGATTGAGAGCGTCCTCGCCCTCGATGAAATGCCTTGGGAAAAGAAAACCAAGTCTGGAAATATGCAACTCATCAACTTGCGAGAGCGCTTGCATGAGCTAGCGGTGGTTAGCCCAGACCACCCTCTACCCGGGGGTTTGGAGTATCCTAAAGATAGTCTTGGAGTCTGGCTCAGAGCCGTAGGCCACTGTCGCAACGACGGGAACCTGCTGCGCCCAGAGCACGTCGTCTCCATGGTAGAGAAGGTAGCCAACCAGCCACTAGCGCTACAGCACGTGCATCGCAGCCGACTCATTTTTCTTTAGAAAAACCCTGAGGGGACACAACCATGGACGGAGCACCAGGCCATTCACCACGGGTATCAGTGAAGGGGCAAATCTGGGACTCTAGGGTCCAGCCCCAGTCGAGGAGGTTTCGGCAGCTCTGGCTGGCGATCGCTGGAGCAGGCCTGCTGATGATAGGAGGTGCCAGCCGTTCCCAAGCACAGTCGTCGGAAGCCTGCGCCGTTCAGGGTAGCGAGGAAGTGGCCATCATTGACGCAGCCTGCTGCCCAGACGAACTGCTCACCGCCTACTGGCCGGGGCGATCGACCGAACTTAACCAAACATTTTGTCAGCTGCTGGTGTTTCCCACTGCGACCTTGGGCAACGGCGACGACTTTACCGATCGCATTGTCGATGGCTCACTGTCTAGCGACAGCCGTCGGGCCTCTCCTACCACTATGACCCTGCCCAGTCTGTGGTGGAATCGTGACTCGCTGACGTCGCATCTAGGCGGGCGTCGCCTAGTGGAATCTTGGATTTCTTACCAGATTGAAGACTCAGGCACGACGGTGGTCGACGTAATGGTGAACCCCCAAATGTGGTCGGTGCTGACCTACAACGAGCGCTACGCTGTGCTCAACCAGTTCGGCACGGCGGCCCGCGACTTTGGACACAACCTCCGCTTCTTCCAGGGCAATCCTCGCACCTCACGGATGGTTGGGCTCTACGCCTGTGATTTTGTCGACCAGTCGGGGCTGCCCTTAGACTCTGAAAATAGCGTGTCTGCCTGCTCGGCCAATCTAGACTCGTCATTAATTGTGCAGCTTCAGCGCAACCTGTTGGCAGAGGGAGAGCGCCGTTACCAGCCCACCCCCACGGCCCAGGCCTTGGAGCCCAGCGAAAGTCCATAGAAGGCTAGCTACCCTCAGGATGGAGTTATCGTTGGCCTGAACATTCTGAGCTAGGCGCGTAAGCTTTGCCACAAACGACCGTAGCGGTCCTCCGCTTCGGCCTTGAGGGGAAGTAGAAACTCGCTCTGGTCGGCGATCGCCGGAGTCAGCACGATCTCTGGCGGTGTTTGCAGGGGCTCGGGCCGCTGCTGCGGGTCAACCCCCCACAGCAGCGGCGAGGTGGTGTGGCCAAAGATGGCGAGCTGGGTGGCAAAGTCATCCCCTAAACAAAAATTGAGCCATTCGGTAGCAGCCGGAGCAGGGGCAGGCACCGCCTGGGGCCGTACCCAGAGTTGGGCACTCAGCAGCGTTCCATCAGGGGGCACCGCGACGGCTAAATGGCGATACTGGCGCAGCAGCGGCAGTACATCGTCTGACCAACCAACGACGGCGGTCGCATCGCCAACAATCAAACTCTCAAGGTAGTAATTAGAGTCGTAGACTCGAACCTGCTGGTGCAGCTTGGCTAAAAAGGCGTTTAGGCCTGCAACAGCGGCCGGGTCTGCACCGTTAGCCGAGGCCTTCAAAGCCTTTTGAGCTAGCCCCAGCACCAGACGGGGATGGTCAGGCAGCACCAGGCGGCGCGTCAGTTCAGGCCGCAGCAAGTCAGCCCAGGTCTTAAGCTGAGCTGCTTGGCGGGGCAAACGAGAGGGGTCGTAGAGCAGCACCAGGTGGCTCCAGCGGTAGGGCACAGCCCAGATGCTGCCCTCGAGGCTGGGGGTGCCGGTGCGATCGCGCCGCACCAGATCGAGCCAGACCTGATTCAGGTCCCCCCAGCGAGAAATTGACGTCACCTCAATCGGCTGCACCAGCTCCTGGCGAATGGCGGAGGCAAGCCAATAGTCGGCCAAACTCACCCAGTCGGCCCTTGGTGTCGATTCATTCCCCTCGCCGTGCCAGTCTTGCAGCAGACTATACAACTTCAGCAGCGAATCCTGCGGCGTCACGGCCACACTGCTGCCCCGCTCCGGCAGCTGCTGAAACGCTTTGAGCAGCTGAGCGGGCACCGAGTTGGGCACCATAGCCAGGCGCAGGTTAGCAGCACTGGACCGCTGGCAACCGGCCAGCAGCGTAGCCAGGGTCACCCCACTGGCCCCCACCAAAAAGCTGCGACGATTCATGAGCATTTGACCCCCGCGCCCCTTTGCCAAGGGAGAATACTGATCTAAACCATAGCGCTTTAGTCTACGCCCATGAAAGCCGTTCGCAACGTCGTCAATGTCTCGATCACCATTATCTTGGTATCGTTTATCGGTCTCAGCCTGGCTCGGCTAGTGTACTTTTTCCTTCACAGCCAGCAGATTCCTTAGAGCACTGTGATCTCTAGTCAACCTTTTACTTCGCATGAGTCCCCTGCGCAAACTACGCTCGGTGACGTTGAGGCTGCCCGTGATTCTGGAACAGATTGCTGTTTCCTACATCCAGCACAAGCCCTTGGTGCCTGCGATCGCAATCAAGCAACTCACCCTCGACTGCCCAGACCTGTGGCTCAAGCTCGACTGGTTGCAGGTGACGGAATCTTTCTAAGCTAGAGAGGTGGTGAATACGCTGAGAAGTATTTTGGAAGCTAGCCCACAGCGCAGAATCATACCGTAGTGGGAAGCAACCACAAGCTAGCGGTAGCTTTTGCTGGCGGGCTGGCCCAAGGTGGACGAGATTCGCATTGCCAGCTCGGTCAGGTTATCGCTATCGGTGCAGAACTGCTCAGCGGCGGCGCGTGGTTGCCCAGCGCTAACCAAATATTCCACTAGCAGATTAAACAGCATGTCTTCGGCCAGCTCGCGCTGGTCGGCCCAGCCCCGTTGCTGGTAGTGCAGATACTCTTGGCAACGCAGGGCTAGATCGTGATAGGTAACATCGCTGGTTAAAAACTGAAGGCTGCTGACAATCATGGCGACCTCAGAACGCAGGTTAGCCACAGTCTAACGAAACAGCCTTAGCGAAGCGGCCATCAGGCTAACCGATCGCCCTGAACACCACCGAAAGATTGTTGGCAGGCATGGCGATGGTTTCGACTAGTGCCAACCCATAGACTTTGGCGGCGGCTACCACCGCGTCTAAGTCGCGTACGCCCCACTCAGGGTTTTGGGCCTGCAAGCTGGCGTCGAACGCCGCGCTGCTGGGGGCGGTATGCTGCCCGTTCTGCTGATAAGGTCCGTAAAGATACAAAATACCGCCGGGCGGCAAAATTCGCCCCGCTGCCGCCAGCAGCCCCAGGCAGGCGGCCCAGGGAGCAATGTGAATCATGTTGATGTTGACCAGGGCGGTGATTGGGTGCTGCTGCAAGTCGAGATCTGAGAGCACATCGCTAAAATTTTCAGATTCGACTGGCCACAAGGGGGCAGCCGCATCTAACGCGATGGGCGCGTGCAGATTTTCGGCAGGAACGGCTTCTCGCCAAGCGGCGATACTGGCGCGGGCATTGTGGTCGAGGTCTGAGGGCAACCACTGCCGAGGCGCGAGGTGAGGCGCAAAGAACACGGCGTGCTCCCCGGTACCGCTCGACACTTCGAGCACGGTGCCGGTGGGGGGCAGCACTCGCTGGAGCACCGCTAAGATCGGCTCGCGGTTGCGATCGGTCGCGGGGGCGTAGCGGCGGGCATCGGGCGAGGTGGTCATGGCAAGGGGGGAGGTATAGCGCTTAACGCCTGATTGTAAGCGGTGGCAACGGCGTTACAGGAAATAATAATTCTGTTGAGATGGACGGCTGTGACACTACGACCATGGGCAACAGCGTCATGAGGCGATCGAGTTGAGTTTGCGATCACAAAAACGCTGTTGCAAAGCTAAGCAGCGGCCCTGCTCCTAGGGCCATAGCTCTACAAATGCCAAAGGTTGAGTAAAGCGGAACTCAACAGCCGTGAGACTACTGAGTTCCACTGTGCTCGGTTAATCTCACGAATCATTACGTAATGCCAACCTGTAAATGTTCTCTTCCAAGGCATGCTCTGGAATCAACAATTGGATCGGTGTATAACCTGATAGTACGCGGAAGGCAGTCGATGTTTGATATGTCGCAAGAAGCCGTGAACATCCTAGCTAAGGTTGGGCTTATTACAGCATGTGCTGCTACTGTTACGTTGCCTATCGAACTAATTAGACGATCGTTCCGAGCTCGGAAAAAGCGCATTGCAATTCGTACATATGCTAAGCGTGTTAGTAGATTACTCCGTGCCCGCTATGGAATACAAGAGAACTATACTCCTGCTCAGGTGCAGAGAATCATAAGAGAATGGGGCTACAGCACTGGGTATGACTATTATGGATTAGCGATGTTTTGTGCTTATGCTGATTTTATAAACTATTATCGGCCGGCACGGAAACGCTATAACTATGAAATGATGCGACGCGAGATTAGCTATTGCTTGTTTAGTACAGATACTACATTTAATGTATCTGACGTAATTGAGAAAAATACAAAAAATCTCGCAATTCACAGACACATAAAGTATATCGGCCCCGAACTCCGCAAACGCTATGGAGTTCAGAAGAAATATACTCCTTATCAGGTTAAGCAGGCTGTCAGCAATAGTCGCTACAGTTCAGGCTATGACTGTTATGCATTTGCAATCTATTGCTCACATGATGATTTTGTGGACTACCACAGAACCATAGGTGAATCATGTGACTACAATTCAATGCGTAGTGAAATCTCTAATTCCTTTTATTCCATTTTTCAGGGTAGCACCACATTCGATGCTTGTGATGTGATTGACCTTAGCGATCGCATCGACAGTGCTAAGGATGTGGGAGATAGTGGCTCATGGTGGCCTGACTCACTTAATTTTGCTAATGGAAGCGATTTTAGTGGTGGGAATAATTTTGATAGTGGTGGAGGTGATTCTTCTAGTGGGAGTGACTAAATTGCCTATGCTCTACAACTGCTTTAACGAGTTAGTAGTTCGTACATTGGGTTGACGAAGAGAACTCAACAACTTCTCAGCCACCTACCTCACGCGCTTCAGCAACCGGGCTATGCCTTACGTGAATCGAATGGCTTGGCAACCTTTGTCTTCTAATTTGTAGATAAGGGGCCACTTGGGCATCTTTAAAGGTGCTACAGCTCTCTGTACTTTTCATCTCGCGGTCCAGGTGCCATGAAAACGGTTCGTCTTGACTCCCTAACAGCTCAGTTCTACAACGATGGCCTCGTCATTTTTCTATATGACGATCAAAACCAAGAAGCCATAAAAGCCATTAATCCCTCCATTCTTGAAGGGTACGGTAACAGCGACATTAATTCTGAGCTTTTTGAGGTCGCAGAGAAAGGTCTTCTAGTCGCTTATGAACTGCGTCAAGACGACGAGATGGCCCTCGAAGTAGCCATAGGAAACCCTTTGAACGACCAAGAGCGTGAGGCTGTGGGTATCTACCCCCACGTACAACGTGCCTATCTCAATCTACCCTCTGGAAAACTGGCGATTGAAGGCTATGGCAATTTCCGGCTTTCCCCTGACTTCGACCCCAATGAGGAGCCGGGAGCGCTACTCGATGTTCCCCCCGGCGAATACATTGTGAGTATTTACAGCCTTATTGGGTGTACTGAAGAGGAGCTTGAAGAGTCGGCTAAACCTAACCACCTGTTTGTGCTAACTCCCCTCAGTCAGGCGGAACCCCTCTCAGAGCGAAAGCCACTGCTGCATGGTTATGGTTGAGATCCATGCACGGTTTTCAAGCTATCAGTATGAGTGTTACGGTCAGAGCTAGCTCACACCACGCTCGTGCGAACAGAGCAAAAGTTGTTAGTAGAAGTGCGAGGTTGTTGCTGCCGCACACCTTGTACCGTCATGCGGCTTAAATTCTTAATGGCCGATGAAAAAGAGGGCTTAGCCAAGCTGCGCCCTCAATCTTAAGCTCTGACTAAACAGCTGTTATTAGCTACCTGTGTAGACAGGAGAGCCGGTAGCGCCATAGACACCCCAGTCACGAATGCCGTTTTGACTCAATACCGATTCAGCGGCCTGAATCTCTTGCTCGCTGCCTTCTACCAACACTAAGTAATCGTCGTTGTTATAGACGCGATCGTTGTAGTAGTTGGCGCGGTCTTCGGGTACGCCCCAGCCAATGAGCCCACCAAGTAAGCCACCGCTGGCTGCACCAATACCGCTACCTAAGAGCGTGTTGGCAAGCAAGATGCCCGCCCCCGCAAGTGGCCCCACACCAGGAATAGCCAACACACCCAAGCTACCAATTAGACCGACGGCACCGCCGGTCACGGCACCGGCCGTTGCACCAGCACCAGCACCGTCTTGAGTCTGCTCAGCCTTGGTCTTATCGGGGTCGAAGTCTCCATCGGTGGTTAGATCATTCAACCCTTCTCCAGATTTAGCCACCACTGAAACGCGGTCCATTTGAAAGCCTGAATCGCGTAGCTGGTGCAGGGCTTGCTCAGCCTCCTGCCGAGTCGAAAACAGGCCAACGGCACGGCTGTGTCGAGTAGATTGACTATCAGTCGTTCCCATAAAAATTTATTCCAGTGAGGATTGCAGTCGGCAAAGCCCGTGGCATACGCCACTGCTTGCCTACTCTATGGTTGCTAACCAAGCGCTTGATCACCTCGCTCGGTGGCTAGAGACAAAGGATACTCAAGGGCTAGACTTTAGCCCTTGCGGTGCAAAGGGAAATGTAGTTAGACATACTGCTGTAACGCCAAGCGAGCCGCTCCAGCAATGCCCGCCTGATTGCCCAGCTCCGCCACCAGTACCTGCATTTCCTCGCGAGAACTGAGCAACACGCGGCTCTCAAGCTCTGCTAAGGTCGTCGGCAAGAACAGTTCCGCCGCTGCGCTAATGCCGCCACCGAGAATCACCGCCTCTGGGGTCAGCACATAGACCAGGCTGGCAATGCCCGCGCCCAACCAGCGACCGTAGGTTTGCCAAAAGGCGATCGCATCTTTATCCCCCGCCTTGGCCCGGTCAAACAGCGCCGCCGGAGCCAACCCCGTCTCTCGCCGAATCGCCTGCACCGAGCAGTGCTGCTCCAGCGATCCTCGGTTGCCGCTGTTGCAGGGCGGCCCCTCAGGGTTGAGGGTAATCAGTCCCAGTTCCCCAGCGGTTCCGTTGCGGCCCACAAACAGCTTGCCATCGAGAATGATCGCGCCGCCGACCCCTGTGCCCAGGGTAAGCGTCAGCACGTCTTTAAAGTTGCGCCCGGCGCCTAGCCAGGCTTCCCCCAGCCCAGCGCAGTTGGCGTCGTTGGCCACCGTGACCGATCGCCCCGTCTTCGCTTCCAGTGCATCGGCGATCGGCACATCATACCAACCAGCTAGGTTGATGGCAACGCGGGCAATCCGGCCAGCGGCATCGGCGGGGCCGGGGGTGCCCACGCCAATAGCAACGGCCTCGCGGTTAGGGTCGAGAGTGGCGATCGCATCGGCTATCGCCGCAATGACCAGCTCTGGGGTGGCGGGCTGAGGCGTGGGCACAGCAAATTCGGCCAGGCAATGCCCCGACTGGGTAAAGCGCCCCAGCTTGATTGCAGACCCACCCAAATCAACGCCGATCACCTGCTGCTCTGTCGTGCCCATGGCTAACCCCAACCTTGCGAACTCATGCCAGGGCCATTGTCTCAGATTGTCTGAGGTTTATTTTTGCGCCTAAAGCCAGCCTTTGAGCCGATAAATAGCAATGCCGATGTATTCCTTGAGGGCGCGGGTGAGGTAGTGCAGGTTCTCGGTCTGGGGCACCAGTCTGAGGGCGCGGCCCTGCCAGGTAGTCAGCCCTGGGTCAGCAGGGTCTTGGGCCACATGAAAATCGGTCGGCGCTGGGATGGCCTCAAATCCCTGTTTTTTGAAAATCGCCAGGGAACGGGGCATGTGCATCGCGGAGGTCACCAGCAAAATGCGCTCAATGCCGAGATTGGCCAACAATACTTGGGTGTAGGCCGCATTCTCAAAAGTGTTGAGCGAGTCGGGCTCAATCAGCATAGCGCTGGGGGGCACCCCTAACGCCTCGGCTAGCTCAGCCATATCAGCTGCTTCAGAACGACTTTGCCCCTGTCCCCAAGTAATGCGCCCGCCGCTCAGCACCAGCAGCGGCGCCTTGCCTTCCAGGTAGAGCCGCGCCCCGTGCAGCACGCGATCGCCCTCTTCAGCCACATCAATCCAAGGCCGGGGCGGAAACTTAGGCTTAATCGCGCCCCCCAGCACCACAATTGCCTCTGCCTCCGGCAAATTTACCGTGTCCTGGTAGCGCCACTCCAGCGAGCGGATTATCGCCGTCGATACCCAGCTATTGCTGCTGATTAGCAGTAGGGCTAGAGCTAGGGCGATCGCCCCCGCCGCCCATCGAGGTCGCCGCTGAACGCAGATCAGCGCCACCACTAGCAGCACACAGGCTAACCCCAGCGGATAGATCAGCAGCGGCAGCAGCTTCGACAAAAACAAAAACATCTCCGCCCTATTCCCTCACGCCAACCTAATTCTTCGAGCCCCACCCGGCCAGCCAGGATAACTCCTCACCCTGCCCTACCCTTCACCCCGCTTAGCCAACAGCTCCCTCATCTCTTCTAATAGATGCTCCTGCTCCGTCTGCAGGGTTTCTAACCGGCCCATGATCTCATTCAACCGCTCGTCCCCAGCAGCCAGCTTCTGCGGCTTGGCCCACTGCCGCACCAGCAGCCCAGACAATCCACCAAAAATCCAGCCGCTAAGCCGAAACGGCAGCTTGACGATGGATAGCCAAAACCCTTCGGTGAGGCGGGCGATCGCACTCCACAACCCCGCAAACAGCAGCAGACCCACCACAACGAGCACCAGCACCCACAGCGGATGCCCCGCCAACCAGCCCATCAGCGGATGCTCCATCAGCCAGTCCTGCACCGGCCTCAGCAGTGCCGACTGAGCCGCATCCATCCACGAATTCGTAAAAGTATCCGTCAACCCTCCCATACTGCACCCACCTACCTAACCTTCAAGAAACCCAAACCCTCCCTCACATCCACCAACACCAAAATTCACCCTTATCTACTCCCCTACCCATCCACTCATCCACCCGCCTACTCATCTACTCCCCCTAAGGCGCCGGAGCCACAGGCGGCGTCCTCTGCGGCTCCGGCGGCTCCGGCGATCGACTAGCCAGCAACCACCAGCCCAGCAGCCCCAGCAGCAGGGCAGAACCCGACACCGCCAGCACCCAGCGGGGCACTCCGCGCGGCGGTTTGCGTTTCGCCGGAGTAGGCACAAACTCGTCCTGGGGCAGGTTTTCACCGTAGAGCTTGGCCCCAGCGGGGATGGCGGACTCCTGTCGGGCACCAGCTCCAACTGGAATGTCTTGGCCTGTCGCAGCAGGAACCAGAAGCTTGTGCTGCATCAGCACGACGGTAGTATTGTCGTGGCCATTTTTTTGGTTAGCCAGCTCAATCCAAGAGGCCACCGCCGAGTCGAGGGTGACAATGTCTTTAACGATCAAGCCGATGTAGTTGGCCCATGCATCTTCGATGCGGTAGTTGTCGCTGAGGCCATCGGAGCAGAGCAGCAAAATCCCCGTCTCGTCAAACACAAAGCGCTGAATGTGGGGCTGGAGATGATCGCCGCTGCGGGTGCCCAGGGCCTGGGTAAGCGCTCCGGCATCGCTGCGCTCTAGGGCCTGGGGCCAGGTTTGACGACAGGCGATCACCTCGCGCCCGGCGATGTCATCGTCTACCGTGAGCGGGTGGCAGTAGTCGGGAGTGATCCAGTAAGCACGGCTATCGCCAACGTGGGCCAGGTACACTTCATTCACCCGTCCCCAGCCGTCGTCAGTTTGCACCCGCTGGGGAATGACCACCGCCATCACCAGGGTGGTGCCCATACGCTGACGACCGGCCCAACCGTGGTTATCGTTTTGAAAACTGATCAGCTCGTTGACAATGCGAATCACCGCCTCAAGCTGCTGAACGACAACCTGAGGCGGCAGTCCCCGCAGCTCGTTTTGGGCTTCGGCCAGCAGTGCTTGCAGCTGAATTTGCAGAGCCTGCACCGCCAGTTGGCTGGCCACTTCGCCGCCATCGTGGCCCCCTACCCCGTCGCACACCATCGCCACTTGCATGGGGGCGGCTTCGCTCTGGGTGCCCAGGGGCCAGCAGGCATCTTCATTGCGGGGCTGGGTTGGCCCCTGGGCCGTGGCTCCAGACAGGGCAATCCGGGTGGGCACTAGAGCCGCCTGGCGCAGCAGAATTTGGTTGAGTTCAAGCGCTACGGTGTCGAGGTCGACAGCATCGGCGTCGATGCGGTTAACCAGCGATCGCAGCGGCTCTGACACAGATAGGTGTAGGGGAGACAGCAGCGATCGCCACAGCTCCACTAAATCGGCCAGGGTAGTCGGGTTCCCATCAGATTGCAGTTCCACCAACCGCAGCCGCCAGCCATCCACCCGTAAATTACCAGGTACGAATAAGCTCCTGGCCAAGCCCAGTTCGCCCAGCGTTCCCCACAGTTCCCAAAGCTGCCACAGCCAGTTAGCCTGGCGCAGGGGTGAAGCGCTAAACAGCCCGCCTGCCAGCTCTGGCAATAGCTCCCCCGCTTGAAAATGAATCGGGGCATTCTCCAACAGCAAAATCGGCGGTGCCCCAGTGCGCTCTAGCACGCCATATAATCCCGGCACATGCAGCCGATGGGGGTGCGCCTTGAGGTAAGGCAGCGCCTCCCCAGGAAAGGCGTTGGGGGCACTGGGTCGCTGGTCTGGCTGGGTATCAAGCCAAATGCGCGGACCCACTATCCGATAGCGCTGCCCCACTAGCTCATCGACTGGCAGAGTCTCAATATCAGTGCCGATCACCCAGAGGTAAGGCTTATAGCGGGAGGGGCGGCGCTCAACACGGTTCATAGCGTTTACGGGCGGGTACAGGCACGCGGCAGAGGTCTATTAAAACAACGTAATTAAGCCCCCAAAAGGCCTGAGGCTAAAGATAGATTAATCCTAGAGGATAGCGAGACATTCAGAAGGGTAACCTGGGTTGGGTTTCGTGGATCAGTAATCTCGACGGAGGCCTAAATTGGGACCATTTTGTTTTAGCCTTAACGTTTCTTGTGGGCTGCTATGAACTACCCTCTGTTTTGGGCCATTCTGGGGGCGATCTTCTGCCTCATGGAGTTGTTTTTGCCCACGGGCTTCGTGGAGTCCACCCTGGGTTTGAGCGCGTTTATCGTAGCCTTTATGGCCTTGGGGGTGCCTTCCTTTAGCTTTCAAATTGTGGTTTGGGTAGCGCTGTCTCTCGTGCTGATCTTCCTGCTGCTGCGGTTTGTGCCCAAGCGCACCCCCTACAGTCTGCAAGAGTCGACCGAAGCCCGCACATTAACCGCCATTGCCCCCGGCCAAACCGGACGGGTCATCTACGAGGGCAACTCTTGGCAAGCTCGCTGCGACGACGAAACCATCACCATCGGGGCAGATCAGCAGGTGGTGGTGGTTAGACGCAAGGGCAACACCCTGTATGTCATCCCGGAAAGCTCGCTGAGAGCTTAGGGGAGCAAGCACTACTGGGTTGCAAATCACCACCGCAAACTATTTGAGGAATTACGTCTATGGGCGGCTTTTTTAGTTTTCTGATTGTGCTGATTTTTGGCGGGTCGATCGCCGCTAGCTCCGTCAAAATTATCAACCAAAGCGACGAAGCCCTAGTCGAAACCTTGGGCAAATACAACGGCAAAAAACTCACCCCCGGCCTTAATTTTCTAATTCCCTTTCTCGACAAAGTGGTGTTTAGGCAAACCATTCGCGAGCGCGTGCTCGATATTCCGCCCCAGCAGTGCATCACCCGCGACAACGTTTCAATCACGGTAGATGCGGTGGTGTACTGGCGCATTGTGGATATGGAGAAGGCCTACTATAAGGTTGAAAACCTCCAATCGGCGATGGTCAACCTAGTGCTCACCCAAATTCGCGCTGAAATGGGCCAGCTCGAACTCGACCAAACCTTTACCGCCCGCTCTGAAATCAACGAAATTCTGCTGCGCGAGCTGGATATCTCCACCGAGCCATGGGGTGTGAAGGTAACCCGAGTCGAACTGCGCGACATTGTGCCCTCCAAAGCGGTGCAAGAATCGATGGAGCTACAAATGGCAGCCGAGCGCAAAAAGCGGGCCGCTGTGTTGACCTCCGAAGGGGAGCGCGAAGCGGCGGTTAACTCTGCGAAAGGCCGGGCCGAGTCGTCGGTATTAGATGCCGAAGCTCGCCAAAAGGCCGCCCTTTTAGATGCCGAGGCCCAACAAAAAACCATTGTGCTGCGAGCCGAAGCACTGCGACAAGAGCAGCTGCTTCAGGCCAAGGGCACAGCTGAAGCCATGCAGGTAATTGCCAAAACCCTCGCCATCGACCCCGGCACTCGCGAAGCGCTGCAATTTATCATCGCCCAGCACTATATGGAGATGGGGCTCAAGATCGGCAGCAGCGACAGCAGCAAGGTGATGTTTATGGACCCCCGCAGTATTCCGGCAACGCTAGAGAGCATGCGGGCGATCGTCGGTGAGGGACAGTCGTAGAAAGGCTTAGCTGCATAGATAGGTTGGATTCTGCGACACCAAATATCCAACTGCATCCCAGTTTTGTGAGGTTGTAGAGCGTTACCTGTTTACAGCAGTTTCCGGTTGAGTAAGCCAAAGTAGACGGAGGTAAAACTCTGCCAATCCTGTATGCCATCCCCGTACTCTACGGACTTGCGCCAACGTGTTCTCGCGGCCCACCAGGCCGGGGAAGGCTCGCAACGCGAACTGGCCCAACGGTTTAAGGTCAGTTCCTCTTTTGTTCGAGACTTGCTGCGCCGCTACCGCGAAAGTGGAGACATACACCCCAAAGAACGGGGTGGCGGCAATCAACCAAAGCTGAGCAAAGTTCACCTAGAGACAGTGCGTCAACGGCTTGAGCAAAACAACGATCTCTTTCTCCATGAGCTGTGCGAGCAGTTGGAGGTGGACTGTGGGGTGAAGGTAAGCGTTACAACCATGCATCGAGCCGTGCAACACCTCAATCTCAGTGTCAAATAAAACGCTCACCGCTAGCGAGCAACTAACCCCTAGCGTCATGCAACGACGCTTTGACTACCGGAATTGGAGTTTCACGGTTGACCCACGCAATCTAGTGTTTGTTGATGAGGCTGGGGTGAATCTGGCGATGACCCGCTTGCGAGGACGGGCACCTCAAGGAGAGCGGGTACACGATTCACCCCCTCGTAACCGAGGGCAAAATGTGTCTTTGCTAGGGGCGCTCTCGATGGAAGGGTTAGTGGCCACCATGAGTGTTCCTGGCAGTGTCAACACCGATGTTTTTGTCACCTACCTCCGCGAAGTCTTGATACCGCAGTTATGGGTGGGGGCAATTGTGGTGATGGACAACCTATCGGTTCACCATACGGCTAGGGTTGCCGAGTTGATTGAGGCCGCAGGGGCAAAGCTGGTCTTCTTGCCGCCCTACTCCCCAGACTTATCGCCCATTGAGTTGTGTTGGTCAAAGCTTAAAGCCTGTTTGCGTTCGGCCAAGGCTCGAACACCTCAAGCACTGCAACAGGCGCTGAAGCAGATTGTCATTCAGGAGATCTCAGAGAGCAACGCTATTGCCTGGTTCGCTCACTATGGCTTATTCGCGTGAAATCCGCTGTAGCAAGCCAACAGGACCTAAATACTTTACGCTGACCAAGAACCAAGCCTTAGCTAATGAATGCTAATTTGAGCTGCATTAACGAGATATTGCGTTGATGCGGCTTAAATCGATCAACGACAGCATAGTGGTTCCACTTGTCTTGAGCTAGGGTTACTGTAGATTTTCTATATTGCAGGGTAATGTGATAGTGAATGTTGTCCCCTTACCAACCTCGCTCTCCACAGAAATGGTGCCTTGATGAGCCTGAATTCCCTGCTTCACAATTGCTAAACCCAACCCAGTTCCCGCAATGTAATCGACATTTTTGGCTCGATAAAAAGGCTCAAATATGTTCTCTTGGTTCTCTTTTGGGATACCAATACCCTGATCCTGAATTTGCAGAATCAGATAATCTTCTTGATGACGGCATGAAACTCTTACATCCCCTCCCTCATGGGAATACTTGACTGCATTAAAGACTAGATTAGTCAAAATCTGCCTGACAATCATTTCGTCTAAAACAACATTAATCTTTTCTGGAGAAGCATCAAAAGAGATGTTGCACTGGGTTTGAGAAATAAGCTTTATTTGCTCTACTACATCTTGAACTAGCTCTGAAAAATCAAGCAAAGTAGGCTTAAAGGCTTGTTTAGCTTCCTCAACCTGACCAATAGCTAAAACTCCATCCATAAGCTCGGTCATAGTTTGAACCGCGTCTTGGATTCGCTGAAAAGCTTCATCTTTCTCTTTTCTGTCCCAAGTATGGCTGTAGTTCTTCAAGAGTTCAGCGTAGAGGACAATACTAGTCAGAGGGGTACGAAATTCGTGGGATGCCATGGAAATGAAGCGAGTTTTTAGCTCGCCCAGTTCTCGTTCTTTTTGAAGCGCTTTTTCAACAATCTCCTCTGCCTGTTTACGGTCTGTGATGTCAATGTGGGAGCCGGCCATTCGATAAGGTTTGCCTTGTTCGTCCCATAGGGCAACCGATCGAGATAAAACCCAGCGGTAAGTTCCATCTTTATGCTGGAGGCGGTACTCCAGGTCATAGGTCGGAATCTCGCGCTTCAGATAAGCGGTCAGGGCATTTTGTGCTCGTTGAACATCTTCAGGATGTAATCGCTCAAACCATTCTTCTAAGCAATTGGGAATTTCGTGATCTGCGTATCCCAAAATGTTCTTCCAACGAGGTGAAAAGAAGACCTCTTTAGTCTTCATATCCCAATCCCATATTCCCCCGCTAGAGCCAAGAGTTGCCAATTCAAACCGTTCTTGGCTAAGGCGTAGCTTTTCTCCAATCTGATGTACGTCTAAACTAATTTGAGCTAAGCTTGCCAAATCACGCCGTTGTTCAATTTGCCTTGCAACTTGACGGCTGATAATTTTCAAACTCTCAGTCTGCTCAACACTCAACTTTCGTGGCTCCTGATCTAGAACGCAAAGGGTACCGATCGCAGAGCCCTCGGAAGTCATTAACGGAGCACCTGCATAAAATCGAATATGCGGATCACCGGTAACTAAGGGGTTATCAGAAAACCGTTCATCAGTAGATGTGTCTGGCACTAAAAATAAATTGGATTGCAAAATAGCATGAGAGCAAAAAGCTATATCCCGATGCGTCTCGGTCATCAATAGCCCAACTCTAGATTTAAACCATTGGCGATCGGCATCAATTAAGCTAACAAGAGCGATCGAAGTGCCACAAATTTGAGAAGCTAGGCGAGTTAAATCATCAAAGCTATCTTCAGGAGCAGTATCAAGAATACTCAGACTATGTAAAACTTTTAGCCTTTCTGCTTCGTTATCGGGAAGAGGGGCGATTCTCATAGAACTCTGTTTTTTGTTTTGATTTTCAAGTCAAAGTGAATATTGTTGAGAATGCTTTAACTTGCTATAAACGCTTATCCTCGGCCAAGAAGGCTTCAAACTGTTCCACAGGAACAGCTGGGCTGAATAAGTAACCCTGAATTGCCTGACAACCTTGCTCTCGCAAAAAATTAAACTGTTCTTGAGTTTCTACGCCTTCAGCAATAACTCGTAACTTTAAGCCCCGAGCCATCGCAATTATTGTTGTAACAATCGTGGCATTTTGGGGAGCCTGAAAAACGTCGTTAATAAAAGAGCGATCGATTTTTAAAATATCAAGCGGTAGACGCTTAAGGTAATTTAAAGATGAGTAACCTGTACCGAAATCGTCGAGAGAGATCTTAATTCCTACAGCTTTTAACTCTCCTAGAATAGCGATCGCAGATTCTATATCATCCATCAAGCTGGTTTCAGTAAGCTCTAGCTCCAAGCAGTTTGGGTCGAGCTGGGTTTGTTTTAAGATCTGGGTAATAGTTTGAACTAGATCCGCTTGCCTCAATTGAAATGCTGATAAATTAACAGAAACTTTTAGGGGAATAGGATGGAGATCTTGCCAAGTACGAGTTTGAGTACAAACGGCTTCTAAGATCCAGTTGCCGATTTCAATAATGTGCCCTGTTTTTTCTGCGATCGGGATAAAGACATTTGGGTCAACCATCCCCAACTCAGGATGATGCCATCGCAGTAAAGCTTCGGCTCCCATGATGCGTCCAGTGATTAAATTAATTTTAGGCTGATAAAAAATTTGAAACTCAGAGTTTTCTAGAGCAGTGTTTAATCCCTTTTCTATTAAATTATTTTGTTCAGACTTAGCTCCCATTTCCACCTCGTAGAAATGATAGCTATCTTTTCGGGACTGCTTAGCAAAACCCATAGCCATTTCGGCATGGCTCAGCAATTTACCAAAATCACTTTGATCATCGGGATAGAGAGCAATGCCAATAGTAGCCTGCACCTGGATCTTATGGTCATTCAGCCAATAAGGGCTAGCCAGACTGGTTAAAATAGCCTTGACTTGATCCTCAACAGTTTTTTTGTCTAAGACGTTAACCAGAATCATGCTAAATACGTCAGCATTGATTCGAGCTACTATGTTTTCTTGGCCTGCAACTTCGAGCAGTCGTTCAGCTACGGCTTGAAGTAATAAATCCCCCGTTGAGTAACCGAACGTGCTGTTGACAGATTTAAATTGGCATAGGTTTATGCACAGAATCGCCATCACTTGCTGACGGCGTTTTGCTATTGCCAGAGCTTGCTGAAATTTTTGATATAGCAGAATACGGTTGGGCAGCTTAGTTAATGCATCCTGATATGCTAAGGAACTAATTTGATCCGTCGCACTCTTCATCTCTGCAATGTAGGGATCAACAATCGTATTTTTTTTGTGTAGCCGACTGGTAATTGCGTCTGCCAATTCAGCGGTTGTGAACGGCTTAGCAAGATAGTCGTCTGCACCCAAATTCATTCCTTTACGAATGTCTAATCTATCAGCCTTAGCCGATAAGAAAATGAATGGAATAACCATCATTTCCGGATCTTGATGCAAAATTTCATAGACCTGATAGCCATCTATCTCTGGCATCATAATATCGCAGACGATCAGGTCTGGAAAATGCATTTTTGCCAGGTCAACTCCAGTCTTGCCATTCTCCGCTCCAATTGCTTCAAAACCAAGACAGCTTAGAGACTGAACAATGCCTTTTCGAAGATCTTCAGTATCTTCAATGACTAGAATTTTTGCCATGGCTGCATCATCTTTTCCTACAACACTTTAACGTTCCCAGAAAACAGGTAAAACTACCGTTTCTAGCATGATAACTATATGAACAAGCAACCCTCGAGAAGCCTTGTAAAATATATTTATTCTTGACGGATGCACTGCATAAATGATTTTTAGCAGTTTTTGCTGAATCGAAATTTAAGCTACACCGCTGAACACGTATACATGTTAGGCCAAAAGAATCCTGATGGCAGTTTTATCGGTGGTGTACCAAGCCCTACTAGTCTGAGCTCAAGGCAAAAAGGTAGGACAAGTCAATAGAAGCCAGCCTGAAGTTTAAAGACTTGTATATTTTGATTAATGGAAGCTTTAACTTGGACGGCACCCCGACAAACTCTAGAATACCCAAGCGTTCGAGATAGGCTCATACCATCGCGATCTATTATCTATTGGATCGATTGACGGCATTAAGAACATCAAAGGCAAAAGTTTTTTGAGATGGTGGCACACTTCTGTCGACACGTTCCGAAGGCACCGAACACAGGCCAATCCCTTTTCTTAGATGGAGCTATCACGCTCTGGTATCCAAACTGAACTGCCTGCTTTGATCCAAGGCAGGCATAGCTACAGAGTTCGCATTTTGTTAGCGATCGCAACCCATCACCAAGGGTCAGCAGGATCAATCTCTTAGCGACATCGATCACATTGTAGATTCGTCTAGGGCTGCCACCACCTGATCGTAGATTTCGCGGGCGTGGTTGGGGCTCGTGCCAATGCAGGTGAGGCCAACCTTGCCGTACTCCGACAGGCAGCCCATTAGGTGAAAGGCGGCCCCCACACCGCTGATCGAGTTAAAGTGCAGCTGTTTAGCCACGATGATATCCATCAGGTCGCTGGGCAGCAGACCTTTGTAGTGAGGCTTTTGCAGGTTGTCGGAGGCGCGGTAGTAGCGCACCTGCTCTTGCTTGGTGTAAAACAGCCCGTCAGCCTGGTGAAAGCGCCCCTCGGTAAGCATTTTCATGGCCATGAGGGGATGGGTGGTGCCGCCTTTACGCAAGTTGATCTCGATCGCCTGGAGATCCCACTGAGGGGCTTTGGGGTCACCCTTGGCGACGGCAATAAAATCGACGCCGTAGCGCTCTAGGGCACCTTGGCGGGCCAGTTCTTCGCCAACGCGTTGGCCCATGTCTTGAATCTCAAGCCGGTAGTCGGGCCGAGCCGGGAAGGAGCAGCCGAGGAAGATCTGCCCATCGGGACCGCCCAATTCTTGGTCGTGGGTGGAGAGAATTTCGACCTCGCCGAGGGGGGTGATGCGGCCCTGCACGCTGGGAGATTCTTTGTGGTCACCTTCGATAAAGGCTTCGGCGATCGCCCCCAGCACGGGAATTTTGGCCGAGAAGTGCTCCCAGGTTTCGATATCACTCTGAAAGCTCAGGGTGTGGAAAGCTTCGGTTAAAGCCCGAACGCGATCGCCATGGCCCGCACTGTCCGGAGCAACAGCCGACAATTTCCGCAGATCTAAAAGCGCGTTACCTTCCCCCGAGAAGCCTTCGTTGAGCTTGATCACCATGCGCTTGAGGCTAGGGTCTTGCTCCCACACCTCGGCGGTGACCTTGGCTAGAGACGCTTCGTCGAACACTAGCTCACTGCCAATAGGGTGAGGAATGCCGCAGCGTCTAAAAATTTCGCGACTGCCGCTCTTGGTGCCCCAGTGCAGTAGATCGGGGTCGAGAGCCAGCAGAGGCAGCCCCAGGGCCAGGGCCAGATCGCGCTCCCAGGCGGTGGAGTTGTAGCAGGTCATGTAGGCGCGATCGGGATTGATCGCCTTGCGAATGCGGTTGAGCAGGCGGGGGCGTTCTAGCAGCTTTTGGCTGAGGGGCTTGCCCGAGCTGTCGTAGGCCGACAGCAGGGTGAGGCGATCGCGCGCGTGGGAACTAGGAATGCCCGGCAGCAGCTCTAGATAGTAATCAATAATGCTGGGGTGCAGCGGCTGGGAGGTGACATAGACCAAGTGCGTGTTTGGGTTGCGCAGCCGAATCAGCGAGAACAGCAGCCGTTCTTCGTAGTGGTTCACCCCCTCAATTTTCTGCAGCTCCTCCTGATCGAGGCTGAGCGAGGGCACCACCACCACATGCCGCTCCTGGGTGTCAAATTCGTCGGTTGAACACCAGCGATCGCGCAGCGTCTGCTGTAGTTGCTGAAAACTGGGCCCAGCCTGCAAGCGCACCGGTTCTGTAGCCATAGCCGCCTCGTTCGCCGTCACCATACTGACTACCCTCGCGATCGCTCAATCGTTTTTAGAATGAAATTGGCATGAAAGTTTCGCAATGAGACGAGTATAAACGAAAGCCTTTGTCAGCCCGCTCAGGCCTAGGCACAAGCGCCATTACTCCGCCCAGGATAAATATTTTCACACCAACATTGAGCCCCTGCTATCCCCACTAAGACATAGGATCCAGAGCTTTAGCTACCATTTCCACAGCAGGGGCTCAACCAACTACCGCTAGGGACTAACAGCCTTCTTCAAGCTGCGCCACCAGCAGCAACAGTTGGTCGATCTTTTGCCGCAGCACCGTGGCGGACTGGTTTGAATGGTTAATCACCAAGCTAAACACGAGGGGCTCGTAGTTGGGCGGCTGCACATAGCCTGACAGCGCAACGTTACCGGTCAGCGCCCCCGATTTACCCTGCAAACGACCTTCTAGCGCGGTGCCTCGTAGTCGACTGCTCAGGGTACCGGTCTGGCTCGCGATCGCCAGCGAATCTCGAAACACGGCCCCCTGAGGATGGGTAGTCATCACCTGGAGGGTCTCTACCAGCGCGATCGGTGACACCAGGTTGTGCCGCGATAGCCCAGAGCCGTCCGCCAGCCGCAGGGCTGTCGCATCTACTCCGATCTCTGCCAAGGCCGCTTTGACCGCCTCGCCCCCCGCCTGACTCGCCTCCGCGACATCGTCCCCCTCGGTGATATTCCCCCCTGCCGTCACCCCCAGGGTTTTGAACAGGGTCTCGGCGTAAAGGTTATCGCTATCGCGGTTGGCCAAGACCATAAGCTCCCGGACAGAGGGAGACTCTACCGCTGCCAATTCTGAGTCTGCGATCGGAGCTGAGGTTTGCACAATCACCGTTTGCCCCACTGCCACCGACTGCCGCTGAAGGGCTTGTTCCATGGCCGCCGCAAACTGCTGGGCTGGATTTAGCACCGCTAAGTTTAGGGTCTGAGGGTTGCTGCCTTGGGCCATCTGTCCCGTTACCCGCACCGTGGGTGCGTCTCCCGTGCGCCAAAGAGCTAAGGGTGTGGTGGGTGCTCCAGCCGCCACAGTTGTGGAATCGTTTACCACCGGCAGCGGGCCAGCGGGTAAGGGCTGGGGCCACACCACCGCTAGCGGACTGCCCACCTGGGTGGGGGACAGTTGTAGGGCGATCGCATTGCGGTTGAAAATCAGGCTGTTAACCGGAGCCGCGTAAGCAAACTGGGCGTCTTCCCATTCCCAGGTAGGGTTAGTGGCAAACCCTGGAAAATATGAGTCGTCGATGGTAAGGCGGCTAACCTGATTCACCCCAGCCTGGGTCAACTGCTGCACCAGACTATCGATCTGTGCCGTTGTCAAACTGGGGTCCCCCCGTCCCACTACCCGCAGCGCGGTGCTTCCCCCCGATTCAGGAGTGCCATATACAGAGGTGCGCAGGCGGTAGTATCCCCCCAGTTGGTGAGCCGCCGCCGCCGTGGTCAGCAGTTTGATGTTAGAGGCTGGCGTAAAGAGGCGATCGCCGTTGCGGTTGTAGAGCGTACGGCGATTTTGCCCCTGGGTTTGCAGCACCATCCCGGTGTAGGCCTGGTCTAGAGGAGACTGGTTAAAGGCGCTGTCTAACTGAGTGGTCAACTGGGCTGGGCATAGGGCTGCAAAAGCAGCGGCAGTGGGAAAGGTTGTGCTCAACAGACCTAGAGCAATCCCTAGGCCAACAGACTCAATCCGTGGAAGTTTCACCATGGGCAAACCTATCAAACCTGCCTAGCATTCAAACTAGCCCCTAAAACCGCGATGGCGCTTTTGCAGGGTTTCGACCTGGGCTGCAATCGCCGGATCGTACAGCCGCAGATAGTTCCAGTAGCCGCCAAACACCGATTGCACATAGCCCTTCGTCTCGGGGTACGGAATTTTCTCGGCAAAGTCGTCGGCATCAACAAAGCCGCCCTTGTTGATCCAGCTCGCCACAGCGCCCGGTCCAGCGTTGTAGCTGGCCACTGCAAACAGCGAGTGGTTGTCGTACTCGGCGTGAGTGTAGTCGAGGTACCAGGTGCCCAGCTTAACGTTGTCTTCAGGGTTGTTGAGGTCATAGCTCTCTAGCCCCGCTTTCCCCTTAATCCACTCGGCGGTGGCTGGCATCACCTGCATCAGGCCCGCCGCCCCCACCCCAGAGCGAATTTTGGCCTCAAAGCGCGACTCCTGACGCATGAGTGCCGCCACCAGCAGAGGGTTGAGCTGACGCTCTGCCGCCCAGGTGGTAATCAAACCTTTGTAGGGCATCGGATAGACACCATGCCAAAAGTCGGGGCGCTGCTTGAGCTCGCGAACTACCTCAATGTCTTTGGGATCCTCGGCCAGGCTAAGGCTCGATACCTGGTAAATGCCGTTGATGTTGTCGTTAGTCCCCAACCGCATCAGCCCATCGACAAACTGTTCTTCCGGCGTTGGGTCTTGGTAGTTGACGTACTCCATCTGCCACTGCTCCCAGGCTCGCTGGTCTTGCCCCAGCAGGTAAAGCTCTTGTAGTGTGTTAGAACCCGTGGGCAGGGGAGTGCGCTGGGCAGGCGGAGTCACCGCCGGAGTCTGCGATCGCACCGATTGAAAGTCGCCCACATTCCAGCCCAGGGCGACCGCCGACCGCCAGGCGTAGTACGACTCCGGATGGCGGGCAATCACGCTTTCGAGGGCAGTTTGCGCCACCTCATTCTGGCCTAACTGCCGGCCCCATTTGCCTACCCAGTAGCCAGCATCGGCAGCCAGATCACTGTCGGGGCTGTACTTGAGCACGTCGCCACCCCAGCTGACGGCCATGGTCAGGTCACCCTGCTCGGCGGCATTGAGGGCATTTTGCAGGCGAATGTCGGCTGCTGCATCGGAGTCTCGATACTCCTTGAGAATCAGCTCACGGGTGCCCTGAGCTGATTCAGTGCTGTTTAACTTGTCGAGAATTTTGGCCCGCTCCAGCAGTGCTGCCGCCGCCCGATCGGGAAAGCGGCTGACCACCTGATCGAGCACCCCGAGGGCCGCTTCGTCGGGCACACTCTGGGCCAGACGCAACAGCCCGGTGGCGGTTTCGGGCGCGTCGGGAAACTGCTGATCGAGCCTACTGTAGAGGGCGATCGCGCGATCGCGCTGGCCGCTCACTTGGGCTCCTCGTGCCGCCCGGTAGAGGTTGCGGGGCGACGGCGGGGCCTGGGCGTAGGCCGTCCCTGCGTTGCCATAGCTGTCGATTCGCCAAAATCCAAAGCCTACGGTCTGCCAATCTTCCGGGCTGAGCTGGCTAGCAAACTCAGTTTTGAGCCGCAGCAGAGCCGCCCCAGCATTGGGGTGATACAGCCCGGCTCGCGCCATAATCATCAGCAACGGGAGGGTGTCCGCGCGATTGGGATCAGCGGTCAGTCGCTGGTGGGCCACTTCCACCGCTTTGGGGTGGTTGGGGAACTGCTGCACCAAGCGATCCCAGTAGGCCGGGTCTTGCTGACCCAGTTCAAAGAGCAGCAGGGCGATCGCGCCATTCTTCTCATACTCTTTCAGCAGGCGCTGCTGGGTTTGCTGGGCGGCCTCGGCCTGCCCCGCCGCTCGCTGGGCCTGAGCTAGCGCCAGCGCCACGTAGGGGGCCATCGCCGGGTACTCTTTCTCCAGCCCCTCTAGCAGGGGAATCGCACTACCGCCGCGATCTTGGGCAATTAAATCTAGCGCCAGCAGATAGCGCGCTCGGCTTTGGCTGAGCGCATCTCCCCCATCGGCCAGGGCCACCAGCGCCTCTTGGCGCTGCTCAGCAGGCTGTAGGGCGAGGGCCAGCACCGGGTCATCGGCATCTAAAGCCGGCGATCGCCCCAGGCCCGGCAGCAGTGATTCTTCCAAAATTGTTGTGGAGTCACCCGGTGACGACACCGTATTCACCAGGGCAGCGGCCATCCCCAAAGATAGGGCACCAAGCCCCGCGATCGCCACCAGGGGCAGCTTCGCCTTTAACCGTTTCACCATGGCACGTCCATGCACTCTAGATAAGGGTTGTAGTCGAAAAATTAGCCCGTGGCGCAGCGGGGCAGCCGAAGTAAAATTTCTCCTTGGCTGACCCATGCCGTTATATCTTACCTAGCCAATTCGGGATTGATGACTTCACCCGCCCTCTCCCCGCCAGAGGCTGCCTAAGGTTTATAGTAAACAGAGCATATTAGCCCCAAGGTTGAATGGAATTTCACGCCTCTAACACCCCCCTTCTAGACTGGTCTGGCGACGCCCTCATTATTGGCCTCAGCGAAGACGCCCTGCCCCTTACCGGCACAGTGGCCGAGCTCAACAGTCGCGTCTCTGGCCTGCTGCAAGACCTGATCGACGATGTTGAGTTCACCGGCAAAGATGGGTCTACCGCCATCACTCGCGTGGGCGGTGGGGCCAGCTTCCGCAAGCTAGGGCTGATTGGCCTAGGGGCGAGTAACACCATGACTGCCGAAACGTTGCGCCGCGCCGCCGCTGCCGCCGCCCGCCTTGCCAAAAAAGAAAAATCGGCCTCCCTCGGCCTGAGCATGCCCGTAGTGCAGAACGATCCGGCCCTTACTGCCCAGGCCCTAGCTGAAGGCGTCAGCCTGGCCCTGCACCAAGACAACCGCTTCAAGTCAGAGGATAAGAACGGCAAAGCCACTGTCGAACAGGTTCATCTGCTCGATTTAGCTGGGCAAGAAAGCAGTCTTCAAACCGCTCAGGCCATCTGTGACGGCGTTATTTTAGCCCGTGAGCTGGTGTCGGCTCCGGCTAACATTGTCACCCCAGAAGCCCTGGCCCAAACCGCCCAAGACATCGCTACAGGCCATGGCCTAGAGCTAGAGATTCTAGAGCAAGCCGATTGCGAAGCGCTAGGCATGGGCGCCTATCTAGGAGTAGCCAAAGCCTCCGACCTGCCAGCCAAGTTCATTCACCTCACCTACAAACCTGCCGGTGCACCCGCTCGCAAGCTGGCCATCATCGGTAAGGGCCTCACCTTTGACTCCGGCGGTCTTAATATCAAAGGTGCAGGCAGCGGCATCGAGATGATGAAAATCGACATGGGCGGCGCTGCCGCTATGCTCGGGGCCGCCAAGGCGATCGCCCAGCTCAAGCCCAACACCGAAGTTCACTTTATCAGTGCCGCCGCCGAGAATATGATCAGCGGTCGAGCCATGCGCCCCGGCGACATTCTTACCGCCTCTAATGGCAAAACCATTGAAGTCAACAACACCGACGCCGAGGGCCGCCTCACCCTGGCCGATGCCCTGGTGTTTGCCGAAAAGCTGGGCGTAGATGCGATCGTTGACTTGGCTACCCTCACCGGAGCCTGCATCATTGCCCTAGGCGACGATATTGCCGGACTGTTTAGCGAAAACGAGGAGCTAGCAGGGGCGATCGCTGCTGCCGCCGAAGCCGCTGGCGAAAAGTTCTGGCGTCTGCCCATGGAAGAAAAGTACTTCGACGGGCTCAAGTCCATTGTGGCCGACATGAAAAACACCGGTCCCCGCCCCGGCGGATCTATCACAGCTGCCCTCTTCCTTAAGCAGTTTGTTACCTCCACTCCCTGGGTTCACCTCGACGTAGCCGGGCCGGTGTGGACCGAGAAAGAAAGCGGTTACAACAACCCTGGCGGAACGGGATTTGGGGTACGCACCCTGGTGCATTGGGTGCTTAGGCAAGAAGCTTAGACAACTCTAATCTAACTACGTTGGTCGGTAACCCCGCGACCTTGATGATACGGACGAGCATCATCAAGGTCGCGGGGTTATTCTTATCTGTTCATCTATTGATATGTTGACTACAGATCTACATTGAGCGGAACAAACCATTTCTAAGCTCGTCTTAGCCTTGAGCACATACGCGATACGCCACAAAGTAGTGAGTTAATCCGAAATTACTAAAATCACTGACATTTCAAGCGGCTCCTGTGCTTAAAAACACTTAATAAGCCATGTTCCCTGTGCTAAAACACAGTAAATCAGATAGACCTCGCCGCAACTCTGTTGAGCTTTGAGTTCTCTGTTCCATTTAAGCAGTGGTTAATCAGGGCATCACCTTTTTACCTTTTGGTTAAATGTGAGAGTTTTTTATTTGTAGTCGTTTTAGTAGCAAGTTATTAATTCTTAGTCAGTGCTGTTCTGAACGATCTAATTCTTTGTATCTCTACGTCAGCGCTCTAAGCCTCTATAATTTTTCCAGATACTTAGAGTTTTTTAGGTGCCCATTATCTTAATTAACTAGCCGTGCTTAGCTTTTTTCCAGGCAAACTTCAGGCTGGAAAGACCTATTTAAATTGGTTTAAAGGGTCGTCTTTAGGAACTTGAGGTTTCATCCTAAAGGTAGTTATTTTCCTCCCAGTTTTAGCTGTAGATTTATTCCCAACATGCAATTCGTCGGCTCGATGAATACAATCATGGTTTTAAAAGTGAGCACACCGCCTTAACTATTCTTGCTTTTGATGAAACCCAGATGATTACTCCAGAGGTGTCATCGCTGTCTATTTGTGTTGTCTCATTGGAATAAGCCCATGAAGTTCACCGATTATTTTGACCGCATTGCGATCGTCTATCTACCGGAGCGGAAACGACGGTTGAGAAGTATTCAGCGCCAGGTCAAACGCTTGGGCATAGAAAACAAAGTGCAATGGTTTCAGGGTCTAAAGTTCGATGATGCGGGACAATTTCCCAAGGCCAGTGTGAGGGGCTGCGTCATGAGCAACTATGAGTTGCTTCGCAAAGCTGCTGATGACAACGTTGAACGTCTCCTGCTATTTCAAGAAGACTGTGTACTCAGCCAACGCCTGATTCGCCAAGAGTCAGCAATCTTAGATGAACTCACCGATCGCCGCTGGGATTTTGCTTACTTTGGGTGTCAGCCCTACTCCAACGACATGGCCAACGGTAAGAAAACAACCATTGCCCCCACGCCCGATCGCTTTTTCTCCCAAATTAGGGTTCGCCAAAACATTCGTGAAACCCATTTTTGGACTTGCCAAGGCCGGGCCATTCCCAAACTTGTTGAATTTATGGAAGCATCCTTCGATCGCCCTGTGAATCACCCAGACTGTGGACCCATGTATTTTGATGGATACATGAACGAGATTCGCTATCGCAACCCAGACCTAGTTACCCTGGCTGCTGCACCTAATTTAGGTTGGCCCTTAAGCAGCGTAAGCAACCTTAACCCGGGCAGATTAGACCGCATTCCTGGGGTGTCTTCAGCTTTGCATGTTGTTCGAGGAACCAAGAATTTTTGCTTAGAAACAGCAGACTTTGTTCGTCACAGCTTAACGCCTAGCGATCAGCAAGTTGGTTAAAGCTTTGCCAAGCCCCGTCTGCCCTAGTGCTATTTAGGCGTCCTGTAGGCATTGCATCTTGTTCGGCATCCTGCAGGTTGCGAAACAGAGGTAGACAAAAGATAGTGCTTCTTAGTAAGCCTAGTAGCACTCGACCCTAGAGCAGTAGGAAACTGCTCTAGGGTTCAGTTGTAAGAAACCGTCTAGGTGTGAGGTGGGCTACTGCTAGCGATAAACTGATCGGCTATCATGGCAGCAAATATTGCCCCTGAAAGCCCCAGGATAAAGCTTCTGGCTTCCTAGCCTACTGGTGCAATACCTAAAACACCTTGGCATTTTGGTTCGGAGAGACTCGTGACTATCTACATTGGGAACTTGTCCTTTCAGGCTTCTGAGGACGACATCAAAAGCATTTTCGCTGAATACGGTGAGGTCACCCGTATTAGCCTACCTATCGATCGCGAAACCGGTCGCAAGCGTGGCTTTGCATTTGTCGACATGGCTGACGAAGCTAAAGAAGACCAGGCTATTTCTGAGCTGGATGGAGCCGAGTGGCTAGGTCGCGAACTGCGCGTTAACAAGGCCCGTCCCCGCACCGACAATGGCAGTGCCGATCGCTCCAATCGCAGCGATCGGTTCTCCCACAACCCGCTCTAAACCAGTATCTCTGACCCTTAGCCATAGATGCAGGTAGCTCTGCGCGGAGTTGTATTAGTTGCTGGGTAAGAGGGTTATTTCAACGGTCTTGCCACAGCAGGCTTTAAACCGTGGTTTTACGCTATTCTTCATCCACTGCCGTTGGTTGAACAGGATAGCTATGGGACGGTGGCACTGGGTACTTTTTCCGCTAGGGCTACTGGTTGGCTTAGGCGCATTGCTGTTGCTAGCCGACTCATTGCTGCGCCTCTACACCTTGTTAGCACTAGTGTCGCCCCTGCTAGCTCGGGCAACGCTGAGCATAGTGACAATTCTTGGCCTAGCATCGCTAGGGGTTGTCATCCACCGGCTGTGGCCTTTTTTGCGTCCTCGCCGACGTCGCTATCTTCAAACCCCTCGTCATGCTGAAGAGGCGGCAACGGTCAACCTACTTGCTGTACAGCGCCAGGTTGAACAAATTCAAGACCAGGTAGCCCGTCAAGCGCTACAGCAAAAAGCATTAAATCTACAGTCAGAGCTAAATACCCGTCCTCTAGTCATTGCCGTCTTTGGAGTGGGGTCAGCGGGAAAAACAGCGCTAATCAACGGGCTTTTAGGGCAATCCATCGGTGAGATCGGCGCCGCTATGGGCACAACACAAGTTCAGCACACCTATGCTTGGACGATACCCAACAGTTCTAGAAACATTCAAATTATAGATACGCCCGGTATTGCAGAAGTCGGCATTGCTGGCACAGAGCGGGAAGCAGAAGCTCGCAGAACCGCGACCGAAGCCGATTTAGTTATATTTGTGCTTGACGACGACCTGCGGCAAGCAGAATATACTGTCTTGAAAACGTTGATGGACGTAGGCAAGCGGGTGTTGGTAGTGCTCAACAAGGCCGATCGCTACGTTGAAGCCGACTTAGGAGCATTGCTAGACCGTCTGCGATCGCGCCTTGTGCCACCCCTCAACCCCGATGATGTCATTGCCGTAGCGGCACTACCCCAGCCACTGCCCCAGGTAGGGGGTGGTTGGCTGCAAATGCAGCCTAATCTCTTACCCCTACAGACACGTCTCGCCGACCTACTCCGCCAAGAAGGCGAGACCCTAATCGCTGACAACCTGTTGCTACAAACCCAGCAGCTTGGAGAAACAGCTCGGCAGATGATCAATGACCAAAGGCAGATCCAAGCCGAGACAATTATCGACCGCTACCAGTGGCTTGGAGCGGGGGCGATCGCAGTTACCCCCCTGCCCGGCCTTGACTTTTTAGCTACAGCCGTTATCAATGCCCAAATGGTTGTTGAACTGAGTCAAGTTTATGGCTGTGAGGTCAGCCTAGAAGAAGGAAAAGCCCTGGCTCTATCAGTAGCTAAAACACTAGCCGGTCTAGGGTTAGTCAAAGGCACTGTAGACCTATTAGCCATAGGATTGCAAACCAATTTAGCCACCGTGATTGCCGGGCGCGCACTAAAAGGAGCCAGCGGTGCTTACCTAACCCGTATTGCCGGCAAAAGCTTTGTAGAGTATTTTCGCCACAATCAAAGTTGGGGAGACGATGGGATGGGTGCGGTTGTCGAGCAGCAATTTCGCCTCAACCAGCGCGATGCAGTCATGAAAGCGTTTATCAAAGAGGCAATTGCTCGAATTGCACCAACAGCCCAAGGGTAGCTCTAAAGAAAACCCCGCAATCCTTTTTCAGCAAGCTGATCAACCGGAGAACAGCCAACTTTCCGGGCATACTACAGGGCAGCCATATCTATTCACTTCCGCCAGCCCTAAATTCGGTTACTTAACCGACAGGGCTGGCTTTTTATTGAGCTTCAGAGGTTCTACCCCAACCCCGAATCCTCAAAGTCAGGACAGTCAATAGCAGATTCTGACAAAGCAATCTTGGGATGTATAGGGCACTTCAAGCGATGGTCGTTGGTAAAGTAGCGGCACTCTGCACAGGGAATTTTGTGCATCACTGTTGCTCGGTTTACCCCATCTCGTATGGTTATCACCAGATTCCAAAGAGTTAGTCCTATCATCAACCAAGCCACAACAAAGCAGAAAGGCACTAGCGCAACCTGCACTAGCGACACTAACCACACTGGCAAAGCCATGAGTTGTAGCACCATAATTCAAAGATTGAAATTCATTTTCTCAGCTTCAGCTATCATTTTAGGCTTGGTGCTCACTGTGATCCACAAATTATTGAATCTAGATGTCCTGCAATACAGCGTTAAGAGAGTTAAATGCTGCTGTGTTACTTCAGGTCCTTAGGGTTGATTGCCTTCAGTTGCGATCGCTAACTGCACTCCAGGTAAAGCCCGTAGCTGATCCATAACCGCCACAACCTGCCCATGACTCACTGATTGGTCTGCTCGAATTACCACAAGGCCACCGTCAGACAGAATACCCAAGGTCTGAATCGCCTCCAGAAGCTGCTCATCTGTTACCGCACGAGCGCCCACAAACAGCTCACCAGCCGCATTCAAAGACACCACAACTTGGCGTTGGTCTTGAGTTTCCGCTGTTTCTGCCCCCGGCAGCGCTACCGGCAGCCCCTCATTGCGGCTCAAAAACAAACTAGAAAGAATAAAAAACGTCAGCACCGCGAAAACCACGTCAATCATCGGCACAATATTAATCTGCACAGGTGTTTCCGGGTCTTCAGGGAGGTGCATAGTTAGAACTTTGAATAAAGCGTGAGCATTTTTGAAGAACTAAGCAGCTTGAATTTTGTGTAACAACTTTTCAGCCACCATATCATCAACCGGCATTACAGATAAACGATTGCCTTGTCGCACCACCCATAACTCCTCAGGAGAAAACGTTTTCCGAAGCTCGTCTAAAGAAATGACAGATTTGAAGGTTTCTAAATAACCAACTGTCACGGTATGCCAGCGTGGTTTTTCCCTAAGCGATTTTGGGTCATAGTATTTGCTTTCCCGATCAAACTGGGTAGGATCAACTACATTGATTTCTACAACTTCCATCAAGCCTACAATTCCCGGTGGCTTAGTGTTTGAGTGATAGAAAAAAGCTTTGTCCCCTAAAGCCATGCTGGCAATAAAGTTACGAGCCTGATAGTTACGCACCCCATCCCAAATTTCAGTGCGATCGCGCCTTAGATCTTCAATACTATAAGCATCAGGTTCAGACTTCATCAACCAGTAAGCCATCGCCAATCACATTCTTTAATAAAGCTATTTGAACATTCCCATGGACCATTAGCATAGCTTGCCTTCCACCTGTGGCTGCATGCTCAAGCCTAAGAGTTATCGCCCGCTGCGGACGTTCACACATACGCTCTGCCCACTCAATTGCTAGCACACCAGGAGGCACCTCATCTCCTTCACAGTAAATTTCCTCTAGTTCCAGTGCATCTACTTGACTCGTCTCCAAACGATACAAGTCTACGTGGTAAAGAGGAATACGCCCTTCCAAATACTCATTAACAAGAGTAAACGTAGGACTACTAATCGGCTCCGCAATTCCAAGACCTGCACCGAGCCCCTGCACCAGTGTTGTCTTCCCGGCACCTAGATCTCCAAATAGGAGCAATATCGTTCCTTCAGGACAGCATTGCCCTAACTTATAACCAAGCTCATAAGTTGCATCGTGATCTGGCAAATCAACAATAGAGGAAAAGAGCTTACTCATCAACAAGGAAACCTCGACATAGCCCTCGATTCACTAAACATAGCCTCAAAATAGAACCCCTCCAAGCACTCCGAGGAGCAGTTGAAGGGGTTCAAGTAAGGACCTGGCATCGAGCTATTTTGACAAGGGGCAACCCCCTCACTATCTTCGCCGCAGCTGCGTTTCACGACTGAGTTCGGGATGGGTCAGAGTGGGACCACAGC